>JAEWKP010000130.1 GCA_023393655.1 Pseudomonadota bacterium | reverse complement strand
ACCTCGCGGGGCGCGAGATCCCGATGGGGCTCTCGGCTGCAGCCGATGGGCGCTGGGCCTTCACCACCAAGGAGCCGATCGGGATCGTCGCGGCGATCTCGGCCTTCAACCCCCCGCTCAACCTGATCGTGCATCAGGTCGCGCCCGCCATCGCTGTCGGCTGCCCGGTGATCGTCAAGCCGGCCGGCACGACGCCGCTCTCCTGCCTCGACTTCGTCAAGCTGGCGCACGAGGCCGGGCTGCCGGAGGCCTGGTGCCAGACCTTCGTGCCGCTGGAGACGGCGCTGGCGGAGAAGTTCGCCACCGATCCGCGCATCGCCTTCCTCAGCTTCATCGGCTCGGCCAAGGTCGGCTGGTACCTGCATTCCAAGCTCGCCCATGGCGCCCGCTCGGCGCTGGAGCATGGCGGCGTCGCGCCGGCGATCGTCGACAGGAGCGCCGATCTCGGCGCGATCATCGAGCCGATCGTGAAGGGCGGCTACTACCATGCCGGACAGGTCTGTGTGTCGACGCAGCGGATCTACGTCCATGACGCGATCATCAACGACTTCACCGAACGGCTCGTCGCCCGCGTGAAGACGCTGCGCACCGGTGACCCGACGTTGGCAGACACCGAGGTCGGCCCGCTGATCGTCCCGAAGGAGGCCGACCGCGTTGCTTCCTGGATCGACGAGGCGATCAAGGGCGGGGCGAGGCTCGCGACCGGCGGGAAGCGCCTCTCGGAGACGACGCTGGAGCCCACCGTGCTGATCGATCCCGATCCGGAAGCCCGCATCTCCAGCGAGGAGGTCTTCGGCCCGGTCGTCGCGATCTACCGCTACAGCAAGCTCGACGACGCGATTGCGCGGGCGAATGCCTTGCCGGTCGCCTTCCAGGCCAGCATCTTCGCGCAGGATATCGATGTCGCGATGCGGGCGGCGAACCGGCTCGACGCCTCCGCGGTGATGGTCAACGACCCGACCAGCTTCCGCGTCGACTGGATGCCCTTCGCCGGCCGGCGCGTCTCAGGCTACGGCACCGGCGGCATCCCCTACACGATGCACGACATGACGCAGGAGAAGATGATCCTGCTCAAGCGCCGCTGAGGTTCTTGCTCTCGCCGTCATGGTCGGGTTTGTTCCGACCATCCACGTCATTGTTCGTGCAGTGCGGTGTTCAAGACGTGGATGCTCGCCACAAGGGCGAGCATGACGAGAAAGCGCGGTTGAGCCATGCTTTCGGTCAGTATCCGCCGCAAGATCAGTATCTTACGATCATTCTAAACTATCAGGATTTGGTTGACCCTTGCGCTGCGCCTGCCTAGGCACGGTCAGTCTGCGCCGCGAATAGCCTGATCGCGACGTGCAACCGGGCCGGGTTCGCCGTGATCGTACCGTTTCTCATCATGCTCCGCGAAGGCATCGAGGCCGCGCTGATCGTCGGCATCGTCGCGAGCTATCTGGCCAGGAGCGGGCGGCGCGAATGGCTGCCCGCACTCTGGATCGGCGTCGGACTCGCCTGTGCCGTCAGCCTCGCGGCCGGCGCGGCGCTCGACATCATTGTCGGTGAATTGCCCCAGCGCGGACAGGAACTGTTCGAGGCCGTGATCGGCCTGATCGCGGCGGCGATGCTGACCTCGATGGTGTTCTGGATGCGCAAGGCGGCGCGCTCGATCAAGGGCGAATTGCAGGCCGGCGTCGACGCAGCGCTTTCGGGCACCCATCAGGGGCTGGCGCTGGTCGGGCTCGCCTTTCTCGCCGTGGTCCGCGAGGGGCTGGAATCGGTCTTCTTCCTGCTCGCCATCTTCCAGCAGAACAGCGGCTGGGCACCTGCGATCGGAGCCGGACTCGGCATCGGATTGGCGGGCATCATCGGCTACGCCATCTATGCGCTCGGGGTGAAGCTCAACCTGCGCAGCTTCTTCCGCTGGACCGGCATCCTGATCCTGTTCGTCGCGGCCGGGCTGGTGGCGAACGCCGTGCGCTCACTGCACGAGGCCGGCCTCTGGAACCATCTCCAACAGAGCGTCTACGATCTCGGCACGGTGCTGCCGGCCGACAGCGCGCTCGGCACGGTCCTCTCCGGCTTCTTCGGCTACCAGGAGCGGGCGGTGCTCGGCGAGGTCCTCGCCTATCTCGCCTTCCTCGTCCCGATGCTGGCCCTGTTCCTGGCCGGCGGCCGCGAGGGGCAGGCGGTAGCGGCGCCCTGTCCCGAAACGCGGCGCTCGCCGCGCCTGAAGCTCGCCGGCATCGCCACGCTGCTGCTGATCTGCGGCGGTGTCTCCGCTTTCATCTATGCGGCCGGCACCGGTGGCCGGCGCAGCGCCGCTGCCGGCACGACCGATGTCGCCATCGCGATCACCGACCGGACCTGCCAGCCGGCGACGCTGACCGTTCCCGCCGAGAAGCTAAGTTTCGTCGTGAGCAATCGCAGCGAGCGCATACTGGAATGGGAAATCCTCGATGGCGTCATGGTGCTGGAGGAGCGCGAGAACATCGCGCCCGGCCAGTCGCGGCGGCTGACGACGCAGCTTCACCCCGGTGAATACGCCATCACCTGCGGACTGCTCAGCGCCCCGCGCGGCCGCCTGATCGTTCAGGCGTCAGTAGCGCAGCCGCGCCCGGCCCTGACATTGATGGACATGGTCGGCCCCGCCGCCGAATACCGTGCGATCCTCAGCGAACGCTCGGCCAACCTTGCCAGCGCGCTCGATGCCCTCGAACAGGCGCAGGGCGCGGGCGACGTACAGGCTGCCGACAAGGCCCGCCGCGAAGCCTCGACGCTGCTGTCCGGGCTGCATCCGGCCACCGCGGGCGATACGGAACTCGACGCCCTCTACGGCAAGCTGCAGGCAGCCCTCACCGACGAGGCCGCCAACGCAGCATCCGCAATCAAGCCGGCGTCCGAGTCCTTCCGCAGCGCGCTCGCCCAGCGCACCGTCCTGCCGGATACGATGCTGGCCGGCGCGATCAGCCTCCTGTCCTCTCCTGACAGCGAAACCGCCTCGCCCGAGGATGTCGCCGCTGCGCGCGCTATCGCAAAGCTGCTGCTGCCGTTGACCGCGCGCGTCGATCCCAACCTGGCGGGACGTGTCCGGAGCGATCTCGTGGCCCTGCCCGACGACGCCAAGCCGGGTGGCGCGCGGCAAGCGCTGGCCGAGGACCTCGCTGCCATGCGCAGGGCGCTCGCTTTGCCCGAAGCGGAGCGCAAGTCATGACCAAGCCGACCAAGCCCTTCATACCCTCGCGGCGCTCGCTCCTGACCGGCGGTGCAGCGGCCCTCGGTGGCGCCTCGCTGGCCCAGGCGGCAGGCGAACCGGTCCAGAACCCGGCAGCAGCCCCCGAAAGCGACGCGACCGCACAGCGCCAGCCCTTCCACGGCCTTCATCAATCCGGCATCGTGACGCCGCGCCCGGCCACCGGCCTCGTCGCCGCCTTCGACGTCACCGCGACCTCGCTCGACGAACTCGAACGGCTCTTCCGCCTGCTCAGCGAGCGCATCGCCTTCCTGATGCAGGGCGGGCCGGCGCCCACCGCCGATCCCGGCTTCCCGCCGCCCGATAGCGGTATCCTCGGCCCGGTCATCGCGCCCGACAACCTGACCGTCACCGTCGCGCTCGGCGCTTCGCTGTTCGACGAACGCTTCGAGCTCGGGCCGCTCAAGCCCAGGCATCTCCAGCGGATGAAGCGCTTCCGCAACGACGCGCTCGACGGCGCGCTCTGCCATGGCGACCTGCTGCTGCAGTTCTGCGCCAACACTGCCGACACCAATATCCATGCGCTGCGCGACATCCTGAAGAATGCGCCGGACCTGCTCTTGCTGCGCTGGAAGCAGGAGGGCACCGTTCCGGTGCTGAAGCCGAAGCAGGGCGAGCCGGCGGAAAGCGCCCGCAACCTGCTCGGCTTCCGCGACGGCACCGCCAATCCCGACGCCGCCGATACCGCCCTGATGGATCATCTCGTCTGGGTGCGGCCCGGCTCCGGCGAGCCGGATTGGGCTGCGAATGGCAGCTATCAGGTCGTCCGGATCATCCGGAATTTCGTCGAGCGCTGGGACCGCACGCCGCTCGGCGAGCAGGAAGAAATCATGGGCCGCGAAAAGGCGAGCGGCGCGCCCTTCGGCGGCAGGCGTGAATATGACGAGCCCGCTTATGCCGACGATCCCGAGGGCAAGCGCACCAAGCTCGACGCCCATATCCGGCTGGCCAATCCGCGCCGGCCGGAGACGGAAGCCAGCCGCATGCTGCGCCGGCCGTTCAACTACTCGAACGGCGTCACCCGCGCCGGGCAGCTCGACATGGGGCTGCTGTTCATCTGCTTCCAGCAGGACCTCGAGCGCAGCTTCATCGCCGTGCAGAAGCGGCTCGATGGCGAGCCGCTGGAGGAATACATCAAGCCCGTCGGCGGCGGCTATTTCTTCGCCTTGCCCGGCGTGCCCGACGCCGCGAGCTATCTCGGCGCCGGCCTGATCCGGGCCGCGCGCGGCATCGCGCCGGCTTCGACGACCTCTTCCCCCCGCAAGACAGGAGATTGATATGCGCTTGCGTTTCGCAGGGCTGGCTGGTGCCAGCCTGATCGCCGTGATGACCACCGGATCGGCATGGGCCGCCTCGCCGCTCGACCTCGTGGCGCCGGTCGCCGAATACAAGCTCTATGTCTCTGCGGGCGTCGACCAGCTGGTGAAGGACACCAAGGCGTTCACCGACGCGGTCAAGGCCGGCAATCTCGCCAAGGCCAAGGCGCTCTATGCGCCGACTCGCGTCTCCTACGAGAAGATCGAGCCGGTCGCGGAGCTGTTCAGCGATCTCGACGGCAAGATCGACTCGCGCGCCGACGACCACGAGAAGAAGGAAGAGGACCCGGAATTCACCGGCTTCCACCGCATCGAATACGGGCTCTTCGCCAAGAACAGCACCGAGGGGCTCGCCGCCTTCGCCGAAGGGTTGCTCGCCGACGTCACCGAACTGCAAGGCCGCATCAAGGGCCTGACGGTTCCGCCGGACAAGATGGTCGGCGGCGCGGCCGCGCTGATCGAGGAGGTCGCGGCGACCAAGATCTCCGGCGAAGAGGACCGCTACAGCCATACCGATCTCTGGGATTTCCAGGCCAATGTCGACGGCGCCAAGAAGATCGTCGACCTGCTGCGGCCCTTGGTCGTCAAGGAAGACAAGGCGCTGGCCGGCAAGATCGACGCCAATTTCGCGACCGTCGACAAGACGCTGGCCAAGTACAAGCTTGGGGATGGCGGCTTCGAGACCTATGACAAGCTGAGCGAGGCCGACCGCAAGGCGCTCGCCGCGATGATCACGACGCTGGCTGAGGATCTCTCGAAGCTGCGCGGCGTGCTCGGCCTCGGCTGACATCAACCGGTTACGCGGGTGAGCCACTCGACAGGGGGGAGGCGCTGCGCCCTGGGGGGCGCAGAGGCGGCG
>JAEWKP010000060.1 GCA_023393655.1 Pseudomonadota bacterium | reverse complement strand
AAGATGATCTATGCCGGGCTCAAGGACGAGAAGCGCATCGCCGACCTCATGGCCTATCTCAAGCAGTTCGACGCCGCCGGCAAGAAGGCCGAGTGACGACGCTCCGATGCCGGACCTCGTGAAATGGTCCGGCCGCGGCCTGTTCAGAGACAGGCAGCGATGGCATCGAGCTGTGCCCGCAAGGCGAGGCCGGAGGCGGGAAAACGGCCTTCCAGCGCGGCCGTGCCGATGGTGAAACCGGCGGCTCGGCAGCGATGGATCGCTGCGATCTGCTCGGGGCGTTCGATCGAACCGGCGACGAGGACGGGCTTGTCCGTCGCGGCGCAGACCGCCGCGATGAGCGCCTCTGCATCCGTGTTCGAGCGGTAGGCCAGCAGATCGAGCCCATCGACACCGTCCCGGTTGGCGATGGCACGGGCGCTGCCGGCGATCTCGGCGACGGAGCCTTCCAGAATGCTGGGATGACCGGAGATGCGCCCGGCAAAGGGATAGTAGCGGATGCCGGTGCCGCGCAGCAGCGGCAGCACGTCTTCGGCATGGGTCCCACCGAGCAGGTTGTCGACACCGAGATCTATGGCTGCTCGTACGGATGCGATTTCGCTGACGCGATCGAGCGAGACGACTTCGAGATAGCTCGCCCCGCCGCCGGCCTTGATCAGGCGGTGGACGGTCCGGAGCTCGCCGAAGGGCAGACCGATATCCTTGAAGCCGATATGGCGGATGCCGGCCGCCAATGCGGTCGCGACATGGTCGATGGCCTCCGGCACCGTCCGGTCATGGCGCGTGAGCATGAAGATGAAGTCGAGCCGGGTCATGGCTTCCTCACGGAGCTGAGCCTTCAGGCATGCCACAGGTTTCGAGCGGAGAGGAGGCCTGCTCCTCGCCCTCTGCTCAGGCCATCACCAGCCCGCCATCGACATGGAGCACTTGGCCCGTGACGAAGCGGCTCCACTCGCTGGCGAGGAAGAGCACGGGGCCAGCGACATCCTCCGGCGTCGCGATGCGGCGCAAGGGTGTCTGGGCGATCAGCATCTCCCGCACCTCCTCCGGCGTCGCCGCGCTCGCTTGCGTCGGATAGACCAGCCCCGGCGCGACGCAGTTGACGCGGATGCCGAGCGGGCCGAGCTCGGCCGCGAGATTGCGGCTGAAGCCCACGAGCGCTGCCTTGGCCGTGGTGTAGTCGTGGTAGGGAATGCTCGGCCGTGTCACCAGATCGCTGGCGAGATTGACGATGGCCCCGCCGCTGCGGCGCTGGAGCAGCGGCAGCATCGCGCGGCTGGCCGTATAGGCTGCCTTCACCGCGCCCTCGAATTGCTGCTCGTAGGCCTCCCAGGGCGTCTCCCAGAAACGGGCGCGGTTGTCCGGGTCGAAACGATAGGGCGCGAAGGCGTTGTTGACGACGACATCGAGCCGGCCGACTTCCTCGGCGATACGCGTCGCCATGGCCGCGACGGCGTTCAGTGAAGTGACGTCGGCCGCGACGGCGAGCGCCTCGCCGCCAAGCGCGCGGCATTCCGCGACGACCGCCTCGGCCGCCGCTGCGTTCGTCCGGTAATTGACGACGACGATCCCGCCCTCGGCAGCGAAGGCCTTCGCGATCGCAGCCCCGATGCCGCGGCTCGCGCCGGTGACGAGGATGGCCCGGTCGCGGAATTTCACGGCGCGCCATCCTTCGCGGGGATCAGGTCGCTCTTCACGACGGCCTTAATGTCGATCTGGCGGCTGATCAGGCCGAGGCTGCGGAAGGTGTCGGCGCCCTTCTGCAGGGCTTCGAGATCGAAACGGCCGAGCCCGTCGCGCTCCGTCGTCGGCGAGATGCTCGAGGCATTGCGCAGCTTGATGATCTCGAGGTTCACAGCCTCGTCGCGGCCGTTGATGGCGCGGGTGACGGCGATGCGCGCGGCTTCCTCCGGCTTCGCGATCATCCAGGCGGCCGAGTCGCGATAGGCGGCGAGGAAGCGTTTCAGCAGCGGCTTGTTCTGCTCGTAATAGCTCTCCTTCACGACGAAGATGTCGCTCGGCAGGTTGATCTGGTCGCGGACCTCGATGACGGTGGACTCGCCCAGCCCCTTGGCGCGGGCGACGAGCAGGCCGGTATCGGTCGCGGCGGTGGCGTCGACCTGCCCCTGCATCAGCGGTGCGAAGTTGAGCAGGCCGGTCGGCTGGATCGTGACGTCCTTCTCGCCAAGGCCGACCTGGTGCAGCAGCACGAGCAGGTTCTGGTAGGTGCCGCTGGCGAGGCTGTAGACGCCGATGCGCTTGCCCTTGAGATCGGCGGCCGAGCGGATGCCGCTGCTCTTCAGAGCGACGACGTTGAAGACGTTCTGCGGGTAAATGTTGTAGATCGCGACGAGCTTCTCGCCCTTGTCGAGCGCGAGATAGAGCGCGGCCGGGTCGGTGAAGGCGATGTCGGCCTGCCCGGCTAGCATGTTCTGCAAGGCCGCGCCGCCGCCATTGCCGGGCACATAGTCGAGCGCGATGCCATTGGCCTTGAAGAAGCCCTTGTCCGGCTCGGCCAGGAGATTGGTGATCTCGCTGATCGGCTGGCTCCAGCCGGCGACGGTGACCTTGTCCGGCGCCTGCGCTTTCGCGGGCGCGACGGCCAGCCACGATAGGGCGAGAGCGAGGAAGGCAGGCAAAGCGCGCATGGATATTCAGCCTTTCGAGAAGCGATGCAGGACGCGACGCTCGATCAGGCGCACGGCCTCGTAGAGCAGCATTCCAAGGGCGGTGATGACGATGAAGAGCGCGAAGATTAGGCTCGAATCCATCACGCTCTGCGCCGCGATGATCGAGGCGCCGAGCCCGATCCGGCCGCCGATGAACTCGCCGACGACGGCGCCGACGAGCGCGAGCACGACGGCGACGCGCAGACCCGCCATGATGACGGGCAGGGCCGATGGCAGCTTGAGCCGCAGCAAGGTCGTGAGGCGCCCGGCGCCGAGCATGCGGAAGAGCTCGCGCCGGGAGGCGTCGACCTCGATTATCCCCGTCAGTGTGTTCTCCATCAGCGGGAAGAAGCAGATCAGCGCGGTGATGACGACGGTCGGCGTCATGCCGAAGCCGAACCAGATGATGAAGAGCGGCCCGAGCGCCAGCTTGGGCACGAGCTGGCTCGCCAGCACATAGGGCCGCAGCAGGCGGCTCAGCGCCGGGAATTCCGCCAGAAGGATGCCGGTGCCAAGCCCGACGACGGCGCCGATGCCGAGGCCCAGCGCCATCTCCGCAGCGGTCATCGCCAGATGCGGCCAGAGCCTGCCGGTCGTGATCTCGCTCCACAGTGTCGCGAGCACGCTGGACGGCGCAGGCAGGACCAGCGGCGAGAGCCCGCCGAGCCGGCACCAGGCCTCCCAGCCGGCGAGCAGGGCGACGAACAGCAGGAGCGAGGGCAGGCGGGCGATCATGCCGCCGGCCTCCGGCTCGCCACGGCTGCGCCATCCATCGCGTCGCGCAAGGCGCGGCAGGCGGCGATGAAGCCGGGCGCATAGCGCATGTCGCGATGGCGCGGGCGGACGAGTTCGATCCGGCGCACATGCGTCACGCGGCCGGCCGCCATCACCGCGACCGTATCGGCGAGATAGACGGCCTCGCCGATATCATGGGTGACGAAGAGCGCGGTGGTGCCGTTGAGCGCGCAGAGGCGCAGCAGGTCGTCCTGCAATTCCTCGCGCGTCAGGGCATCGAGCGCCGCGAAGGGCTCGTCGAGCAGCAGCAGGTCGGGATTGCCGACCAGCGCGCGGGCGACCGCGACGCGGCTCTGCTGGCCGCCGGAGAGTTCGGCCGGGCGGCGCGTGGCGAAATCTGCGAGGCCGACACGCTCGAGCAGGTCGAGCGCTGCATCCTTGTCGGCGATCGTCGGGCGGCGCTTCAGCGAGACCGGCAGCAGGACATTGTCGAGCGCGCTCAGCCAGTCGAGCAGGGTCGGCGCCTGGAAGACGAAGCCGGCGCGCGGGCTCGGGCCGTGCAGCGCCTCGCCGCCGATGCGGATCGCGCCTTCGCTCGGCATCAGCAGGCCGGCCGCGAGCTTGAGCAAGGTGGTCTTGCCGCAGCCGCTGCGGCCGAGCAGGCAATGAATCTCGCCGCGCGGGATCGACCAGTCGACCGCATCGACCACGGCCGGGCCGGCCGCGTCATAGCGATAACGGGCCCGCTCAATCGTGACGAAGCCGGATTTCGACTGCTCAGTCGACATAGGGCGCGAACCCTTCTGCCGCGGCTTCGGCCGATTGCTCGATCTCGGTGAATGTGACGAGGTCGAGCAGGCTTAAGCGCCCGTCATGATGCCAGCCGGCCTCCGGCGCGGTCATGCGGCCGAGCGGTGCGATGCGGCTGACGCCGACGGCGCCGAGCTTCTCGGAAAGCCGGAACAGCCGCTCGGGCGATGCGGCGATGCCAGCCGTCTGCAGGAAGCTGCGATAGGGCGCGACGAGGGTGGGAACCTCGTCGAGGCTATCGACCGAGACCAGCTTGAGCGTGCGGTTCAGCCCGGTCGGGCTCAGGGCTTCCGGCGCCTCGACATGGACGACGCTCCAATTGTCGGATGGTTCGCCCAGAAGCTCGGCGGCTCCATCCATCGCGCGGGTCTCCTGCGCACCGCGCCAAGCCGCTATCGAGGCGGCCTCGCCCTGCGACAGGGCGCGGCGCGGATGGCGGGAGGCGAGGGAGGCCAGTTCCTGCGCGACGTAGCGCGCGAATTCGGCGGGGCTGACCTTTCCGTCGCGCTCGACGAACAGCATCTGCGGAGAGTAGCAGCCCTGCTGCTCGTAGCGGGTGACGTCATGGGCGGCGAGCCGGGCCAGGGCAGGGGCCTTGCGGCTGTCGAGCGCTTCGCGCGCGATGACGCCGAAGCCGATCTTGTGGCCATGCGGCAGGAAGCGCGTGGTGATCGGCAGTTTCGCCCGCAGGGCCGTGAGCGTCTCGTTGCCGCCATAGGCCATGACAGTGTCGGCCGCGCGCAGGAAGACCGGCTCGGCCGCCGCTTCGCCGCCCTTCCACCAGGTGATGGCGAGGCATTCGCCGATCTCGGGGTCGACCTCGGCGAGAAGGTTCGCGAACCAGCCGGCCGTCAGCGGCTCGGCCGAGGCGAGCTTGCCGATGCTGCCGGCCTTGACCAGGAGGCCGCAGATCAGGCTCCAGAGCGAGAGCGCCGGGACATTGCCGGCCCAGACATGCAGCAGCAGCTCCGGGCCATGGGCCCGCAGAGAACCGCCCTTGGGCGTCGGCTGGAAACCGTCGAGCACGCCGGGATTGGCGAAATCCTCGGCCAGGAAGCGCAGCAGTTGCGGCTTGCGGAAGGTCTTGAGATAGCCGGTCAGGCCGAGCCGGACGGTCTCACGATCGTAGCCGGTGACGATCGGCAGGAGGTGCTCGGCCTTGCGCCGCAGCGGGTGCTGCCGGTCGAGCAGGCGCGCGATGGCGGCGTCGATCGCTGCGACGATGCGCGCCGTCTCCATCCGTTTGAGCTTGGCGCGGGCATTGTCGCGCACATCCGCGCAAAGCGCCGCGGCCTGGACCTCATCAAGTTCCGGCAGCGCGATCGTGGCGCTCTCGCCCCAGGCGCCATGGCTGACCTCGCGCCAGCGCAAAGCCTCGCGGTTCAGGCCTGGCAGATGGCCCGCATGCTCGATCACCGCATTCAGCCCCGTGCCGCCGCGAGGAATTCGGCGACCGCGACCGAGCAGCCCTTCGACGCCTCGCCATCGACCCGGCCGAGCAACCTGAAACCACCCGGCACGATCTCGCCGGCATCCTCGGTCAGGATCGCCGCGACGCAGTTGAAATGGGCGAGGTCGTGATGGACGATCACGCCGCGCTCGCCGTCCGGCAGGTCGGCGCCGGTAAGTGGATCGACGACGCGGCTCCGGATCCAGTGCGGCCCGGATTTCACCGACGGGCAGACGGCATTGCCGTCGTCATAGAGCTGCGAGCTGAGCTCGGTCATCCCGTACATGTTGATGCAGGACGCGCGCGGCACGCCGAAGGCGGCGCTGAGCCCGTCATAGAACTCGTCGGGGCCCAGCTCGCGCGACTGGCCTTTGAAGCCTCCGGTATCGAGGATGCGGCTGTCTTCCGGCAGGGCGAAGCGCCGGCCGCTCACTGCCAGCGCATCCAGCACGGGCACGAAGGAATAGCTCGCACCGAGCAGGGCATAGGGCTCGCCGCCCTTCTCCGCCTGCTCCAGCGCCGACAGAAGACCGTCGAGATCGAGCCCGGCAGTATTGATGAAGGTCTCGGAATCCGCCGTGCCGCATTCGCGCTTGGCGAGCGAGAGATAGGTGGCGAGCGAGGAATTCGGTAGCTCCGCCTCGTCAGGGAAGAGGATGCCCATGCGGATGCGCTCCCGGCCGCGCATGAAGCGTGCGCGGAAATTGACCAGCATCGAGCGCTTCCAGACGTCGAGCGTTGGGTGGTAGCTGCGGCCGCGGATGCCTTGCGTCGTACCGCTGGTCATGAAGACGCGTTCGGCCGCTTCCGGCGGGCTGCAGCTCAGCGTCAGGTCCTTGAAGGCGGTGATCGGCACGGCCGGTATGTCGCGCCAGCGCTTCACCGAGAGGGGCGTGCGGCCGCGCTGCAGGCAGAAGCGCTTATAGGGCTCGTTGTTGCGGAACTGATAGGCGAAGACCTTGAGTGCCATCGCCTCGAACGCGGCTTCCGACGCGTTGGGAAGCGCGATGAACGCCGATAGCGCCGCGATGATCTCGGCTTGCGTCACTTCAACCCACTCCGTTCGGACGCGCGGCCAAGCCGAAGCGTCGATCGCTGGAGGATCACGAGCGCAAGCTGGAATCAGGGCCTGTGACGGCCGCATGTCCCGCATCCCTACGCCGGTATGATCCGGATCAGGTTCGGAGGGTCACCGCGTTGCCGGGCTCGAAAGCCCAGCCGGCGGAATCTCAGCCTCCTAGCGAGGCCCCCCTGGGAACGGATGCAGATGACGAGCGGTGGGCCCTGCTGTCAAGCGATAACGGCGTGCGATATGGCGGCAAGGGTCTCGGCGCCGCCCAAGGCAAGCTCGGCCCGAGGTAAGCGCATCGAGAAGAAGCTAATTCCGATTCTCCGATGATTGCGCTATGCCGCAGTTGCGAAGGGCAATCTCAGGATTGCCGCGAAGCGACGGCTCCAAGGGAGTAACCGATGAAGATCGTGATGGTTGGCTCGGGCTATGTGGGTCTGGTGTCGGGGGCCTGCTTTGCGGATTTTGGGCATGACGTCGTTTGCGTCGACAGGGTCGAGAGCAAGGTCGCGGCGTTGAAGCGGGGCGAGATTCCGATCTTCGAGCCTGGGCTGTCGGATCTGGTGCAAACGAATGCGGCGGCGGGGCGGCTGTTCTTCACCACTGATCTCGCCGGCCCAGTCGCCGAGGCCGATGCTGTCTTCATCGCTGTCGGCACGCCCTCGCGACGCGGCGACGGCTTCGCCGATCTTTCTTATGTTTATGCTGCGACCCGCGAGATCGCGCAGGCTCTCCAGGGCTATACGGTGATCGTGACCAAGTCGACGGTCCCGGTCGGCACCGGCGACGAGGTCGAGCGCATTGTCCGGGGGCTCAGGCCCGATGCCGAGTTCGCCGTGGTCTCCAATCCCGAGTTCCTGCGCGAGGGCGCCGCGATCGAGGATTTCAAGCGACCAGACCGGATCGTCGTCGGCACGTACGACGAGCGGGCCCGTGCCGTGATGGCCGATATCTACCGGCCGCTCTATCTCAACAACGCGCCGATCCTGAACACCGGCCGGCGTACGGCGGAACTGACCAAATACGCGGCCAACGCCTTCCTGGCGACGAAGATCACCTTCATCAACGAGATCGCGGATCTGTGCGAGCAGGTCGGTGCCAACGTCCAGGACGTCGCCCGCGGCATGGGGCTCGACAACCGCATCGGCGGCAAGTTCCTTCATGCCGGGCCGGGCTATGGCGGCTCGTGCTTCCCGAAGGATACGCTCGCGCTGATCAAGACGGCGCAGGATTACGGCACGCCGTCGCGCATCGTCGAGACGGTCGCGGCGGTGAACGACCAGCGCAAGCGGGCGATGGGCCGCAAGGTGGTGGCGGCCTGCGGCGGCTCGGTACGCGGCAAGACGATCGCGGTGCTGGGCCTAACCTTCAAGCCGAATACCGACGACATGCGCGACGCACCCTCGATCGCCGTGATCACAGCCTTGCAGGATGGTGGCGCCACGATCCGCGCCTTCGACCCCGAGGGGATGGAGCAGGCGAAGGCTGTGCTGCCGGCCGGCGTAGCCTATTGCCGCGACGCCTATGAATGCGTCGCCGGTGCGGACGCGGCGGTGATCGTGACCGAGTGGAACATCTTCCGGGCGCTCGATCTCGACCGGGTCAAGGCCGCCATGGCCGCCCCCGTCCTGATCGACCTGCGAAACGTCTATCGCCCCGAACAGGTCAGAGCCAAAGGCTTCACATATGACGATGTGGGTAGGGGTAGCGACGCGCCGGAAGGCAAGCGCACTGAGAGTGCCGCCTGAGCCGATTTATCGGACGATCCGTCAACTATGCGATCGAAGAGACGGCCGAGATTTGCCCGTCTCCTTAAGGACTTTGCTACCAAACCCGTCGATCGGGTGCCACATACACCTTCCCGTAAAGCGAGGCCGTTACGCTGCGATACGGGAAATGCGCGCTGCTCGAACGAAGGCGTCGCGCAAGGCGGAGTGGCTTTGAGATGGTGCCGAAGATCATACCTGTTGTCATGTGCGGTGGCGCCGGGACGCGGTTGTGGCCGGTGTCGCGGGACACGATGCCCAAGCAGTTCATTCCGCTGCTGGGACGGGATTCGACCTTCCAGCGGACGATGAGGCTGCTGAGCGACCGGTCAGTTTTCGCCGAGCCCATCGTCATCACGAATGTCGAGTATCGTTTCACAGTCCTGGAGCAATTGCAGGCGCTGGGCCTCGCCGCCGAGATCGTGCTGGAGCCGGTCCGGCGGGACTCCGCCGCCGCCGTCGCCGTTGCGACCGAGCTGGCCCTCAAGCGTGACAGCCAGGCGGTTGTCGGTGTCTTCGCCGCCGACCACGTCATTCGCGACGCCAGGCTCTTCGTTGAGACCTGCCGAAAGGCCGGTGAATTCGCCGTGCAGGGGCGCATCGTGACGATCGGCATCCCGCCGACGCATCCCGCGACGGGCTATGGCTATATCCAGCCGGGCGAGGCGCTGGGCGATGAGGCCCGCGCCGTCGCGGCCTTCGTCGAGAAGCCGGATGCGCAGCGGGCGGCGCAATATCTGCTGGATGGCTATCTCTGGAATTCCGGCAATTTCATCTTCGATGCGGCGACGATGCATGCCGAGATCGAGGCTTTCGAGCCTCAGGTGCTGAAGCCGGTGGTCGAGGCGGTGGCTGGTACGAAGCCGGATCTCGATTTCCTTCTCCTTGAACCTGCGAGCTTCGGCGCGGTCAAGAAGATCTCGATCGACTATGCCGTGATGGAGCGTACCCGGAAGGCCGCCGTGATCGCCGGGCATTTCGGCTGGTCGGACGTTGGCGGCTGGTCCGCCGTCTGGGAACTCTCGGACAAGGATGCCAGCGGCAATGTCGTCGAGGGTCGCGGCTATATCCTCGACGGCTCCAACAACCTCGTGCGTGCGGATGACGGTCTGGTCGCGGTCATCGGTCTCGACGATATCGCGGTGATCGCGACGCGCGACGCCGTCCTGGTCGCGCCGAAGGCGAAGGTCGACAAGGTCAAGGAGATGGTGGCCTTCCTCGCGGCCAAGGGCGAGCCGGAAGCGAACGCGCATCGTGAGATTCACCGGCCCTGGGGCAAGTATCTCTCGGTCGACATAGGCGGGCGCTATCAGGTCAAGCGCATCACGGTGAAGCCGGGCGGCATCCTGTCCCTGCAGAAGCATTTTCACCGTGCCGAGCACTGGGTCGTTGTGCGCGGCACGGCCGAGGTCACGCGCAACGACGAGACTATCATCGTTCACGAAACCGAGTCGATCTACCTGCCGATAGGCTGTGTCCACCGCATGGCCAACCCCGGCAAGATTCCCCTTGAGATCATCGAGGTCCAGGTCGGTTCCTATCTTGGGGAAGACGACATCGTGCGGATTGAGGACTTGTACAAGCGGGTGTGAAGCGCCGCGCGTTTCAGCCGCTAGTCGAAGCTACCAGCGAGCCAAACTACTTTGACGACCGGTGCACAGTCGCGACTCGCCGTAATTTTCCCTGGTAGCAGGGAGTTATCAGGTATATCCGAGCTGACAAGAGGATCCAGCCGGGGCTCTTTGAGGGTTAAGCACTTGTGAAAGTTTCAATTTTTGGCGGGGGTGAGATTTTAACGGCAGGGAGTTCACCTAGAAGGAGCTGGGATCGCAAACGGCCCGATCAGGGATTGCATTCGATACGGGGAGATTTGATCGATCCCGTCGACAGCGGGCCACTTAGCGCAAAAATTGGAGGACGACTTCACTCTCCTCGGTTCGTGGGACGAGGGTGAATGATTCAGCTATCAGTTGCCTCTATATTTTGGTCGTTCCCGGCTCGATCTTCATCCGAGACCAGTCTCGGCTTCGTTCGGGCTTTTCATTCAGCCTCTTCCCGTTCCCGCCTAAGCGCGCTCTTTTCCCTCGCTCGTCGGGTGGCCAGCGCGAATTGCCATCGCTTCTGCATTTTTCCGTTGCGCCCCATCCTAAACGCCGCGCACATAGAAAAGCCGATGCTTAAAACTGATTCATCCCCCATTTGGAGGTATTCAGCGGCTCGCGGAGTTCATGGCGCGGATGAGGATATCGGCGATTTCAATCGCTCCCCAGACGAATAGGCTTGCTAACCCGCCGATGAGCGCGATTGTCGAAGCTAGCAATCCCGCCCGCCACATCCAAAGGCTCAACTTTGATTGGCGCCACCGGGCGTCAATAAGAGGGACAGACCGGGCTTTCATTGGACAAGCCGCATAGGAAAGCCACCTTCCGCAAGAGGATCGCCAACGATCCGGCTATGAATGTAATCGTTGCTGAACGCCATCTTAGTGGCACGGCCGTACTGAGCCCATGTGCGGATAGGGCTCCGGTACGTTCGGCAAAGGACATGGCTGTGCGGGGACAGATTGTTCAGGATCGACACATGCGGGGAGCCGCACGTTTCGGAACGGAATTCACTCTGGCTCACAATACACCTCAAGGGTTAAGGCCGTTGCTATGAGGCAAGAGCGGGACCAGTCGAGTCCAATTGAACGCGTGAGAGCGGCTGGTCGTCGAGCCAACTGGCTGGGGAGACATTGAGCGGGCTCGGCGGTGCTCGCCGCATGAGGCTGATTCCCCGTAAGCCCGCTACTTCATTAGGGTCGAGGGGCGCGCGATAATCAGCGCCCGAGATCCGATTGGGTCATTTATCTACATCGATCGGGTAGTCGTTAATAAAATACTACCAATTGAATTGCGTTTAATTTTATATGTTACTCATAGTCACTGTCTTTATCTGTTGATACCCGCTTGGCGATTTTGAATCTCCCTACTATTGCCCCAACCTGTTCGCCAATGTGGGGCGTCCCAAGAAGGAGACGGGCAGATGTCCGAGAATAATGAAACGTTCGCTGCACTGACTGCGGACATCGTTGCGGCATACGTGTCGCATAACTCGATTCCTCAAGCTGATTTGGCAGGATTAATCACGAGCACATATGCGGCAGTCGCCGGCCTTCAGGCGCCGGAGGCCCCCAAGGTTGAAGAGAAGCTGGTTCCTGCAGTCTCCATCAGGAAGTCGATTGCCGCGGACTATTTGATCTGCCTCGAGGACGGAAAGAAGTTCAAATCCTTGAAAAGGCACTTGCGGACCGCTTTCAACATGTCGCCAGAGCAATACCGAGAAAGGTGGAACTTGCCGCTCGATTACCCAATGGTGGCCCCCGCTTACGCTGAGGCGCGCTCTCAGCTGGCGAAAAAGATGGGCTTGGGCCAACAACGTAGGAAGGCTCTGCGCGGCCGACGGAGCGCGGCGTAATTCCATCGCAGATCTGACGCGTGACCGCCGGCTCACTGGGCACGGCGGTCAAGGTCGTGCCGGCTACCATTTTCCGGCCTATATTGTTAAGCGCGCGGCTGAAAAGTGGAAATTCAGAGCGCGACAGTCTCGGCCTGCAACTCGGCGCGCAGGGCGCGCTAGTGCATCGGCAATTGGGCGTCTTGTCCGCGTCCGGCGCCTGCACCACTCTGCCGAACTCCATACCAGCGTATACGGGCTGCCCCAATATCGGTTAGCGCCAGGCAGCGAGCTGCGCGGTCTCGCACGGCATAAAAGGCGCTTAGTGCGCAACGCTCGCGTTCAGCGACTGCGTAACTTTGCAGATGAGCACGCAGGCGAAACAGACGGCGAGCTCCTTCCTTCGAATGATGTGATGGCACGACGCTTGCCGAACTATGAAGCAATACGGCGGGGGCTAATCATATATCTACAACAACGTGCCAATTAGGGAGTGGGAAGTGTCATCTCGATTGCGAGTGCGGAGGTTTCTGGCGATCACTGAGCGAATTAAGGCGAAGCGGCGGTTGGCGAAGTTGGATGCTGACCTGAAGCTCGCTCAGGAGCCATCACAAGACGACAGCCCTGAAAACGACAATGATTTCGACAACGAAGATCAAGAAAATTGCGGCTCTACGTTAAAGCGCTGATACTATAGGCGCTCGAGCCGCGAGACCGATTCGAGTGCGGCAGGCTACGTCCATCGCCCAATGTGGCGTAGCTTGCCGCTTTGCGTTAGTGCTGTCCCAGCACGAAGGTTATCATGCTGCCGGAGTAGCATCAGCTTGAGGCTGCGCGATACTATCATGCTACGCGTGTGGCTGCTGTCCTAAGTCCAGTCATTCCTCATTAGCGTCTGCAAGCTGATCATGGATCGCTTCATCATCGGCATTGGCAGCCATCATCGCCGCGATCTTGTCAAAAGGAGCGGTCCGGCCGCCATGGAGAGCAACGAATGCCCGGGCGAATTTGGCTTCCGTAAAGCAGACGCGCAGTCTCCCTGATGGGCCGTCGAGGAATGATGCAACGCGGTAAGGAATTTGCCATTCTCTAAGCCATGCCTCGGCCGCGTGAAGATTCGCTAAAAAATCGACACGCGCGACCGTGATCTCGACCTGGTGTTCCCAGCTATCAACCTTGGCCGTCGTCTCTGCGCTTTTCATCTGTGACCCTCACCACACCCCATCTTCAATGCAATTGAGGCACAGAGAATTTAATAAAATTTGCGTGCACAAAACACCGAATTACGTAGAGTTATCCCCAGTGCCCCGTTGCGGATAGGCCCCAGTTCGGCAAAATTATCGGAATGGAGTAGCGACGATGGACGCGCATCAGGCCGCCGATATCTTTATCAGCAAAATAGATCGACATTTGCTTCGCCTCGCCGCGGTTGCAGGAGCCGCAGTGATAGTTCTTCTGTCCCTAGCATTTCGTTGATCTGGAAGCGAAGGAGCCTTCCATGGCTGAGGGTATCATCGAAGCTATCAAGCTAGATTGCTTTCAGATCGCGGAGGTGCCGAATGCCGTTGTGGTCAAGATTAAGCTGGTCTCCGGACAGCAGGTGACTTTCGCTATGACACCGAAAGGCACGATTGAATTAGCGAAGCAGCTTGCCGACGCAGCTGCAGCTGCCGCTATCGCCATCACCGAATATGGCTTCCTGATCCGCCCCCGCCGACTGGTCCAAAGCGATTGTTAGTGGAGAGTTGGCCTCGCGGCCAGCGCGGGCGGCGTAGCTGGTCCGGGTTGCGCAGTCGCCCGCGCGGTCATGGCGGGCACGAAGACCTCCGGCGCGGGAGGCTTGTATCCGAGCGAGCCATGCGGGCGGACGGTGTTGAAGTGCCGCCGCCAGCTTTCTACGACGATCTTCGCCTCGGCGAGGGTGTAGAAGATCTCGCCGTCGAGGAGTTCGTCGCGCATCCTGGCATTGAACGACTCGATGAAGCCGTTCTCCCAAGGGCTGCCGGGTGCGATGTAGGCGGTCTTGGCGCCAACCGCGCCGATCCATTCCTGCACAGCCTTCGCGACGAACTCCGGCCCATTATCTGAGCGAACATGTTCCGGCACACCGCGCAGGATAAACAGGTCCGAGAGCACGTCGATGACATCGATCGCCTTCAACCTTCGGTCGATCCGGATCGCCAGGCATTCGTGGGTGAACTCGTCGATGATGTTGAGCATGCGATACTTTCTCCCATCATGGGTGCGGTCCTCGACAAAGTCGTAGGACCAGACATGGTTGGGCCGCTCGGCGCGAAGGCGGATGCAGGATCCGTCCGCGAGCCAGAGCCGACCTCGTTTGGGTTGTCGGGCTGGAACCTTCAGCCCCTCGCGTCGCCAGATCCGCTCGACCCGCTTGTCGTTGACGACCCAGCCTGCCGTCGAGCGCAGCAGGGCGGCGATCTTGCGATAGCCGTAGCGGCCGTATCGGCGGACCAGTTCGACGATGTCGGCGATGAGTTGCTCCTCATCGTCGCGACCGCGCGGAATCCGGCGCTGGGTCGAGCGGTGCTGCCCGAGTACACGGCAGATCCGTCGCTCCGAAACCTTCAGAGCGAGCCGGACATGGTCGATGCAGGCACGGCGACGCGCGGGGCTTACCAGTTTCCCGAAGCCGCCTCCTTCAGGATCAGCTTGTCGAGCGTCAGATCCGCGACGGCGCGGCGGAGCCGGGCGTTCTCGGCCTCAAGCTCTTTCATCCGCTTCACCTGATCTGACTTCAGGCCGCCGAACTCACGACGCCAGCGGTAGTAACTGACCTCCGTCACGCCGATCGAGCGGATCGCATCGGCAACGGATTGCCCCTGCGAGACCAGCACATCGACCTGGCGCAGCTTCGCGACGATCTCTTCCGGCTTGTGGCGTTTCTTCGGCATCTCGGTCCTCCTGTCTGCCAAAAGACATACTTCAGGGTGG
>JAEWKP010000450.1 GCA_023393655.1 Pseudomonadota bacterium | reverse complement strand
CCGCGGCCGCGGCATGCTGGCAGCCGTCGAGCTCGTGACCGACAAGGCGAAGAAGACGCCGCTGCCGGCTGCCGCCATGCCGGCCCAGCGCGTGTTCGACCGCGCCTGGGAGAAGGGCCTCGTCATTCGCGCCTTCGGCAACGGCGTGCTGGGCTATGCCCCGCCGCTGTGCTGCACCGACGCCGAGATCGACGCCATCGTCGAACGGACCCGCGCGACGCTCGACGAGACGCTGGCCGATCCGGATGTGCGCGCCGCGATGGCGTGACCGCCGGTTCCCATCACGTCATCGGGAGCGGACGCTGCTTCTCCTCGCGCCCGCTGCCGCAACGGCCGATATTCCGCGAACTCCGCGAATTCGGAATTTTGTGCCGCCCGGTTTTCGACATTCGGTGAATCCGGCGAGCCAGCGGTGGGAAACTCGCTCATGGCCGACGGAGACCGGCCAAGGGGAACAGAGCGCAACCGTCACGATCCGTGGCCAGCAGCCCGGTGACGCTGCGTCTGCGCTCGCTGACGACCACGGATTCCTGCCTGCAACCGGCGGGAGAAGCGGAGAGACGATGGCTAAGAGTTTCGGCGACTTCCGCTACATGACCTTCGACGTCGTGGGCACGCTGATCGATTTCGAGGGCGGCCTTGTCGGCAGCCTGGCGGCGATCGCGAGCGAAGCTGGCGTGGCCTTCGACGGTGAAGAGGCGCTGAATCTCTACCGCGCGGCCCGCTACATGCCGGACGTCCAGCATTTTCCGGACGATCTCGCCCGCGTCTACGGCGTCATCGCGCCGAAGCTCGGCCTGCCGTCAGGCGACAGCTACGGCCAGCGCCTGCGCGACGCCGTCAAGGACTGGCGCCCCTTCCCGGACAGCGCAGAGGCCCTTGCCCGCCTGTCGAAGCGCTACAAGCTGATCGCCATGACCAACGCCCAGCGCTGGGCCTTCGAGCATTTCTCCCGCGCGCTGGGTAACCCGTTCCATGCCGGCTTCACCGTCGACGATACCGGCACGGAAAAGCCGGACCCGGCCTATTTCGAGCAGGTCTTCGCCTTCGTCGAGAAGGAGGGCGGTTCGCGCGGGCAGATCCTGCATGTCGCGCAAAGCCAGTATCACGACATCGGAATCTCGCGGAAGCTCGGGATGACCAATTGCTGGATCCAGCGGCGCCACGCCCAGCCCGGTTATGGCGGCACGATCGAACCGGAACGCTTTACCGAACCCGACTTCCACTTCACCTCGATGGGCGCGCTCGCCGACGCCGTGGAGACCAGTCTGGTAGCCTGAAGGAACCCGTAGCGAAGAAGACCAACGCCGGAACAACGGCGCAAATCAGAACAGGGGAATGAGCATGACCGACAAGATTTCTTCGAACTGGACGAGCGCCGACGACGCCATCGTCGAGAATGCGATCCGCCGCGGCGCCAGCCGCCGCGACCTCCTGCAGATGCTGATGGCCGGCGGCCTTGCCGCCTCCGCCAGCAGCCTCGTTCTGGCGCGCGCCACCTCCGCGCTCGCGGCGACGCCGGTCAAGGGCGGCAACCTGAAGGCTGCCGGCTGGTCGTCCTCGACCGCCGACACGCTCGACCCGGCCAAGGCCTCGCTGTCGACGGACTATGTCCGCTGCTGCGCCTTCTACAACCGCCTGACCTTCCTCGGCACCGACGGCAAGCTGCAGATGGAGCTCGCCGACAAGTTCGAGACCAAGGACGCCAAGGTCTGGACCGTCACGCTCAAGAAGGGTGTCACCTTCCATGACGGCAAGCCGCTGACCTCCGCCGATGTCATCTACTCGCTGAAGCGCCATCTCGACCCCGCCGTCGGCTCGAAATCGGCCGCGCTGGCCAAGCAGATGACCGAGTTCAAGGCGGTCGATCCGCTGACCGTCGAGATCACCCTCGCGGCGCCCAATGGCGACCTGCCGACCATCCTGTCGACGCATCACTTCATGATCATCGCCGACGGCACGACGAACTTCGCCAAGGCGAACGGCACCGGCGCCTTCACCTGCGAAAGCTTCGAGCCCGGCGTGCGCTCGATCGCCGTCCGGAACAAGAACTACTTCAAGCCCGGCGGCGCGAACCTCGATTCCTTCGAGTTCTTCGCCATCACCGACGACACGGCGCGCGTCAACGCGCTGCTCTCCGGCGATATCCAGCTGGCCGCGGCGATCAATCCGCGCTCGATGCGCCTGGTCGAGAGCCAGCCGAACGTCGTCTTGTCGAAGACCACGACCGGCAACTACACGAACCTCAACATGCGGCTGGACATGGCTCCAGGCGACAAGGCAGGCTTCGTAGAGGGGATGAAATACCTGCTCAACCGCGAGCAGATCCAGAAGTCGGCGCTGCGCGGCCTCGCCGAGATCGCCAACGACCAGCCCGTCCCGCCGATGAACGTCTATCACAACAAGGATCTGAAGCCGAAGGCGTTCGATCCCGAACGGGCCAAGTCCCTCTTCCAGAAGGCCGGCGTGCTCGGCCAGTCGATCCCGATCGTCGCCTCGGATGCCGCCGGCTCCTCGGTCGACATGGCCGTGCTCGTCCAGCAGGCCGGCAATGCGATCGGCATGAAGTTCGACATCCAGCGCGTTCCCTCGGACGGCTACTGGTCGAACTACTGGCTGAAGGCCCCGGTCCATTTCGGCAACATCAACCCGCGGCCGACGCCGGACATCCTGTTCTCGCTGCTCTACGCCTCCACCGCGCCGTGGAACGAGAGCCAGTACAAGTCCGAGAAGTTCGACAAGATGCTGCTGGAGGCTCGCGGCTCGCTCGACGAGGCCAAGCGCAAGCAGATCTACGGCGAGATGCAGGCGATGGTCGCCAATGAGGCCGGCACCGCGATCCCGGTCTACATCTCGAATGTCGACGCCATCTCGAACAAGCTCAAGGGCCTGCTTGCCAACCCGCTGGGCGGGATGATGGGCTACGCCTTCGCCGAGTACGTCTGGCTCGAAGGCTAAAGCCCTGCTTCTCCTGCGGGCCGGGCGCGTGCGTCCGGCCCCCTTTTCATGTCACACTCCAATCGGAGGTGTCAGCCTGCGGGAGCGTCGATGAACCTTCACCTGTTGTCCCTGCTGGGCGGACGGCTGCTCGTCGCATTGCTGACGCTGCTGATCGTCTCCTTCGTGGTGTTCTGCGCCACCCAGATCCTGCCCGGCGACGTGGCGGAGGTGCTGCTCGGCCAGGCGGCGACGCCGGAGGCCGTGGCAGGGCTTCGCACGGCGATGCATCTCAACGACCCGGCGATCCTGCGTTTCTTCCGCTGGCTCGGCGGCATGCTGACTGGCGATCTCGGCATCTCCTACGCCAATAACCGGCCGATCGCGGAACTCATCGCCGGGCGGCTCGGCAATTCGCTCCAGCTCGCAGCCGCGACCGCCCTCTTCTCGGTGCCGATCGCGCTCGCGCTCGGGATCACCTCCGCCATGCTGCGAGGCACGCTCTATGATCGCTCGGTCACGATGGCGACGATCACGGTGATCTCGGTGCCGGAATTCATGATCGCCACGGCGGGCGTGCTGATTTTCGCCGTCTGGCTGAAATGGCTGCCGGCACTGTCCTTCGCGCGTGACGTCCACTCCTTCGGCGAGATGCTGCGCATCTATGCGATGCCGGTGTTCACGCTGAGCTTCGTCATCTCCGCGCAGATGATCCGGATGTCGCGTGCCGCCGTCGTCGAGACCCTCGACACGCCCTATGTCGAGATGGCGCAACTCAAGGGCGCCTCCCGCACGCGGGTCGTGCTGCGCCATGCGCTGCCCAATGCGCTCGGCCCGATCGTCAACGCGGTGGCGCTGTCGCTCTCCTATCTGCTCGGCGGCGTCATCATCGTCGAGACGATCTTCAACTATCCCGGCATCGCCAAGCTGATGGTCGATGCGGTCTCGACCCGCGACCTGCCGCTGATCCAGAGCTGCGCGATGATCTTCTGCATCGTCTACCTGCTGCTGATCACGACGGCGGACATCATCGCCATCCTGTCGAACCCGAAATTGCGCTGACCATGGCAACCGACGCCACCACCACGATCCTCAAGCCGCGCCGGGCGGGATATCGGTTCAACCTCACGGGCTGGATCAGCCTCGTCATCATCCTCGCCTGGGCTGCGATCGCGATCCTTGCGCCTTACGTGACGCCCTACGGCATCAGCGACATCGTCGACACCGATTATTTCGGCCCGATGAGCCTGCAATTCCCGCTCGGGACGGACTATCTCGGTCGCGACATGCTCTCGCGCATCCTGTTCGGCGCGCGCTACACCGTCGGCATCGCGCTGGCCGCGACCCTGATCGCCTGCACGATCGGCGTCACGCTCGGCATGGCCGCGGCCGTCAGCGGCGGCTGGTTCGACACGGTGCTGAGCCGCTTCATCGATGCGTTGAGCTCGATTCCCAGCAAACTCTTCGCGCTCGTTGCCGTTGCCGGCGTCGGCTCCTCGATCCCCGTGCTGATGGTGATCCTCGGCATCATCTACACCCCCGGCTCCTATCGCTTCGCCCGGGCGCTCGCGGTCAACGTCAACACCACTGATTTCGTCACCGTGGCGCGTATCCGCGGCGAGAAGCTGAGCTACCTGATCCGCGCCGAAATCCTGCCCAACATCATCGGGCCGGTGCTGGCCGATGTCGGCCTGCGCTTCGTCTTCATCGTGCTGCTGCTGTCCGGCCTGTCCTTCCTCGGCCTCGGCGTGCAGCCGCCGGAGGCGGATTGGGGCTCGCTGGTGCGCGAGAACATCGGCGCGCTGCCCTTCGGCGCGCCGGCCGTGATGGCGCCCTCCTTCGCCATTGCCAGCCTGACGATCGCAGTCAACCTGCTGATCGACAACCTGCCCCAGAAGATCCGCGACCGGAGCGAATGATGAGCCCTCTCGTCGAAATCCGGGACCTCAAGGTCGAGGCGACCACCGATGCCGGGCGGCGCCTCGAGATCATCAAGGGCGTGAGCTTCGAGATCGCTCCGGGCGAGATCGTCGCGCTGATCGGCGAGAGCGGCTCGGGCAAGACCACGATCGCGCTGACCCTGCTCGGCTATACGCGGACCGGCTGCCGCATCACCGGCGGCAGCGTGAACGTCGACGGCCGCGACATGGCCGCACTATCGGAACAGGAACGAGCCAAGGTCCGCGGCGTCGCGGTCTCCTATGTGCCACAGAGCGCGGCGGCTGCCTTCAACCCGGCGCAGCGCATCATGGACCAGGTGATCGAGATCACCCGCATCCACGAACTGATGCCGCGTGCCGAGGCCGAAGCCAAGGCGGTGGACCTGTTCCGCGCGCTCTCCCTGCCCTCGCCCGAGACGATCGGCACACGCTATCCACACCAGGTCTCCGGTGGCCAGCTCCAGCGCCTCTCGGCGGCCATGGCGCTCATAGGCGACCCGAAGGTCGTGATCTTCGACGAGCCGACGACGGCTCTCGACGTCACCACGCAGATCGAGGTCCTGCGCGCCTTCAAGTCGGTGATGCGCCAGAGCCGGATGGCCGGTGTCTATGTCTCGCACGATCTGGCCGTCGTCGCCCAGATCGCCGACCGCATCGTCGTGCTGAAGGGTGGGGTCATCCAGGAAGTCGGCCCCACCGCACAGATCCTGTCCGAGCCGAAACATCCTTACACCCAGGAATTGCTCGCTGCCTTCGCGCCGCCCGGGCGCGTCCCCGCACAGGTGGCGGGCCCGGAAGGCGCGGCTCCTCGCCCCGTTCTGGAACTCGCATCCGTGAGCGCCGGCTACGGCAAGCTGCAGGCGGATGGAACACCATTGATCCTGGCGGTCGACAAGGTCAGCTTCAAGCTGGAGCGCGGGCGCAATCTCGGCATCATCGGCGAATCCGGCTGCGGCAAGTCCACGCTCGCGCGTTCGATCGCCGGCATCATCCCGCCTGCGTCCGGCACGATCTCCTTCGACGGCAAGCCGATGGCACCGCGGGCGCAGGACCGGAGCGCCGATGATCTGCGCAAGCTCCAGATCGTGTTCCAGTCGGCCGATACCGCGCTCAACCCCGCCAAGTCGATCGAGGATATCCTCGGCCGCCCGCTCGCCTTCTACCACGGCCTGCGCGGCGCCGCCCGCGACGCGCGCATCGACCGGCTGCTCGAACTGGTCCACCTGCCGCGCGCGCTGAAGCACAGGCTGCCGAGCGAATTATCGGGCGGGCAGAAGCAGCGCGTGAATCTGGCCCGCGCGCTCGCCGCCGATCCCGAGCTGATCCTCTGCGACGAGATCACCTCCGCGCTCGATACCGTGGTCGCCGCCGCCATCATCGAACTGCTGAAGGATCTGCAGCGCGAGCTCGGCCTGTCCTATCTCTTCAACAGCCACGACCTGACGACCGTGCAGGCGATCTGTGACGAGGTCGCGGTCATGTATCGCGGCGTGAAGGTCGAGCAGTTGCCGGCCGATCAGGTCGGCAAGGCCGGCGGCCACCCCTATGCGCGCCTGCTGATGTCGTCGGTGCCCAAGCTCGACCCGAACTGGCTCGACAAGCTCGAACGCGATCCGGAACTCGTCGCCGCCTTCTCGAAGCGCTGACGCAAGCCCTAGCTCGTCGCCGTGACCGGAAACAGGCTGGTCAGCGGCATATGCGGCTTCACGATCGGCGATTTCAGCACGACGAAGCTGAAATACTTGTCGATGCCGATATCGAGGTCGATCAGCCGCTCCATCAGCGTCTGGTATTCGATTATGCCGCTGGTGACGAATTTCACGAGATAATCGTAGCCGCCCGAGACCAGGTGGCATTCGATCACCTGGTCGAGCTTCTCGATGGCGGCGAGAAAGCGCGCGAAATCGATCTGCCGATGGTTCTTCAGCGTCACCTCGGTGAAGACCGTCAGCGTCTGGCCCAGCTTGGCGATGTTGATGCGAGCGGAATAGCCGGTGATGTAGCCGTCCTGCTGCAGCTTCTTGACGCGCATCAGACAGGGGCTCGGGGACAGATTCACCAGCTCGGCCAGCTCGACATTGGTGATCCGGCCGTTCTTCTGCAGCTCGTAGAGGATCTTGATGTCGATCTGGTCAAGCTTCATGGCGGTTCCACCTCGATCGACGGGCAAATGCCGGGCGCCTTCCAGCATCGGGCGCTCCGGCAGCAGATTATGCCGGGAACAATGCGCAGTGTCTAACAGGTGCCAAGCGCAGGCGATGACAAAAATACCCGGTCGGAACCGAAGGAAATGCCGTTCCGATCCGATCTGCGGCGCACATGCCTTTCGACCGGCCGATAATCTCGCCTCGGCAAGGAGACCGTGATGCCGGCGCCACTGTTCGAGATCGAAACCAGCCCTTCTCTCCCGGAGAGCGCCGATGTCGTGGTCATCGGTGGCGGCATCGTCGGCGTCTGCGCCGGCTACTATCTCGCGCGCCGGGGCCTGAAGGTCGCACTCATCGAGAAGGGCAGGATCGGCGCCGAGCAGTCGAGCCGCAACTGGGGCTGGTGCCGCCAGCAGAACCGCGACGCCCGCGAATTGCCGATGGCGACGGAAAGCCTCACGCTCTGGGACCGTTTCGCCGAAGAGATCGGAGAGGATCTCGGCTTTCGTCGCTGCGGCCTGCTCTATCTGAGCGATGACGATGCCCAGCTCGCCAGTTGGGCGAAATGGCGGGACTTCGCCGTCGGCGAAGGCGTCGTCACCCATATGCTCTCCACTGAGGAAGCCTCTGCTCGCGGCAGCGCGACCGGCAAGCGCTGGAAAGGTGGCGTGTTCTCGCCGACGGACGGCACGGCCGATCCTGCCCGGGCCGCACCGGTGATCGCGCGCGGCATCCTCAAGGCCGGCGGCACCGTGCACCAGTTCTGCGCCGCGCGTGGCCTCGAGACGATGGGCGGCCGAGTCTCCGCCGTGGTGACCGAGAAGGGCACGATCCGCACGGCCACCGTCATCCATGCGGGCGGGGCCTGGGCCTCGTCCTTCCTCAACCAACTCGGCATCCGCTTTCCACAATCCTCTGTCCGATCGTCAATTTTGTCGGTCGCTCCTGGCGCAACCGACCTGCCGGACGCCTTGCATACGGCGGAGGTCTCGGTGACGCGGCGCAGCGATGGCGGCTACACGCTGGCCATCAGCGGCGGGGCTCGCGTCGACCCCACGCCGCAGCAATTGCGCTTCGCCCGCCAGTTCGTGCCGATGTTCCTGCGCCGCTGGCGCAGCCTCGCCATCGGCGGGCTGGACGGCTGGAAGGCCGGCCACGAGACGCTTGCGCGCTGGAAGCTCGACGCACCGACGCCGATGGAAGCGAACCGCATCCTCGACCCGAGGCCCGATCCGCGCCAGATCGCCGAGACCCACGCGCGGGCGCAGCGCCTGCTGCCCGCCCTGAAGACCGTGCCCGTCGCAGCGCGCTGGGCGGGCTATATCGATTCGACGCCGGATGGCGTGCCGGCCATCGGAGAGCTCACGGGCCTGCCGGGCTTCATCCTCGCAGCCGGGTTCAGCGGCCACGGCTTCGGCATCGGCCCCGGCGCCGGCCATATGATCGCGGATATCGTGACCGGCGCGAAGCCGATCGTCGATCCCCGGCCCTATCGACCCGAGCGGCTGGAGGGCTCCGCCTTCGGCAAGGTGGCCGAGTTCTAGACCGCATAAGTCCGTCTTATGGGTCCGACACGAATTCGTCTTGTCGTTCGCCGCGGCGGGTACGGATGCTGCATGACCCGGTCCGAACGTCCGGGCGAAGCAAAGAAGGGGAACGGGATGATCGGGTTCAGAACGACGGTTGCGGCACTCGGCATAATGGTCGCCGCGGCGACCGCCCAGGCACAGACGGTCTACAAGGTCGGTTCGACGCCGACGGGCACGCCGTTCACCTTCCTCGACGCCAAGTCCAACACCATCCAGGGGATGATGGTCGACGTGATCGAGGAGATCGGCAAGGACGCCGGCTTCAAGGTCGAAATCCAGCCGATGCAGTTCTCGACCCTGATCGCCTCGCTGACCTCCGGCAAGATCGATATCATTTCCGCCGCCATGTACGGCTCGCCGGAGCGCGCCAAGGTCGTCGACTTCAGCCAGGACGTCTACGCCTATGGCGAGGGTCTCGTGGTCAAGTCGGACGACACCAAGGATTATGCCGGCTTCGCGGATCTCAAGGGCAAGAAGGTCGGCGGCCAGATCGGCACGCGCTATATCGACGCCCTCAAGGCCTCGGGCGCGCCGGCCGAGGTCGGCGCCTATGACAGCCTGCCCGACATCCTGCGCGACGTCTCCAACGGCCGTCTCGATGCCGGCATCGGCGACTATCCGATCCTGGCCTACAACCTTGCGCAGGGACGCTTCCCGCAACTGCGACTGGTCAAGTCCTACAAGCCTTCGGTGCCGGGACCGATCAACATCGCCGTCAAGCAGGGCAATGCCGAGCTGCTGGCGAAGATCAACACCAGCCTCGCGAACATGAAGAAGGACGGCCGCTTCGAGACGATCCTGAAGAAGTGGGGTCTCTGAGCGCGCGCCATCCCATCCCGTCATGACGCATTTTCTCAGCCAGGTTCCGACATACCTGCCGATCCTGATGCAGGGCGTCTACCTCACGCTGCTGGTCACGCTCGGCGCCTTCGTCCTCGCGACGGCGCTGGGCCTGGTCTGGGCCTTCATGCGGGTGAGCGGCATCGCGCCGCTCGCCTGGACGGCGCGCACGATCATCGTCATCGTGCGCGGCATCCCGGGTATCGTCACCCTGTTCTACATCTATTTCGTGCTGCCGGATCTCGGCCTGGCGCTGAGCGCCGTCCAGGCCGCCATCATCGGCCTCGGCATCGCCTATTCGCCCTATATGGCCGAAGTCTTCCGCTCCGGCATCGAGGCGATCGACCGCGGCCAGACGGAAGCCGCGCTCTCGATCGGCATGGGCTGGGGCCTGCTGATGCGGCGCGTCATCCTGCCCCAGGCGATCCGCGTGGCGCTGCCGCCCTATGGCAGCACCATGGTCATGCTGCTCAAGGATTCCTCGCTCGCCTCGACGATCACGGTCGCGGAGCTCTCGCTGCAGGGCAAGCTGCTGGCATCCTCGACCTTCGAGAACACCACGATCTTCACGATGGTCGCGCTGATCTATCTCGCCATGAGCCTGCCGCTCACCGCCTTCAACGGCTGGCTCGAACGCCGCCTGAGGCAGGCCCGATGAGCATCATCGAACTGCGCAACATCAGAAAATCCTTCGGCACGGTCGAGGTCATCCACGATGCCTCCTTCTCGGTCGAGAAGGGCGAGGTGGTCTGCATCATCGGGCCGTCCGGCTCCGGCAAGTCGACGCTCCTGCGCTGCATCAACGGGCTGGAGACCTATCAGGGCGGCTCGATCGCGGTACACGGGCAACGGGTCGACACGGGATCCTCCGCCATCCGGCAGGTGCGGACCCGCGTCGCCATGGTGTTCCAGCGCTTCAACCTGTTTCCGCACCGGACAGCGCTGGAGAATGTCGCGGAAGGCCCGATCTTCGTGAAGAAGGAACCGCGCGAGGAGGTCCTGGCGCGATCGCGGGACCTGCTCACCCGCGTCGGGCTCGGCGCCAAGATCGACGCCTATCCCGGCCAGCTTTCCGGCGGCCAGCAGCAGCGCGTCGCGATCGCGCGCGCGCTCGGCATGAAGCCCGACGCGATCCTGTTCGACGAACCGACATCGGCGCTTGATCCGGAACTCGTCGGCGAGGTCCTCGCCGTCATGCGCTCGCTCGCCGACGAGGGCATGACGATGGTCGTCGTCACCCATGAGATGGGCTTTGCCCGCGAGGTCGCCGACCGCGTGCTGTTCCTCGATGGTGGCGTCCTCGTCGAGGAAGGGCCGCCCGACGAAGTTCTAAGCCGCCCGCAGAACCCGCGCACGCAGGATTTCCTGCGGCGCATCCTGCCTTCGTGAGGACATACGCATGGCTCGCCTGACCGGTCCGTTCTTCAGCGATGATGCGGTCGATACCCCCTACTGGTGGGATGCAGCGAAACCGGCAGCCCCGGCAGCGACCGAACTGCCGGCGCAGAGCGAAGTCGTGATCGTGGGGGCCGGCTTCACCGGGCTCAACGCCGCACTGACGCTGGCCCGGGCCGGCAAGCAGGTCACCGTGCTGGATGCGGAAGCGCCCGGCTGGGGCGCCTCCTCCCGCAACGGTGGCATGCTCGGCCCGGGCTGGGCCACCTTCGACACCGCAATGGCCTATGGGCCGGACAAGGCGCGCGCCATCGTCGAGGAGAGCGTCCTCGCCCTGCAGTACGTCAAGGATGTCGTGGCCCGTGAGGCCATCGCCTGCGATCTCGCTGTGGTCGGCTATTTCCGGGGTGCGATGACGCCGCGCCTCTATGAGGCGATGGGGCGCAATCTCGACCGCATCCGGCAGGTCATGCCCTGCGATGCCTATCTGGTCCCGCGGGCCGAGCAGCACGGCGAGATCGGCACCGAACTCTACCATGGCGGCCTCGCCATGCCCGGCTATGCCGGCCTGCACCCGGCCCGCTATGTCGCCGGCCTTGCCGAGGCCGCGCGCCGCCTCGGCGTTAGGATTGTCGGCGGCGCCCGCGTCACGGCCATCGCATCGCAGGCCGGTGGGTTCAGCCTCTCCGTCGGCGAGCGGAAGACCATGGCGAAGCAGCTCCTCGTCGCGACCAATGGCTATACCGGAGCGCTCCTGCCCTTCCTGCAGCGGCGGATCATTCCCATCCGCAGCGCGCTGATCGCGACCGACCAGCTCCCGGCCGCGGTGATGGATCGCCTCATGCCGAAGCGGCGGATGCTGGCGGGCAGCCAGCGCGTCGTGACCTATTACCGCCCCTCGCCCGACGGCACCCGGATCCTCTTCGGCGGGCGGGTGCTCAAGGTGACCGGCGAGACTGTCGCCCATGCCAATGCCGCGCATCTGCGCAAGCAGATGCTCCAGGTCTTCCCCGAGCTGGAACGGACGCCGATCACGCATTACTGGCACGGCCAGACCGGCTTCACCTTCGACAAGCTGCCCCATCTCGGCGAGCAGGACGGCGTCTTCTACGCCTGCGGCTACAACGGCACCGGCATTGCGCGGGCGAGCTGGTTCGGCCACAGGATCGCGGAGCGCATGCTCGGCAGCACGGATGCGCCCAGCGCCTATGCCGACCTGCCCTTCCGCAGCCGCCCGCTCTATTACGGCAAGCCCTGGTTCCTGCCGCTCGCCGTGCTGTTCTACGAAATGCGGGATCGCTGGGACCAGCGATAGATCGGGGAGAACGCCCAGCAGCGGTTGAGACTGGACATCCGCGTCGACGGCGGCGATGTCTGCGCTATCGCCGTTGATGGGACGACAGATGCGGGCGCGCCAACTCGAAGTCTTCTGCACGCTGATGCGCTGCGGCACGGTGACCGGCGCGGCCGCGATGCTGAACATCTCGCAGCCGGCCCTGAGCCAGATCCTGCTCCATGCCGAGGACCAGCTCGGCTTCAAGCTGTTCAACCGCGTGCGCGGCCGGCTGGTGCCGACTCAGGAGGCGGAAGAGCTCTACTCCCAGGCCGAGCACATCTTCGGCGAGCTCGATGCGCTCCGCCGCCGGACGATTGATATGCGGCATGGCCGCACCGGCCTCGTCCGGCTCGCTGCCTCGGCGCCGCCTTCCATGTCGATCGTGCCGCGCGCCCTCACCGCCTTCCGGGAGGCCCATCCCGAGATCGTCGTGCGCTCGCTCATCGCCTCGCAGACGGCCATCGTCGAGATGCTGCGCAACGGCGAGGTATCCCTCGGCATTGCCATGAACAACCTGCCGCATGCCGGCATCCACGCCGAGACGGTGGGGCGCGCCACGCTGGTCTGCGTCGTCTCGGCCGAGCATCGGCTGGCCGCGCTCGACTGCGTCCGCTTCGCCGATATCAGCGACGAGACCCTGATCTCCTACCGCGCCGACACCTTGCCGGGGCGCCTGCTGGCCGCCTCGGCCGAGGCGGAGGATTTCGCCTACGCGCCGGCGATCGAGATCGACCTGTCGATCACGGCCCTGCCCTATGTGCGCGACGGGCTCGGCATCGCCATCGTCGACAGCCTGCTGCCCTGGGAGCAGTTCAACGGCGTCGTGACCCGGCCGTTCGAGCCCCGGATCGAGGTGCCGGTCGCGATCCTGACCAGCAATGACCGGCCGCTCTCGCCCAGCCATGAACTGATGCGCGATTGTCTGCGGGCCGCCTGCCGGGACCTCAATCGCTCACCTGGAGCCTGAGCGCTCGATCCTATCCGCCGGCAGCCGCGTCCTGAATCAGGGCCGCGACCGGGGCGGGCCGCACCGGCGCCTGTCCACGCAGCCGGCCCGCCGCAGCCGCGCAGGCATGGCCGGCGCTCCCGGCGACGATCTCCGCCGCTGCGAGTTCGCAGTAGCGCCCCTGGCAGCGCCCCATGCCGAGGCGCCCGAGCGATTTGACGCGATTGACCTCGCCACCACCGAATTCGACGGTCCGGCGCAATTCACCGGCCGTCACCCCTTCGCAGCGACAGATCACGGTATCGTCCGACAACCCGGCCGCTGTCTCCGCCGGCCAGGGAAAAGCCTTCGCCACCCCGCGCGCGAAGCGAGCGAACCGGGCCAGCCGGCGCGTTTCCGCCGCCACGTTCGGCGCCGGCAGGCCGAGATCCTGCAAGCATGCGACCGCGGCAAGCCGTCCTGTGACCTCGGCCCCATCGGCGCCGAGAATCCTGAGCCCGTCTCCGGCGAGATAGGTGTCACGTCCCGCCCGTCCCATCGCGTCGGCCTGCGGCAGCCATTGCCGCCAGGTCTCGTCATAAGCGAAGTCGCAACCGGCGAGGTCCGCGAGGCGGGTCTCCGCCCGCAGATGCCAGCCCAGGCCGACCGCATCGCAGGCGGTGCGCTGGTTCCGGCCCGCTCCATCGCGCCAGAGGATGGCAACCGGGCCGTGCTCGTCCGGCTCGATGCGATCCAGCCGGACACCGGCATGATAGAGCCCAGCCAGGCGCCGGCGCATCATCAGCCCGCGCAGGGCAAAGAGCGGCCGCGCCGAGAGGCCGGAGAAACCGCGCAATTGCTGGCGCATGGATGCGGTATCGAGCACCGCGGCGACCTGCCCACCGGCCTTCAGCAACTGCACCGCTAGCAGAGTGAGCAGCGGACCGGAGCCAGCCAGCACGATGCCTCGCCCCAGCGCAGCCCCTTGCGCCTTCAGCGCGATCTGCATCGCGCCGAGCCCGTAGACACCGGCATTCTCCCAGCCCGGCACGGGCATGACGCGATCCATCGCGCCGGTCGCGAGGATCAACCGGTCATAGGAAATCCAGTACGAACCCGCGCTATCGAGCACCTGCAACCGCCCGTCCGCGATGGCGATGACGGAGCTGCGGGAATGATGAACCAGGCGACCCGCCGCCGCCATGCCATCGAAGGTCTGGTGCAGCGCGACGGCCTTCGCGGCCTCTGAACCGTAGAGAGCCTCGGGCGAGCGGGTGAAGCCCCGCGGCGGCCGGCGATAGATCTGGCCACCGGCGCGTTCGCCCTCGTCGATGACGATCGGCGAGAGGCCCCCGGCGACCAGCGTCTCGGCCGCCCGGATGCCGGCCGGCCCGGCGCCGACGATGACGACCGACGGCCCGTTCCCCTGGCTCATGGCCATTCTCCCGGCGCGTCGGACAGGAGGCGCATGCCTTCGCCCAGAGGCGTCGAGCAGGCCCGCAACCGCGGCCCATCCTCCTGCCAGATCCAGCAATCCTGGCAGGCGCCCATCAGGCAGAAGCCGGCACGGGGTTCAGTCCCGAATTCCGAGCGGCGCAGGGCCGGCGCAACCGATAGCACTGCGCTGAGCACGGTGTCGCCCGCCAGGGCGCGGTGCTCGGCGCCATCGAGGAAGAAGCGCAGGGGCGTACGATCCGTCTCTGCCAGTCGAACCAGCCTCCCTCCAGCCTCTCCCGCAGCCATGCTCATTCGGCCGCCTCGGCAAAGGAGGGCCGAGGCTCCGGCATCTCCGGGAAACGGATCCGGGCTGCAGCAAAGGCTTCATCGACACCCTGGGCACCGGTCCTGTCCTTCATCCGCCGGAAGATCTCGGTCTTCGCAAAGAAGCGCCAATGGGTCGGGAGGCCGGCGAGGATCGCTGTCAGCCTGTCATAGGCGCCGGGCGTCCATTGCGCCTCGTAGCCTGAGCGCTCCGGGCCGAAATGGAAATGGCCGGATACCGGCGAGCGGTCGGCACGCCGTGCCTGCGTCGCCTCCTCGTCCACGACACCGCCGCGGATGACGACGCCGTACTCGCGCTCGGCCGCCTCCTGCGAGACATAGCCGCGCACGACATCCTCCGCCACGCGCCAGGCCTCCCGGTCGAGCGGGTGCCCCCTGCCGCCGCCGCCAGCCGAACGGATCTCCAGCACGTCGCCGGGCTGGAGGACGGCGGTATCGATATTGCCGAGCCGCCGTGCTTCCGGCTGCCCCGGGTTGACCACCATGTCGGAGAGGCCCGCGGCCTTTCCGCCCAGCACGCCCCAGGGCCGGAAAAAGCTGCGGTCGCGGTTGCGGGCGGTGATGCGGCTGTCGGGCGCGAAGACACGGAACGCCATCTCGGTGGCAAGCCCGCCACGCCAGCGCCCGGCACCGCCGCTGTCCTGCGCCAGCCCGTATTTGACGAACTCGACCGGCGTCTCGGTCTCGGTGATCTCGATCGGCGTATTCTTGAGATAGGCGGCGTCGGCGCCCGAGCCGTTGGTGCCGTCGCGGTGCGGCATGCCGCCGCCACCGCCCACGACCGGGTTGACCGCGGCGATGACGGTCCGGCTGGTGCGCTCGTCGGTGGTCATCACGTTGACGATGCAATTGTTGCCGGCCGGCGCGGCGGGCAGCCGCTCCGGCACGGCCTGCGAGAACGCCCCGAAGATGACGGAGCGCAGCCGCGCACAGGTCCGCGAGCGCATGCCGACCGCGGCCGGGAAGACGGGATTGAGCACGGTCCCTTCCGGCGCGATGCAGGTGAAGGGGCGCGTCAGCCCGGTATTGAGCAGGATCTTCGGATTCAGCGTGTAGAGGACGTAATAGACCCCGACGAGCAGGATCGTGTGTCGGGGATTGCCGCCGCTCGGCACGTTGAGCGAGGAGCCGAGCTGCGGATCGGAGCCGGTGAAGTCCAGCACCGCCTCGTCGCCGCGGATGGTGAGCTTGAGCTTCAGGCGGCAGGGATTGGCCTCGACCGAATCCTCGTCGGCATAATCCGCGAATTCCCAGGTTCCGTCCGGCATGCCGCGCAGCACCTCGCGTGCCTGTGCCTCGGCATGGTCGAGGAGCGCGTCGACGCCTTCAAGGAAAGCCTCGCGGCCGAACTTCTCGATCATCGCCAGCACCTTGCGCTCGCCGGTGTTGAGCGCGCCGACCAGCGCCTTGATATCGCCGATGTTGAGATCCGGCTTGCGCACATTGGTCGTCATGATCCTGAGGATCTGCTCGTCGAAGACGCCTTCATTGACGAGCTTCATCGGCGGGAAGCGGATGCCCTCCTGATGGATCTCAGTGAGCGCCCGCGAGAGCGAGGCCGGCACGGCGCCGCCCATGTCGGTGTTGTGGATATGGCCGCCGGTCCAGGCCACGATCTCGCCCTCGTGGAAGACCGGCTTCCAGAGATGGGTGTCGGGCGCATGGGTGGCGACGAAGCAGGAATAGGGATCGTTGGTGAAGGCGACGTCGCCCGGCTTGTAGTCGTCGACCATCGCCAGCGCCGGCGCCCATGACAGGCCGGGATACCAGGTTGCGCCCAGCTCCATCGGCACGGCGAAGGTGTCACCGCTGCGGCTGATCAACATCACCGTGAAATCCTCCGTCTCCTTGACGAAGGCGGAATGGGCGGTGCGATGCAGCGTATGCGCCATGTTCTCGGCGGCGGCGCGCGCATGATTGGCGAGCACCTGAAGCTTCATCCGGTCGAACATCGGCATCACTCCGCGAAAGTCAGATGCAGGTTGAGATGGCCATCGATCCGCGCGGTGGTGCCGGCAGGAATGGCCACCGTGGTATCCTCCTGTGCAACGACGGCCGGGCCGGCGAAGCGGCTGCCGGGCGGCAGGTCGGCGCGGCGATAGAGGCCGACAGCCTTACGGCTCCCGCCGGTGTGGATCGTCAGCTCGCGCTCGGGAATCGCGACGGCATCGGTCTCCGCGACCTCCGGGAAGGACAGCGCGGGGCCTGCACCGATGGCCGAAAGTCGCAGGTTGACGATCTCGATGCGGCCATCGGGATCGTCGAAGTCGTAGATCCGCTGATGGGTCTGATGAAATTCCCGGGCAATCGCGGCCGGGTCGCCAGCTTCGAGCCAGGCGGGCTGCAGGGGAACCTCGATCTCGTAGCTCTGGCCGACATAGCGCATATCCGCCGAGAACCGGAGATCGGCTGCGCCCGCATGGCCCTGGGCCGCCAGCCAGTCGCGCCCGTCCTGGACCATCGCAGCCGCCGCCGCCTTCAGTTGCGGCAGCACCTTGGCCGAGAGCTCGGCGAAAAGCGTGCGGACGAAATCGCCGCGCAGATCGGCGACGAGGCCGCCCAGCGCAGAAACGACGCCCGGCCGGCGCGGCGCCAGCAACCTGTTCATGCCGAGTTCGCGGGCGAGGAAGGCGCCGAGCATCGGGCCGCCGCCGCCAAAGGGCATCAGCGTGAAATCCTTCAGGTCGACGCCGGCCCGCGAGGACAGCTTCTCGACCTCGACGAACATCTCGGAAACGGCGATGTCGAGGATCGCCTGCGCCGTGTCCTCCAGCGGCCGTCCGAGCTTCTCGGCCAGTTTCGAGACAGCGGTACGGGCGAGACCGGCATCCATCTTCAACTGGCCATAGGCCATCTCGCTATGGCCGAGCCAGCCGCAGACCACCATGGCATCAGTGACGGTCGCCTCGACGCCGCCGCGCCCGTAGCAGGCCGGTCCGGGCGTCGAGCCGGCCGATTCCGGCCCGACACGCAGCACGCCCTGCCCGTCGACGGAGGCGATCGAACCGCCGCCGATGCCGATCGAAGAGACCGAGACCGAGGGGATATAGAGCGGGAACTCGCCGATCATCTCGCCGGTGCCATATTGCGGCTCGCCATCGATGATGAGGGCGAAATCGGCCGAGGTGCCGCCGATATCGAGGGTCAGCACGCGCTTCTCGCCGGCTTGCCGGGCGAACCATGTCGCGCCGATGACGCCCGAGGCCGTGCCCGAGAGCAGCATGGAGACGCAGGCGCGCTTGCCCTCGGCGGCATTCATCACGCCGCCGTTCGACTTGGTCAGCAGCGCACGCGCCGGCACGCCACGATCCGCCAGCCGCTGTTCCAGAGCGGTCAGATAGCCGGCAATGCGCGGATGGACATAGGCGTTGAGGATCGCCGTCGTCGTCCGCTCATATTCACGGATCACCGGCCAGACCTCGGCCGAGGTGAAGACGAAGAGCTCCGGAGCCAGCCGGGCGATCTCGGCCTTCACCGCCTCCTCCTGCGCGCCGTCGCGCCAGGCATGCAGGAAGGCGACGACGATGCCGACCGCGCCGCGTGCCTTGGCCGAAGCCACGGCGGCCGCAATGGCATCGAGATCGGGCTTCACGGTCTCGCGCCCATCCGAGCGCATCCGGGCCGGGATACCGAAGACCCTGTCGCGGGTGATGAGCTGCTCCGGGCGGCAGCAGAACAGCGAATAGGTCTCGGGCATGCGCAGCCGGGCCAGCTCGATCACGTCCTCGAAGCCGGCATTGGTGAAGAGCGCGAGTGGCGCCCCCTTGCGCTGGATGATGGTGTTGACGCCGACCGTCGTGCCGTGGACGAAACGGGTGACAGCCTGCGGATCGAGACCTTCGCGCTCGGCCAGCAGCGAAAGGCCGGTCATCAGCTCCGCGCCGGGATCGTCCGGCGTCGTCAGCACCTTCAGCGACGCGACCTGGCCCGAATGCGTTTCGAGCGCGCAGAAATCGATGAAGGTGCCGCCGATATCGACGCCGACCTTCCAGTCCGCATTCGGCACTGTTCCGCCGTCCATGTCCGCTCCTCCTGCTGGCGGCCGGAAGCTGGCACGGAAGCCGCGGGGCGGTCCAAGAGACATGCGGGGCAGGACCATAGGCTGGACTTATGGCCTGTCGGCCATCGCGTCTTTGACGGGTGCGCGTGCCCGCGTCAGGTTCGGCCGCATGGAGATTTGCCGCCGGTGCGGCAAGAGGCTGGACATGGATGTGATCGTGCTCGGTGGCGGCCTGATGGGGACCGCCGCAACCTTCTTTCTGAGACGGCGCGGCCTGAAAGTCAGGCTGATCGAACGCAACCGCGTCGGAACGGGCGCCACCGTCGCCTCCTTCGGCAATATCCGCCGGACCGGGCGCCACCTCACGCAATTGCCGCTGGCGCATCGCTCGCGGACGCTCTGGGGCGAGGCGGAGCGCCTGCTCGGCCGCGACGTCGAATTTCGTGCCACCGGCCACCTTCGGCTGATCTTCGAAGAGGATGCGCTCGCGGACATGCGCGCCTATGCCGATGCCGCGCGGCCCTGGGGGCTGGAGCTGGAGGAACTCGGCGCCAACGAGATTCGCGCGCGCTTTCCCGGTCTCGGCCCCGGAGCGATCGCAGCGTCCTTTTCCCCGCAGGATGGCTCGGGCAACCCCCGGCTGATCGCGCCGGCTTTCGCCGATGCGGCGCGACGGCTCGGCGCGGAGATCGTAGAGGAATGCGAGGTCGGCCGCATCGACAAGACCGATGCGGGCTTCCGCGTCACCACATCGAAGGGCGTGTTCGAGGCCGGCAAGCTGCTCAACACCGCCGGAGCCTGGGGCATGCAGATCGCGGCGCAATTCGGCGAGCCGGTGCCGCTCACGCCGCGCGGCCCGCAGATGGGGGTCACCGAGCCCCTGCCCCATCGCATCCTGCCGGTCGTCGGCATCTGGACCCGCCGGCACGGGACCGACGCCTATTTCCGGCAGGTCGAGCGCGGCAACATCGTCTTCGGCGGCGCGGCCGAACGGGTCGATGTCAATCTCGATCCCGGCCACGCCAGGGTCGATCCGGCGCGGCTGCCGGCGCAGCTTCGGGCCTTGAAACAGCTCCTGCCGGCCCTGGAGAAGGTCTCGGTGATCCGCACCTGGTCGGGCTGCGAAGGCTATCTCGCCGATATGCTGCCGGTCATGGGTCCATCGGGCACGACGCCTGGCCTGTTCCACGCCTTCGGCTTCAGCGGGCACGGCTTCCAGCTCGGCCCGGGCGTCGGCGACACGATGGCCGAGCTGATCGCGACCGGCACCACGGAAATCCCGCTCCACGATTTCCGGATCGAGCGCTTCGCCAATACGGGAAGCGCCGAAAGCCCGGCCGCGGCCTGACCCTGCCGACGGCTCAGAGCTTCGAGCAGAGCCGATAGGCCTCGTAGATCGCCGAATAGAGGTCCCGGCTCGAGACCGCGTCGCCGATGCGATGCAGGAGGAAACTCCCCGGCGCAGGAGCGGCCGCCTCCGCGCTGCCCAGCATGAACGCGATATCGGTCACCCCGTCATTGACGGAGAGATGCCGCAGGTCGTGATAGATCTCGGCGGCCGGCAGCGTGCCGTATTCGACGACGACCTGGCTGGCCTCGACCTGGCTTTCCGCGCCGGTCAACTCGTTGCGGAATGTGGCCTGCAGCGCGTTGCCGCGGCGCTCGACCTTCTCCAGCCTGATATCGACGAGCGAGCGGATGCCAAGCTCGGCGAAGCGCTTCCGGAAGCTCGACTTGTCGATATAGGACATCTCGACGGCAAGCGCGTCGTCGGGCGTGGCGATGCAGACGACCTTGCCCTGCCGGGCGAGCTGCAGCGCACAGGACGCCGCGGCCTGCCGGCCGGTGCCGTCATAGACGAGCACGTCGGCCTTGCCCGGCACCGTGCCGGTCAGCACATCCCAGACGCTGTCACAGAGGTCCGACCCTTCGAACCAGTCGGTATCGGGAATGCCGCCGGTGGCGACGATCACGAGGTCCGGCATCTCGGCGCGGACCGCATCGGCCTCGGCATAGCAATTCGTGCGAACATCGACGCCAAGCCGTTCGAGCTCGGCGATGCGCCAGTCGACAATGCCGATCAGGTCGCGGCGCTCCTCGGCAGCCGTGGCGACGAGCAACTGCCCGCCGAGCCTCGCCGCCGCCTCGAACAGCACGACCGAATGCCCTCGCTCGGCGCAGACGCGCGCGGCTTCGAGCCCGGCCGGCCCGCCGCCGACCACCACAGCCTTCAGGCGGCGCGAGGCTGGCGCGACCTCATGGCCGAGCACAGTCTCACGTCCGCTGGCGGCGTTATGAATGCAGTTGACCTTCTTGTAGAGGCAGTAGGAGGCGCCAACGCAGGGCCTGATGCGCTCCTCCTCCCCGCGCCTGATCTTGTTGACCAGATGCGGGTCGGCGATATGAGCGCGCGTCATGCCGACGAGGTCGACGACCCCTTCGCGGATCGTATGGCGCGCCGTCGCCACGTCGCGGACGCCGCCGGCATGGATCAAGGGCAGCTTCGTCTCGCGGCGGAACTGCGCCACCGACGCGAGATAGGGCGCGTTGCGCTGGAACATTCCAGGCATGTTGTCCTCGGCCAGCGCGAGGTCGGTGTCCATGCGGCCGTAGATGCAGTTGAAATAGTCGATATGGCCTTCGCGCTCGAAAATCCCTGCGAGCTTGAGGCAATCGTCGAAATCCGAACCCTCTGCGACGCCTTCGTCGATCACGAAGCGGATGCCGACGATCGCCTCGTCGCCGACGCGCTTGCGGATCGCCTCATGGACCATGAGCCCGAAGCGCGCGCGGTTTTCCGCCGAGCCGCCGAAACCATCCGTACGCCTGTTGGTGCGCGGAGACAGGAACTGGCCGATGAGATGGCCTCCGGTCACGGTCTCGATGCCGTCGAGCCCGCCCTGCATGCAGCGCAGTGCCGCATCGGCATAGTCCCGGATGATCCTTGCGATATCCGCCTCATCCATCTCCTTGGGAAAGTTGCGGTTACGCGTTTCCCTGACGCGCGACGGCGCCAGCACCGGAAGCCAGTTCCAGCCATAGGAGGTCGCGCGCCGGCCGAGATGCGAGACCTGGCACATCACCGCGGCACCATGGCCGTGGATGCGCTCGGACAGCGCTTGCAGATGAGGGATGATGCGGTCGCTGGAAAGGTCGAGCTGGCCGCCGCCCCAACTTGAATCCGGCGATGTCATCGCCGAGCCGCCGATCATCGTCATGGCGAGGCCGCCGCGCGCCTTTTCCTCGTGATAGCGCTGATAGCGTTCGAGCGGCAGGCCGCCTTCATCCAGCATCGAGGCATGACTGGTGCTGACGATGCGGTTGCGCAGCCGGAGGTTCTTGATCGCGAAGGGTTGAAGCAGGGGGTCGCCGGCGGCAGCCGCATGACGATCTGCCGTGATTGCCTCGCTCACCGAATGCCTCCCTGTGGCCGAACCAGGATTGAAGCCATGTCCCCCTGCCGCGACGATGCCGGCAGGCACCGGCCCGATCCCCGGCCCGTCGACGCCGATGATGACGATGTTCCTGGAACAGGAACAGATTGAAAAAGCCTGGGAGAAGCATACGCTCAGCGTATGGCTCAACTGTCCCGTCTCGTCCCGTCCGCACGCGGGCTTCTGGTCTTCGAAGCCGCGGCCCGGACCGGCAGCTTCACGGCCGCGGCAGCAGAATTCAACGTCAGCCAGCCTTCCGCCAGCCGCAGCGTCGCGGAACTGGAAGCCGCCATCGGGGCGAGGCTGTTCGAGCGGCGCGCCCGCGGTCTCGCATTGACCGTGGACGGCAGCGACCTCTACGCCGTCGTCGGCGATGCCGTCGGACGCATCGCGGAAACCATCGAGGCGATCCAGCGGCGGCGGCACGGCACGAAGCCCATCGTCACGCTGTCGATGTCGAGCTCTTTCGTGGCCCATTGGCTGCTGCCTCGCCTCGGCGAATTCCATGCCGCCTTTCCGCAGATCGATATCCGGTTCGATCTGATTCCGGGTGTTCTGCGCGGCGTGCCCGACAATGTCGATCTGGCGACGCGCATCGTCGCGGAGGATGACCCGAACTACCATCGCTGGTCCTTTGCGCCCGAGATCGTCTTCCCGGTCTGCAGCCCCGCCTATCTCGATGCGCGCGGCAGGCTGGATCACCGGGGCGATGGCGCCGGACATGTGTTTCTCTGGCTGAGCGACCACGCCACGCATGAATGGGCCAGGGAATGGGGCAATGTCGCCCATCGCGGCGCCTCGAAAGGGGCCTGGCATGAGTTCACGGACTATTCCGTCATCCTCCAGGCGGCGCTGAACGGCGACGGCATCGCCCTGGGCTGGCTGAGCGTCGTGTCGAGCAGTCTGGTGAAGGGCACATTGGTGCCGGCTTCGGACCTCGTCATCCGGACCGGCCGACACCACAGCCTGATCGCGCCCCGGTCGAGGCCCCTCAACCCGATCGTCGCCGAGGTCGCGCTCTGGCTTCGCAGCAATCTCGCCCGGGAACTCGAAGCGCTGGACGAGAGCTTTCGCCCGCGATGAGTTTGCCGGAATGCCGGCGCCCTCTTCAGCAGGCAGGCGCTCCTATCGAATGGCTGGAAGAGCGTCGTGCAGTTCGGTCGGCCGCACTTTGCCGAGGAATCCCATCGTGGTCCTCAGCTCAGCCTCCAGCAGGTCGAGGATTCGCCCTGCCCCGTCAGCCCCGCCGATCGCAAGGCCGAAGAGCGGGGCCCTTCCGACCATGACGCCTGTCGCCCCGAGCGCCAGAAAACGGGCAATATCGGCGCCGCGCCGCACCCCGCTATCCGCCAGGATCTCGATGCGATCGCCGACCGCCTCGACGATGCCCGGGAGCACCTCGGTCGGGCCGACGGCGCAATCCAGATTGCGAGCGCCATGGTTCGAGACGACGATGCCGTCGCAGCCGCATGCAGCCGCTGCGATTGCATCGTCGACGCGCAGGATGCCCTTGAGCACGAGCTTGCCGTGCCAGTGCCGGCGCAGCAGTTTCACGTCCTCCCAGGTCACGTCGCGGGCGAGCGCCACCTCTTCGGAGATCGCCTCGCGGCCGAGCTTCGTGCGGAAGGCTTCGGGATAATGCGCATAGGTCGGCACCCTGCCTGTCGCCAGCGCGCGCAGCATCACGCCGATAGCCCAGCGCGGATGCAGGGCGACGTCGAGCCCGGCACGCCACGATGCCTTCAGGGGAATGCCGAAGCCGTTGCGGGCATTGTATTCGCGGTTGGGGGCGACGGCGGTGTCGACGGTCAGCACCAGCGTCTCCGCGCCCGCCTCCCAGGCCCGGTCGAGCAGGCCGAGCATGCGCTGACGGCTCTTCCAGACATAGAGCTGGAACCAGAGCCGGGCGTGGGTTTCCGCAGCGATCCGCTCGATCGCGGTGATCGACTGCGTCGCGACGCAGAAGGGGATGCCGGCCCGCGCCGCCGCCCTGGCGAGCGCGATCTCCCCGTCATGCCAGACGAGGCCGGCCACGGCGGTCGGCGCTATAACCAAGGGCAGCGGCTGGTCCTGGCCGAGGATCCGCGTCTGCGTCGAAATATCCGAAACGTCGACCAGCACCTTGGGCGCGAGCCGGATCGCATCGAGCTGCCGTCGGTTCAGTGCGATCGCGGTCTCGTCCTCGCTGCCGCGGTCGACATAGGCGAACAGGCCGCGCGGGAGACGTCGCGCCGCGGCGC
>JAEWKP010000442.1 GCA_023393655.1 Pseudomonadota bacterium | reverse complement strand
GGTAGTCCCTGGTGAAGGCCGGGTCCTCGACGCATTCGATCTTGTCGCGGAGCGCATCAATGCGCGGATCGGCGGCGACATCATCCTCGTAATCGGCGGCGGTGAGGCGCCCGAAGATGAAGGGCACGGCGACCATGTACTGGATGGTGTGATCACGATCGGCCGGGTTATGCAGCGGCCCGCGCTTGTCGATGATGCGGATGCAAGCCTCGTGCGTCCTGATCCTGATCGAGGCGATGTCGTCGCTGCTGCGGCCCATCGCCTCGAGCTGGTCGTGCAGCGTCATCGCGGCCTCGACCGCGGTCTGCGAATGGAACTCGGCCGGATAGGAAATCTTGAACAGCACGTGCTCCATCACATAGGAGCCGTAAGGGCGCTGGAACTTGAAGCTCTGGCCGCGGAACGAGGCGTCGTAGAAGCCCCAGGTCTTGGCCGACAGCGCCGAGGGGTAGCCCATCTCGCCGGTGCGGGCGATCAGCGCGAGCCTGACGGCGCGACTGGTGGCGTCGCCCGCCGCCCAGCTCTTGCGCGAGCCGGCGTTCGGAGCGTGGCGATAGGTGCGCAGCGCCTGGCCGTCGACGAAGGCGAGCGAGAGCGCGTTGACGATCTCGTCGCGGCCAAGCCCGAGCATGCCGGCGACCACCGCGGTCGAGGCGACCTTGACCAGGATGACATGGTCGATGCCGACCTTATTGAAGGCGTTCTCCAGCGCCAAGCAGCCCTGGATCTCGTGCGCCTTGATCATCGCGGTGAGCACGTCGCGCATCGTCAATGGCGCCTTGCCGGCGGCGACCGCGGTGCGCGAGAGCCAGTCGGCGACCGCGAGGATGCCGCCGAGATTGTCGGACGGATGGCCCCACTCGGCGGCGAGCCAGCAATCGTTGAAGTCGAGCCAGCGGATCATCGTACCGAAGTTGAAGGCCGCCTGGATCGGGTCAAGCTGATAGGGCGTGCCCGGCACGCGGGCGCCGTTCGGAACGACCGTGCCGGGAACGACGGGGCCGAGCAGCTTGGTGCAGGCGGGATATTCGAGCGCCTCCATGCCGCAGCCCATCGTGTCGATCAGGCAGTTGCGGGCGGTCTCGTAGGCCAGGCTGCTCTCGACGCGATAGTTCAGCACATAGTCGGCGATATCGACCAGCACTCCATCCGGAGCCGGACGCTCATTGTTGTTGAATGTCGCCATTTTCGGCCGTTCCTCGCATCCATCGCCCGCCTTTTCGTTCTGGCCAGCGTTTATTGTCGACACAAATTACATCGACTTGCCCGTTTGACAAGCGGTTCCGGTTCGCTAATCTAAAAATTGTCGACAATCGAACAGGGCTGACAAGAGCCCGGATAACGACGCCAACCCGCCACCGCAGGCGGAAACGACAAGAATTTGGGAGGAACGCCATGAGAACAACGATCGCCACCTGCTGCGCGCTGCTGCTCTCGGCAACCGTCCACGCGCAGGACTTCCAGCCGCAGAACCCGGAATGCATCGCCCCTGCCGCGCCCGGCGGCGGCTTCGACCTGACCTGCCGGCTGACCACCCGCATGTTGAACGAGACGGGGCTGGTCGGCCCGTCGATCCGCACCACCAACATGCCGGGCGGCATCGGCGCAGTCGCCTATAACAACATCCAGGCGCAGCGCGCCGCCGATGCCAATGTCATCGTCGCGGTCTCGACCGGTTCCTGGGTCAATCTCGCCCAGGGCAAGTTCGGCCGGTTCAGCGAGTCCGACGTGCGCTGGCTCGGCGCGATCGGCGCCGATTACGGCGTGCTCGCCGTGCGCAAGGACAGCCGCTTCAAGACCTTGGCCGACGTCGTCGAGGCCCTGAAGAAGGACCCGACCTCGGTCAAGGTCGGCGCCGGCGGCACCGTCGGCAGCCAGGACTGGATGAAGCCGGCGCTGGTGCTCAAGGCGGCCGGCGTCGATCCGCGCAAGATGCGCTACCTCGCCTATGAAGGCGGCGGCGAGGCGATCGGCGCCCTGATCGGCGGGCATATCGACCTCTTCCCCGGCGATGCCTCCGAGGTGCGCGGCCAGCTCGAGGCCGGCGAGATCCGCCTGCTCGCCACCTTCTCGGAGAAGCGCCTGCCCGGCGCCTTCGCACAGGTGCCGACGGCCAAGGAACAGGGCTACGACGTGCAATGGCCGATCGTGCGCGGCTTCTACGCCCCGCCGAAGGCGCCGGAGGCGTCCTATGCCTACTGGACGGGCGTGTTGACCAAGCTCAATGCCGATCCACGCTGGCAGAAGGCACGCGGCGAGCAGGGGCTGTTCGAATTCAGCATGGTAGGCGCGGAATTCGACGCCTTCGCCAAGAAGCGGACCGCCGATTTCCGCACGCTGGCAGCCGAAGTCGGCCTCGCCAAGTAAGGGCTGAAGCACTTCGCCAAAGCAACGGGACGGGAGGAGATCATGATCGATCGCCTGGTCGGGTTGATCTGTGCATTGCTCGGAGCGGGCGCGATCTGGCACGCCCAGACCCTGCATGTCGCCTTCGCGGCCGATCCGGTCGGGCCGCGGGTGTTCCCGACGATCATCGGCGGCGTCCTCGTGCTGACCGGATTGATCCTGCTGCTGCGGCCCGGCGCGGTTACGCTGGAATTCGGCGCCTGGCCGCGCGCCGCCCTGGTCCTCGCCGCAAGCCTGATCTACCCGCTGCTCCTGCTGCCGATCGGCTTCATCGCGGCCACGACCCTGCTCTGCTTCGTGGCCGCGCTGGCCTTCCATGCGCGGCCACTGCCGGCTGCGGCCTCGGCCATCGCCACCGCGATCGTCTTCTTCGTGCTGCTCGACAAGCTGCTCGACCTGCCGCTGCCGCGCGGACCGCTGG
>JAEWKP010000070.1 GCA_023393655.1 Pseudomonadota bacterium | reverse complement strand
GCCGCCGGATTACCTGATCAAGAAGGGCATCACGGCGCTCGCCTGCGTCGGCGACGGCCGCCAGTCCGGCACGTCCGGCTCGCCCTCGATCCTGAACGCCTCGCCGGAAGCGGCGACGGGCGGTGGCCTCGCGCTGCTGCGCACCGGCGACCGGGTTCGCATCGACCTGAAGAAGCGCACCGCCAACATCCTGATCTCGGACGAGGAGCTCGCCGAGCGCCGCGCCGCGCTCAAGGCCGCCGGCGGCTACAAGTATCCGAAGAGCCAGACGCCTTGGCAGGAGATCCAGCGCAAGATCGTCGGTGAGCTCTCCGACGGCATGGTCCTCAAGCCGGCGGTCAAGTACCAGAAGATCCACAAGAAGTTCGGCATTCCGCGGGATAATCACTGAGCGGGATGCGCGTTTAAGGGGTGTCATCCCGTGCGCGCTGCGGCATGAAATGCCGCGGCGCAGACACGGGAGCAGCACCCGGAAAAGGCGCCTTCTCGTCGTGCGATCCCGCATCTGCGCCGCGGCACTTCGCGCCGCGGCGCGTGCGGGATGACACATGGCACGCGCGCTCTTTGAACCAGGCTCACCGCCCCCACCGCTCCCCACGCCATTCCGCCCGCGCATCGGCGTTCGCTGCGCGACGCGCGCCCAACGGGGCTGACAAACGATACGACCCTCGACACTATGGCAGCTCTTGGTTCCGCCTCCATTTGAAACGATTTAAACCATGGCACAGAGCCCCCAGGTCGAAGCCTTCCGCAAGCTCCACGAGGCCGGCTGCTTCGTGATGCCCAACCCCTGGGATTTTGGCTCGGCCCGCTGGCTGCGCGGGCAGGGCTTCAAGGCGCTGGCGACGACGAGCGCCGGCTATGCCTTCACGCAAGGGCGCGCCGACCAGGACGTGCCGCGCGACATGATGCTCGCGCACATCGCCGAGATCGTGAGGGCGGTGCCCGATCTGCCGGTCAATGCCGATTTCGAGAACGGCTATGCCGATACGCCTGACGGCGTCGCGGCCAACGTCAAGCTTTGCGTCGCGACCGGCGTCGCAGGGCTCTCGATCGAGGATGCGACCGGGCGCCAGGACGAGCCGCTCTACCCGTTCGAACTCGCGGTCGAGCGGATCAAGGCGGCGCGCAAGGCCATCGACGAGACCGGCTCGGGCGTCGTGCTGACGGCGCGCGCCGAATGCTTTCTGACCGGCCATGCCGAGCCGTTGAAGGAATCGGTGCGGCGGATCGAGGCCTATGCTGGGGCCGGCGCCGACGTCCTCTATGCGCCCGGTCCGAAGACATCTGCTGATATCGCCACCATCGTCGCTGCGGCTGGCGGCAAGCCGGTGAACACGCTGGTCTATGGCGATTTCGGTTTGTCGGTTGCGGACATCGCGGCGGCCGGCACGCGGCGCATCTCGATCGGCGGGGCGCTGGCGCGTGCGGCCTGGGCCGCCTTCATCGATGCAACGCGCCTGATCGCGGAGGAGGGTAGCTTCAAGGGCTTCGCCGGCAATGGCGCCTCGGCGCCGCTGAATCCGTTCTTCACCAAAGATCTGGCGGAGCGCTCATGAGCGGCACGCTGCTGATCGCGCCGGAATGGCTCGGGCTCAGCGGCCTCTGGCAGATCGATGCCAAGGGCAAGCGTCGGGCGGTCGACGCCGAGGATGTCGGGATCTCCGAGGCGGTTGGGGACCGGCTCGAGGCCTGGATGGATGCTTTCGACGCGATCTATGACGAGGATGAACCGGCCGCTTCCGATTTCAGCGACGCGGTCGAGCGGCTGGCCTGGGAAGCGGAGGGCGCAGCGCTCGCCCATGCCATTGCGGGGGAGCTTGGAGAGGGCTGGGAGATCCGGCTCGACCTCGCCGGCTGGAAGGGGAAGGAGGCATCATGACGACGCTTCACTGGACGGCGCCCCCATTCCCGCCGGCCAAGGTTCTGGAAGGCCAGTATTGCCGGCTCGAACCGCTCGATGTCAGCAGGCATATCGACGACATCTGGGCCGCCGATGTCGGACGCGACAGCGTCTGGGACTGGCTCTCGGCCCCGCCGCCGAAGGACAAGGACGCCTACCGCGTGCTGCTCGACTCGATGGTGACGAAGGCCGGCATCGTGCCGCTCGCCGTGATCGACAAGGCCGATGGCAAGGCCAAGGGGCATCTCTGGATCATGGAGATCCGGCCCGAGCATGGCGTGTTCGAGGTCGGCACGATCACCTATTCGCCGGCGCTGCAACGGACGCGGGCGGCGACCGAGGCGATCTGTCTCGTCGGCGATTACGGCTTCTCGCTCGGCTATCGCCGCTATGAGTGGAAGTGCAACAACCGGAACGAGCCGTCCAAGCGCGCCGCCTTGCGCTTCGGATTCCAGTTCGAGGGTCTGTTCCGCCAGCACATGGTGGTGAAAGGCGCCAATCGCGATACCGCCTGGTTCTCGATCCTCGACGACGAATGGCCGGTGCGGGCCCAGGCTTTCCGGCGCTGGCTGGCACCGTCGAATTTCGACGCGCAGGGCCGGCAGAAGCTCTCGCTCGGCGCCTTCAACCAGATCGGGGGACATGCGGGGACTGTCGCGCTGCGCCGGGCCGGGCTAGCCGATATTCCAGCGATCCTTGCGCTCAAGAATGCTGCCTATACGCCGAACGAGAGCATCATCGGCGTGCCCTCGCTGCCCCGCATCGCCGATTACAGGCAGGTCGTCGCTGAGCATGAGGTCTGGCTTGCGGAAGGTGAGGGCGGTGCGCTCGAGGCTGCGCTGGTGCTCGATATCGAGCCCGAGGATTTCACCATCTGGAGCGTGGCCGTTGCGCCCGAGGCTGGCGGGCGCAAGCTCGGAGCCGGGCTGATGGGCTTCGCCGACGAGCGGGCGCAGGCGCTCGGCTATGCTTCCGTGCATCTCTACACCCATGCCAGGCTGACCCAGCGCATCGGCTGGTACGAGCGGCTGGGCTTCACCATCACGCATCATGAGGTCATGGCCGACCGGCGGCTGACCCATATGCGCAAGACCTTTGCAAAAGCCGGCTGATAAAAGGAAACGAGCATGGCAGGACGTTTGAAGGGCAAGGTCGCGGTCGTCACCGCCGCGGGGCAGGGGATCGGCCGGGCCATCGCCGAGGCCTTCGTCGCGGAAGGCGCCACCGTCTGGGCGACCGACAAGGATGTCGCCCTGCTGGAGGGCATCCCGAAGGCGAAGAAGCGCAAGCTCGACGTGCTTTCGTCCAAGGCGGTCAATGCCTTCGCCGAGAAGGTCGGCCCCGTCGACATCCTCGTCAACGCCGCCGGCTTCGTCCATCACGGCACGGTGCTCGACACCGACGACAAGGCCTGGGACTTCTCCTTCGACCTCAACGTCAAGTCGATGCATCGCACGATCCAGGCCTTCCTGCCCGCCATGCTGGCCAAGGGTTCGGGCTCGATCGTCAATATCGCCTCGGGCGCGGGTTCGGTGCGCGGCATTCCGAACCGCTATGCCTATGGCGCGACCAAGGCGGCGGTGATCGGCCTGACCAAGGCGGTGGCGGCCGACTACATCAAGAAGGGCGTGCGCGCGAACGCGATCTGCCCGGGCACGATCCAGTCGCCCTCGCTCGACCAGCGCATCAAGGACCTCGCTCAGGCCACCAAGACGACCGAGGCTGCCGCCCGGCAGGCCTTCATCGACCGCCAGCCGATGGGCCGGCTCGGCACGGCCGAGGAGATCGCCGCGCTCGCCGTCTACCTCGCGGCAGACGAGTCGAGCTACACCACCGGCCAGATCCATCTGGCGGATGGCGGCTTCGCCCTCTGAAACCTGCTTCGGGATGGGGGCGGCCACCGCCTCCATCCTCCCGACAAGGTTGCCGTCAAGAGCGACCCGAAATGCGAACCGGATAGGGAGACGTCATGCATGTCCTGATCACAGGTGCGGCCGGCATGGTCGGCCGCAGGCTGGCGGAGCGTCTGGCGCGCGAGGGCCAATGTGCCGGCCAGGCGATCGACAGGCTGACGCTGACCGATGTGGTGGCGCCCGCGCTGCCGGCGGAGCTTGCGGATCGCGCGACGATCCGCGTCGAGGATGCCGGCGATGCTGCTGTCGCGAAGGAGCTGGCGGCGCTGCGGCCGGACCTGATCTTTCACCTGGCCGCGATCATTTCCGGCGAGGCCGAGCGCGATTTCGACAAGGGCTACCGCGTCAATCTCGACGGCATGCACAACCTGCTGGAGGCGATCCGGCATGAGGGCGGCGCTGCCTATGCACCCAAGCTCGTCTTCACCAGTTCGAGCGGCATTTTCGGCGCGCCGTTCCCCGCGTCGATCTCCGACGAGTTCCATGTCACGCCCTTGACCAGCTACGGCACGCAGAAGGCGATCGGCGAATTGTTGCTGGCCGACTATTCGCGGCGCGGCTTTGTCGAGGGCGTCGGCATCCGCTTCCCCTCGATCGTGGTCAGGCCGGGCAAGCCCAATGCCTCGGCCGGCGGCTTCTTCTCCGGCATCATCCGCGAGCCGTTGCAGGGCGTGGAAGCGCTCCTGCCGGTCAGCGACGAGGTGCTCTTCACCCATGCGAGCCCGCGCTCGGCCGTCGGCTTCCTGATCCATGCCGCGGGGGTGTCGCGCGAGCAGCTCGGTCCGCGCGTCAACCTGAGCATGCCGGGCGTCTGCGTCACCGTCGGTGAGCAGATCGAGGCGCTGCGCCGCATTGCCGGCGACAAGGCGGTGAAGCTGATCCGGCGGGCGCCCGATCCGGCTTCGGCGGCGATCGTCGCAGGTTGGCCGACCCGGTTCGATGCGAAACGCGCGCTGGCTTTGGGCTTTAAGGCCGAGCGCGATTTCGACGAGATCATCCGCGTCCATATCGAAGACGATCTCGGCGGCCATCTCCCGAACTGACGACACAGACCTTCAAAAGCAAACCTTCAGGACAGATCCGATGCATATTCTCGTTCTCGGCGGCGCCGGCATGGTCGGGCGCAAGTTCATCGAGCGGCTGGCGCGCGACGGCCAGCTCGGCGGCAAGCCGGTGACGCGCGTGACGGCGCAGGATGTCGTCGTCGCCTCGCCGCCGCCGGCCGCGCCCTTCGATTTCGAGGCGGTTGTCTCGGACCTTTCGATTCCGGGTGAAGCCGAGAAGCTGATCGCGACGCGGCCGGAGGTGATCATCCATCTCGCAGCGGTCGTCTCGGGCGAGGCCGAGGCCGATTTCGACAAGGGCTACCGCATCAATCTCGACGGCACGCGCTATCTCTTCGAGGCGATCCGCCATGCGGAGGGCTATACGCCGCGCCTGGTCTTCACCTCCTCGGTCGCGGTGTTCGGCGCGCCCTTCCACGACAAGATCGAGGACGAGTTCTTCACCACGCCATTGACCAGCTACGGTACGCAGAAGGCGATCGGTGAGCTCCTGCTCTGCGACTACTCGCGGCGCGGTTTCTTCGACGGCGTCGGCATCCGCCTTCCGACGATCTGCGTGCGGCCGGGCAAGCCGAACAAGGCAGCCTCGGGCTTCTTCTCAAACATCATCCGCGAGCCGCTGAACGGCGAGGAGGCGGTGCTGCCGGTCTCGGACCAGGTCCGCCACTGGCACGCCTCGCCGCGCTCGGCGGTCGGCTTCCTGATCCATGCCGCGACGATGGATACCGCCGCGATCGGCCCGCGCCGGGCGCTGACCATGCCGGGCTATTCCTGCACGGTCGCCGAGCAGATCGAGACGCTGCGCAAGGTCGCCGGCGAGAACGTGGTGAAGCGCATCCGCCGCGAGACCGACCCCGTGATCGACGGGATCGTCGCGGGCTGGCCGCGCAATTTCGATCCGCAGCGGGCGCTCGCGCTCGGCTTCAAGGCGGAGGCGAATTTCGAGGAGATCATCCGCGTGCATATCGAGGACGAATTGCACGGGACCTTCGTGAAGTGATCCAATAAGAAGGGCGGCCGGAGAGGCCGCCCTTTTCGTTTGGGACGTTTGGTGACCGTCAAGCTTCGGGAGGGTTCGCGGTGGCCGGCGCAGTCTGGATCACTGTCGGGCGGGCCTCGATGGTCTGCACCCGGTTCCGCCCGTCGCCCTTGGCCTGATAGAGATACTCGTCGGCGATACGCAGCATGTCCTTGAACTGCTCGCGCATGAGATGGGCCTCGTGCACGCCGAAGCTTGCGGTGATGTGTCGTTCCCTGAGCGTCTCGATCCGGAGGGCCGCGATGGCTTCCCGCAAACGCTCTGCGATCTGCATCGCTTCCTTGAGGCCGGTCCCCGGCAGGAAGGCGCAGAACTCCTCGCCGCCGAGGCGCGCCACCAGATCATAGGGACGCAGCACGCGCCTCATGGTCTCGGCGATGGCGACGAGGACGTCGTCGCCGGCATCATGGCCGAACGCGTCATTGATGCTCTTGAAGTGGTCGACATCGAGCACGATGACCGAGAGCGGCTTCTGCTCGCGGCGCGAGCGCGCGATCTCGGAGCCGACGACTTCTGCGAGCCAGCGGCGATTGCCGAGCCCGGTGAGCGTGTCCGAGAAGGCCTGCTGCTTCAGGCGGTTCAGCTTCTCTTCCAGCGTGTTGATGAGGGCACGGACCTCGTCGGTCAGGCGCCCGACATCGTCGTTGCGCAGCTTGACGAGGCGCGGGATGCGGCCCTCGACCCGGTAGCCCTTGAGTCCGCGCGCGAGATCGCCGACCGGCAGCAGCAGATGCCGCATCACGATGAAGGCAAAGGCGGTTCCGGCCACCGTGGCCAGCAGGATGATGCCTAGGACCGCCTGCGCGCTGATCGCGGCGCCGGAGGCGACATAGGCCGCGATGGAAATGATCGGGACGTGGGTTGCGACAAAGCAACCGGCAAAGGCCTGGGCCAGCAAAGAAGAACTGAAAAACTCGCGAATCTGCGTCGTCTTGGCTTTCACAAGGCACATTCCGTTTGCCCCAGAGTGCGTCACGGCTAGCAGCCGGGGTTTTCAGCAAGGATGACCGGCTTCGCTCGCATTTTAACGAGCTTATGCCTGCCCACAGAGAAGGGGGGGGGGGGGGAGGGGACCCCCCCCCCCCGAGCGCGCAA
>JAEWKP010000331.1 GCA_023393655.1 Pseudomonadota bacterium | reverse complement strand
CTTCCGCGCCATGTCGATTGCGGTCACTGTCAAGGCAATCGCAACGAACACCACCGTCCCGAGCCGGGCCAGCATCTTGCCGTCCATGGCGAGTCTCCCGGTTAGTTGTTGCCGTTGTTGAACATCTGCGCATTGCCCGGCTGGTAGCCGGTGCCGGGCGTCAGAAACCGCTCGCGCTGGATGCGGCCCTGTTCGGCGGCAGTCGCGCGCTCGGCCTCGGTCAGCGCGTCGGCGCGGCCGTTCGCCGAGATGACCGCGATCAGGTCGGAAAGCTGCTGCGACTGGAGCGCAAGAAGCTGGTTGCCGGCCTGCGTGGCTTGAAGCGCGCCGGTCGCGCCCTGACTCTGGCCGACCAGCGCGGCCATTTCGGCGCGGTTGCTGTCGATATTGCCGACCGCTCCCGCCTGCACGCGCATGGCGTCCTGCAAACCGCCGACCGTATTCTCCCATCGGCTGCGCGCATCGGCGACAAGCTGGGCGTCGGTCGCCGAAAGCGCCACATTGCCATAATGCTTCTGGAAGGCTTGGTCGATCTGGCCGACCTCGAACGCGATGTTCTGTGCCTGCCCGAGAAGCTGCTGCGTGCGCTGGACGCTCTGCTGGAGCTGCTGGAGCGAGGAATATGGCAGGCTCGCAAGGTTGCGGGCCTGATTGATGAGCATCTGCGCTTCGTTCTGGAGGCTGGTGATCTGGTTATTGATCTGTTCGAGCGTGCGCGCTGCCGTGAGGACGTTCTGCGCGTAGTTGCTCGGGTCATAGACGATGCGGCCGAAGCCGAATTGCGCATGGGCCGGGCTTGCCAGCATGGGCGAAAGCGCGACAGGCACGGCGAGAACCGCCGCCGCGATCAGAGCGGCGCGAGGGGTCGGGAAGCGGATAGTCATTATGTGGACTCCTTTTCAGGCTGGGGGATGAGATTGGTGAGGTTCGGGATCAGCTCGGCCGCCCAATCGACGCCTCGCGCGCGCAGCCATGCGGCGAGGAAGCCGTCGCGGCCGGCCTCAGTGACGATCTGTGCAATGAGGGTCTGGTCGGATTTGGCGGATGCGGCGCAGAGCGCGAGGCCGACTTCGGACAGGTCCAGCTCGAACAGGCGATTGCCCCTGCGGCTTTGGCAGTAATAATCCCGCTTGGGCGTGGCCCGTGCGAGGATTTCGATCTGCCTGTCATTGAGGCCGAAGCGGCGATAGATGGCCGTGATCTGCGGTTCTATGGCCCGTTCGTTCGGCAGCAAGAGCCGCGTCGGACAGCTCTCGATGATCGCGGGCGCGATGTTGCTGCCGTCAATGTCGGACAGGCTTTGCGTGGCGAAGATGACGCTGGCGTTTTTCTTGCGCAGCGTTTTCAGCCATTCGCGGAGTTGGCCGGCGAAACCCTCGTCGTCGAGCGCAAGCCAACCCTCGTCGATGATGAGCAGCGTCGGCCGCCTGTCGAGCCGGTCGCCGATACGATGGAACAGATAGGCGAGCACGGCCGGGGCCGCACCGGTCCCGACCAGCCCCTCGATCTCGAACGCCTGCACATCGGCCGAGCCGAGATGTTCGGCCTCGGCGTCGAGCAGCCGGCCATAGGCACCGCCGACGCAGAACGGCCGAAGCGCCTGTTTCAGATCGTTGGATTGCAGCAGCACCGCAAGGCCGGTGATCGTGCGCTCATCGACCGGCGCGGACGCCAGCGAAGTCAGCGCCGTCCAAAGATACTCTTTGATCTCGGGCGTGATGGCGATGCCTTCGCGCATGAGGATGGCGGCGATCCAGTCCGCCGCCCATGCGCGTTCATAGGTGTCGTGGATGCGGGCAAGTGGCTGGAGCGAAACGGACGCCTCGTCCCCTTCCGTGAGGCCACCGCCCAAATCGTGCCAATCTCCGCCCATGGCGAGCGCGGCGGCGCGGATCGAGCCGCCGAAGTCGAAGGCGAAGACTTGGCTGGCCTCATAGCGCCGGAACTGCAAGGCCATGAGGGCGAGCAACACGGATTTGCCCGCGCCCGTGGGGCCGACGACAAGGGTGTGGCCTACGTCGCCGACATGGAGACTTAGCCGGAACGGGGTTGAGCCTTCGGTCTTTCCAAAGAGCAAAGGGGGCGCACCGAAATGCTCGTCCCGTTCCGGCCCCGCCCACACCGCCGAAAGCGGGATCATGTGGGCGAGATTCAAAGTGCTGATGGGCGGCTGGCGGACATTCGCGTAGGCGTGTCCGGGCAGGCTGCCGAGCCATGCGTCAACCGCGTTGACGCTCTCGGGCATGGCGGTGAAGTCGCGGCCCTGAACGATCTTCTCGACCAGGCGCAGCTTCTCGTCGGCAATGCGCGGGTCGGCATCCCATACGGTGACGGTCGCCGTGACGTAAGCCATGCCCGCCACGTCTCCCCCAAGCTCCTGCAACGCCATGTCGGCGTCGAGCGCCTTGTTGGCGGCGTCGGTGTCCACAAGCGCGGACGCCTCGTTGGTCATCACCTCTTTCAGAATCGCGGCGACGCTCTTGCGCTTGGCGAACCATTGGCGACGGATGCGGGTCAGCAGCCGGGTCGCATCGGTCTTGTCGAGCAGGATCGCGCGCGTGCTCCACCTGTAGGGGAACGGCAGGCGGTTCATCTCGTCGAGCAGGCCCGGCGTCGTTGCGGTCGGGAAGCCCACGATGGTCAGGACGCGCAGATGTGCATCACCAAGGCGCGGCTCCAGCCCGCCGGTCAACGGCTGGTCGGTAAGCAGCGCGTCGAGGTGCATGGGCACCTCGGGCACGCGGACGCGGTGCCGGTTGGTCGAGATGGTGGAATGGAGATAGGTCAGCGTCGCGCCGTCATCCATCCAACGGCACTCGGGCATGAAGCCGTCGAGCAAGGCCAGCACGCGGTCGGTGCGGTCGATGAAGGCGCGCAGCAGCTCCCACGGGTCCACGCCGGTTTTCTCGCGGCCCTCGTAGAGCCATGTTTCCGCGCGGGCGGCTTCCTCGGCCGGAGGCAGCCAGAGGAAGGTCAGGAAGTAGCCCGATACAAAATGCGCGTCCGCTTCCTCGAAACCGGCTTTGCGCTCTGCGTCGACCAGCGCCGACGCGGGATCGGGAAACATGCTGTCGGGATAGGTCGAGGCTTCGCTGCGCTGCGCTTCGACGAAGATGCTCCAGCCGGAGCCGAGACGGCGCACGGCGTTGTTGATGCGGCCGGCGACGGCGACCAGTTCGGCGGCGACGGCGGAATCCAGATCGGGCCCGCGAAACTTGGCCGTCCTCTGAAAACTCCCGTCCTTGTTCAAGACGACGCCGGAGCCGACCAGTGCTGCCCATGGCAGATAGTCGGCGAGCCGGGTGGCGGTGCGGCGGTATTCTGCAAGGTTCATCATCGACGCCCTCCCTCAAACCGCCAGATGGCCGGGGATGCGGAGATGCCGCCGCCCGACCTCGACAAAGAGGGGATCGCGCTTTGCCGCCCATACGGCCGCGAAATGGCCGATTGCCCAGATGGCGATGCCGACCAGCCAGAGGCGCAGGCCGAGGCCCACGGCCCCGGCCAGCGTGCCGTTCAGAATCGCGATGGAGCGCGGTGCGCCGCCGAGCAGGATATGTTCGGTCAGCGCCCGGTGAACCGGGACCGTGAAGCCCGGCACGGCGTCCAGTTGCTCGAACGGGACGGCCATCAAACGAGCGCCCCGCCGCCGAACGAGAAGAACGACAGGAAGAAGCTCGACGCGGCGAAAGCAATCGACAGGCCGAACACGATCTGGATCAGACGGCGAAAGCCGCCGCTGGTGTCCCCGAACGCGAGGGTCAGGCCGGTGGCGATGATAATTATCACCGCGATAATTTTTGCGACGGGTCCCTCAATGGACTGAAGGATTTGCTGAAGCGGTTGCTCCCACGGCATCGACGATCCCGACGCATGGGCGGCCGGGGCGAGCATGAAGCTGATAGCAAGGGTGGATGCGGCGGTCGCGGCGAAGCGATAGCCGCGCGAAATCGTGCGGATCATGAAGATTCTCCTGTGCTGGTTTGGATTGCGGGGGTGATGCG
>JAEWKP010000271.1 GCA_023393655.1 Pseudomonadota bacterium | reverse complement strand
GCGCATCGCCCATGAGATCGCTCGCGAAGCCGAGCATTGCGACGAGACGCTGCTGGCCTTCGCCTTCGCCAAGGGCGCGGCGAAGGATGTGGTCCGGTCCGGCGTCGGCGCCGCGCCGCGCGTTCTGCTCGCGAGCTGAGCCAAGCGTCATTCTCGGGCTTGACCCGACAATCTCGAACCTGAAGAAGGAGACATCTCCTTCGAAAGTTATTCGGGCCAGGCCCGGGCCGGGCGGTGTCGGCCGGGGTCTTCCCCGGAACGGGCGCGTCACCCGTATTGCCTTCGGAGCTGTGCATCCTTGCACAACGGCCTGGCCGATAGCCGAGCTTTCGCATCGGTGGACGGCAGTTGCGGCATCCCATAGACCCCGGCTATTGCAATCTGGTCTGAAGCCGGGAGTGGCCGCGCATGTTCTCGAAGATCCTGATCGCGAACCGCGGCGAGATCGCCTGCCGTGTCATCAAGACGGCGCGGCGCATGGGCATCAAGACGGTTGCCGTCTATTCCGATGCGGATCGCGACGCGCTGCATGTCGAGATGGCCGACGAGGCCGTGCATATCGGCGCGGCACCCGCAGCGCAGTCCTATCTGCTGATCGACAAGATCATCGCCGCCTGTAAGGCAACCGGGGCACAGGCCGTGCATCCCGGCTATGGCTTCCTGTCCGAGCGCGAAGCCTTCGCCCAGGCGCTCAAGGATAACGGCATCGTCTTCATCGGCCCCAATCCGGGCGCCATCGCCGCGATGGGCGACAAGATCGAATCGAAGAAGGCGGCGGCCGCGGCCAAGGTTTCGACGGTTCCCGGTTTCCTCGGCGTCATCGAGAGCCCCGAACACGCGGTGACGATCGCCGACGAGATCGGCTATCCCGTGATGATCAAGGCCTCGGCCGGCGGCGGTGGCAAGGGCATGCGCATCGCCCATTCGGCCGGAGAGGTGGCGGAGGGCTTCGCCCGCGCCAAATCGGAGGCTGCGTCCTCCTTCGGCGATGACCGCGTCTTCGTCGAGAAGTTCATCGTCGATCCCCGCCATATCGAGATCCAGGTGCTCGGCGACAAGCACGGCAACGTCATCTATCTCGGCGAGCGCGAATGCTCGATCCAGCGCCGCAACCAGAAGGTTCTGGAGGAAGCGCCGTCGCCGCTGCTCGACGAGGCGACCCGCCGGAAGATGGGCGAGCAGGCGGTCGCGCTGGCCAAGGCTGTGAATTACGACTCGGCCGGCACGGTCGAGTTCGTCGCCGGCCAGGACAAGTCCTTCTACTTCCTTGAGATGAACACGCGTCTTCAGGTCGAGCATCCGGTCACCGAGATGATCACCGGCATCGACCTCGTCGAGCAGATGATCCGCGTGGCCTTCGGCGAGAAGCTCGCGATCACGCAGGCGGACGTGAAGCTCGACGGCTGGGCGGTCGAATCCAGAGTCTATGCCGAGGACCCGACTCGCAACTTCCTGCCTTCGACCGGCCGGCTGGTGACCTATCGGCCGCCGAGCGAGGGGCCGGATGGCGAGGCGATGGTGCGCAACGATACCGGCGTTTTCGAGGGCGGCGAGATCTCGATCTATTACGACCCGATGATCGCCAAGCTCGTGACCCATGCGCCGACGCGCGAGGCCGCGATCAAGGCGCAGGCGCGTGCGCTCGACGCCTTTGCCATCGACGGCATCCGCCACAACATCCCCTTCGTCGCGGCGGTGATGCAGCATCCGCGCTGGATCGCCGGCAATCTCTCGACCGGCTTCATCGCCGAGGAATTCCCGGAAGGCTTCTCGCTGCCGGTGCCGCAGGGCGAAACCGCGCGGCGCATGGCGGCGATCGCGATCGCCTGCGACCACCGCATGAACCAGCGCAAGCGCCATGTCTCGGCGCAGATGGAAGGTTGGCGCAAGGTCGCTTTCGACCGCCTGCGCATCGTCCAGCTTGGCGGTGAGCGCTTCGAGGGTGAGGTCACGGAGCAGGGCGGGGCGGTGGTCATCGCCTTCCCGGGCCGCGGCGTCACCGTCGCCAGCGACTGGGTGCCGGGCGAGCCGGTCTGGCATGGCACGCTCGACGGGGTGAAGGTCGCGGCGCAGGTCCGTCCGATCTTGAATGGCGTCGCGCTCGGCCATGCCGGCGCCTATGGCAATGCCCATGTCTATACGCAGCGCGAGGCTGAGCTTGCGGCGCTGATGCCGGAGAAGGTCGCGGCCGATACCGGCAAGTTCCTGCTCTGCCCGATGCCCGGCCTGGTCAAGGCGATCTCTGTGGCCGTCGGGCAGGAGGTCAAGGCCGGCGAGCCGCTCGCCATGGTCGAGGCGATGAAGATGGAGAACGTGCTGCGCGCCGAGAAGGATGTCACCATCGCCAAGATCCTGGCGAAGGAAGGCGATTCGCTTGCGGTCGATGCTGTCATCATGGAATTCGCCTGAGGATATCGCCTCTGCTTTCGGGCAGGGCGGCGCGATTGAGGAGCCTGTCATGCTGACGATCTGGGGCCGGTTGAGCTCGATCAACGTCCAGAAGGCGGTCTGGGCCGCCGGGGAGGCCGGGCAGGCCTTCGAGCGTATCGATGTCGGCGGGCCGTTCGGTGGGCTGGATACGTCCGAATTCGCGGCGATGAACCCGAACAAGCAGATTCCGGTGCTGCGTGACGGCGAGCTCGTCCTGTGGGAATCGAGCAGCATCCTGCGCTACCTCGCCGCCCGTTATGCCGCGGGCGTGCTCTGGGACGAGGATCCGGCGCTACGAGCGCTGGCTGATCGCTGGGTGGACTGGATGCAGTCCGAGCTCCAGCCGGCGCTGGCGCCGGTGCTCTGGGGCGTGGTGCGCAAGGTGCCGGCCTTCACCGATCCGAAGGCGATCGCCGAGGGGATCGCGCGGGCCGAGGCGCTGATGGCGATCCTCGAGGCACAACTGGCGGATCGTCCGTTCCTCGCAGGCGAACGCTTCGGCATGGCCGACATCGCTGTCGGCTGCGGCACGCATCGCTGGCTCAACATGCCGGTCGAGCGGATCGCGCGGCCGGCGGTGCGGCGCTGGTACGAGGCGCTCTTCGCGCGGCCGGCGGCGCAGGCCGCGTTGCCGTTGCCGATCGCGTGAGGCCGCAACGCGGCGCTTGATCGAGGCGCTGCCGCTGGCATGATGGCGGCATGAGCACTTTTCGGACGATCCTGCTCCTGTGCAGCCTCGCTGCGACCGCACCGGCGGTGGCGCAGACCTCTCCGACGCTGCGGACCGATCTCGCGGCTCTCTCTGGCTGCCTGCGCGATAGCGGCTCCGCTCCCTCCGCCTGCATCGGCGCGGTGGCGGTCGCCTGCGTGCGCGCCGCCAGCAACGATCCGCGCGGCGCGGAAGCCGCTTGTGCCCGGCGTGAGGAAGCTGCCTGGCGTCAGCGTCTGACGATCACCCTGCAGATGACGGGCCGCCGGCTCGACGCCGGCCAGCGCAGCCGCCTCGCGGCGCTGCAGCTCGCCTGGGAGAGCTATGTCACCCAGAAATGTGCCTTCTACGGCGCGATCCAGCGCGAGGCTCTGCAGGCCGGGCGACAGGCCGGCTGCGAATTGCGCGAGGTCGCCGGACGCGCGATCGAGCTCGCGAAAGCCCTGCCGCAAGCTGCAGGGCGACGCCCGCAATCGCCGCCGCGGATCATTCGGTGAAACGGGGCGAAGCACAGGGCTTTCGAGCGTCCTGCCGCGTCATGCTCGGGCTTGACCCGAGCATCTCTGGCCGGAGAGACGCCCCTTCTCGCCTGAGATTCTCGGGTCTGCGCTTCGCTTCGCCCGAGAACGACGGCGACAAAACCTTCATGCCGATGTCATCAAATCACGATCTCGGCTAAAGCGAGCCAATCGCCGTCCCGCCCTGTGCTTGCGAGCCCCGATGTTCTTCGTTCTGTCCAAGGTCGTCTGGTTCGTCCTGTCGCCGGTCAACCTTGCCATCCTGCTCGCGGGGCTTTCGGGACTGCTGGCCTTCACGCGCTTTGCGCGGCCCGCGCGCTGGATCGGGTTGATCTCCCTGATCGCGCTCGGTCTGATGGCGTTCAGCCCGCTGCCGCGCATCGTTCTCAGGCCGTTGGAGGACCGGTTTCCGCAGCAGGATGCCCGCAAGGGGCCGGTAACCGGGATCGTCGTACTGGGCGGCGCGATCGGCGTCGCGCGGGGCGATGTCGCGATGAATTCCTCGGCGGCGCGCATGACCAAGGCGGTTGAGCTGGCGCGGCTGCATCCGCAGGCGAAGATCGTCTTTACCGGCGGGGCCGCCAACCTGATCTCGGAAGCGACGGTGACCGAGGCCGATGGCGCGAAGCTGCTGTTCGAGGGGCTGGGGCTCGATCCGGCCCGACTCATCCTGGAGGACAAGTCGCGCAACACGCGCGAGAACGCCGCCTTCACCCGCAAGCTCGTCGATCCTAAGCCCGGCGAGCGCTGGCTCCTGGTGACCTCGGCCTGGCACATGCCGCGTTCGATGGGTGTCTTCCGCAAGGCCGGGTTCGCGGTCGAGGCTTTCCCGGTCGATTTCTGGTCGAGCGGCGAGCCCGGCGATTTCGTCCGTCCCTACAGCCGGGCCCCGCGCGCGCTCGAGATCGCCGATAACGGCTTCAAGGAATGGGTCGGGCTCCTGGCCTATCGGCTCGCAGGCTATACGGATGAGCTCTTTCCGGGGCCGTAATCACGGCGTCGCGGGCAGGACCAGCCTGTAGACACCGCGAAAGTCGTCGGGATCGACCGGGCGGCCCTTCCGGGTGATGACGAGTTTGCCTTCCTTCATCAGCTTCACGGCGGCGCGGCGCACCGGTTGCATCAACGGACCCCAGCCATCCGGATGATCGCCGCCGAGCCGACGTGCGACATCCATCGGCGAGATCGTCAGCCCTGCCTCCCGCTGCGACAGCAGGTCGAGGATCGTGCTCTGGATCGCCTCGGGTTCGATGCTCATGATTGGCCGGGATAGTTGAAGACGCGCGTCGCGTCGGAGGCGAACTGGCGCCTGTACATCGCGACCAGCACGGCGCCGGTGAAGCCGATGAAGCTGATCGGGCCGAGGAACCAGCCGAGATAGGCGAGGGCGAAGAAGAAGGCGCGCTGGCCGCGGTTGAAATGCCGGCCGGCGGCGATGTTCATCTCGGTGGTCTCATGGATCGCATGGGCCATCGCCGTCTCGTCCTTGCTGCCGAACGGAGGCAAGGCGCCCACCAGGATGACGCAGTAGTTGAACAGCCGGTAGCTCCAGGCGAACTTGAAGAAGGCGTAGCCGAAGATGCCGACGAGCCCGATGATCTTCAGTTCCCAGACGGAGCGCAGGGTCGCCGGCACGAAGGGCAGGTCGCTGAAGATGGCGACGGCGCGGTCGGTTGCGTTCAGCAGGGCGAGCGTGCCGCCGATCGCGAGCAGCGAGGTCGAGGCGAAGAAGGCGGTGCCGTTCTGCAGCCCGCCCATGACCTGGGTATCGACGATCCTGACTTCGCGTGCCGCCGACTCACGGATCCAGCGGGCGCGGCGCCGATTCATCCGCATGTTCAGTGTCCGGGCGGCATAGGGACCCATCTCGACCACGTAGTGGTAGCCGAGCCAGGACAGGATGAAGAACGCCAGGGCGATCAGATCGAGATTGCTGAAGCCGAACATGTCGCCGCTCTGCCATTTCGCCGGTGGCTCAGGCAAGCAGCTTGTGCGCTGTGCTGCGCGGCTGCAAGGCGCCAGCATTGACGTTGCGGCGGCGAGCCGCCACGGTGCGGCCGGAATCGAGGAGGCTCAAGCGTGCCGCAGACCATCACCAAGGGCTACAAGGCGCTGGTCGCGGAGGCCGAGAGCCGGATCGAGACCCTGTCGGTCGAGCAGGCGCAGGCGCTGCACGGCAGCGACGATGTGGTCTTCGTCGACCTGCGCGATCCGCGCGAGCTGGAGCGGGAAGGGCGGATGCCCGGCGCCTTCCATTGTCCGCGCGGCATGCTGGAATTCTGGATCGATCCGGAAAGCCCCTATGCCAAGCCGGTCTTCAGCCAGGACAAGCGCTTCGTCTTCTTCTGCGGTGGCGGTTGGCGCTCGGCATTGGCCGCGCAGGCGGCGCAGGAGATGGGCCTGAAGCCGGTCGCGCATGTGGCCGGTGGCTTCGGCGCCTGGAAGAAGGCCGGTGCGCCGGTCGATGCCTCTGCCGGCGACAAGAAGGGCTGAGAGCCGAATCTTGTCCCATTACGTCATCGTTCTGCTGGTCGCGGCTTTCGTCTTCCGCAAGCCGCTGGGCAGGCTGCTTGCGCGGCGCTGGCCCAACCATGCCAAGCGCCAGCAGGTGCTGGGCACGATCATCATCGCCTTCCTGCTGGTGATCGCAGCCCGGCTCGTCGCGCTGTTCTGGTAAGCCGACGCGCTACTCCGCCTTGAATTGAGCGAAGACGCCTCGTGCAGCCATTGCATGGGAAGCGGGCTTGCGCGCTGCCCAACAATCAGGCAGTTTCCTTCGCCTTGGCTCCAACTCAAGAAAGGGAGGGCTGAATGAAATTCATCAACACCGCAGCCACTCCCATGCGACCAACCCGGCACTAGGTCGGTCTCGCACGAGGCCCGCCTCCGGGTGGTCTCCTGAGCCTTTTTCCAGTTTCTGTCTTTCATTGCCGAAGCCGGCGCGCGCCGTCGTCTTCGCCTGATTTCGGAGTCGGCGGCCGTCTCGGCGCCGAATGACCCTATGTCTCACGATACTCAAACCGGGCGGCGCGAGCCGTTCCGGGCCGTTCTCGGCTTCACTTTCAGCCACTGGGCCCGCCAGCCCGGGCAGGTCGCCTGGGTTGCGGGCGTCACCGTCGCCGCGACGCTCGCCGAGCTGTTCACGCCGGTCTATGCCGGGCGTCTCGTCGACGCGGTATCGAGCGGCACGGGCGGCACGGAGGCGGCGCTGTGGGCGCTCGGCGCGATGATGGTGCTCGCCGCCATCATGGTGCTCGGGCGGCATTTCGCCTTCGTCGGGCTGACCGTGATGACGCTGCGCACGATGAGCGACGTCTCGCAGGAGGCTTTCGCACGCCTGCAACGCTTCTCGACCGACTGGCACGCCAACAATTTCGCGGGCTCGACGGTGCGCAAGATCACGCGCGGCATGTGGGCGCTCGACCTGTTGACCGACACGATCCTGATCGCGCTCCTGCCCTCGCTCGTCATCCTGCTCGGCATGACGGCGGTGCTGGCCTGGCACTGGCCGGCGATGGGGCTCGTCGTGGCGCTCGGCGCTCTCGCCTATATCGGGCTGACGCTCGCGCTCTCGCTGCGCTTCGTCGCGCCGGCGGCACGACTGGGCAACGCCTGGGACACGCGGCTTGGCGGCTCGCTGGCCGATGCCATTACCTGCAACCCGGTGGTGAAGGCCTATGGCGGTGAGGCGCGCGAGGATCTGCGGCTCGCGACCGTCGTCTCCAAGTGGAGCCTCCGGACGCGGCGCGCCTGGCTGCGCGGCACCTGGTCGGGCACCGGCCAGAACATCGTGCTGCTCTTCCTGCGCGCGGCGGTGATCGGCCTGGTGATCTGGCTCTGGGCGAACGGGCAGGCCTCGCCCGGCGATGTCGCCTTCGTGCTGACGGCCTACGCGGTGGTGCATGGCTATCTGCGCGATGTCGGCCAGCACGTCCACAACCTGCAGCGCTCGGTCAACGACATGGAGGAGCTCGTCTGGATGCACGACCTTCCCTATGGCGTGCCGGACCGGAAAAGCGCGGTGGACATGGCTGTACGTGCGGGCGAGATCGCTTTCGAGGACGTGACCTTCCACTATGGAGGCCATGCCGATCCGCTCTACCGCGATTTCTCGCTGACCATCCGTGGCGGCGAGAAGGTCGGCCTCGTCGGCCGGTCGGGCTCCGGCAAGACGACCTTCGTCAAGCTGGTGCAGCGGCTCTACGACGTCACCTCGGGCCGCATCGCGATCGACGGGCAGGATATCGCCGATGTCACGCAGGCGTCGCTGCGCCAGCAGATCGCGATCGTGCAGCAGGAGCCGGTTCTGTTCCACCGCTCGCTGGCGGAGAACATCGCCTATGGCCGGCCGGGCGCGAGCCAGGCGCAGGTCGAGCAGGCGGCGAAGCTCGCCAACGCGCATGAGTTCATCATGCGCCTGCCCAAGGGCTACGCCACGCTCGTCGGCGAGCGCGGGATCAAGCTCTCGGGCGGCGAGCGCCAGCGCGTCGCACTGGCCCGCGCCTTCCTGGCCGATGCGCCGATCCTGATCCTGGACGAGGCGACCTCGAGCCTCGATTCGGAATCGGAGGCGCTGATCCAGCAGGCGATCGAGCGCCTGATGGAAGGCCGCACCACGATCGTGATCGCGCATCGTCTCTCGACGGTGCGAGCCATGGACCGCATCCTGGTCTTCGATCGCGGCCGGGTGATCGAGGAAGGCCCGCACGAGGCCCTGCTGACCCGCAAGGACGGCGCCTATCGCGCGCTGTTCGAGAAGCAGGTCAGCGAACTGGCCAAGGGACTGGCGGCATGATCGCCGCCAGCATCCTCGAACAAGGAAAGGGCCGCGCGAGCGGCCCTTTTCGTTGTCGGGCTATTTCGGCGCGAGCGCCCTTGGCCGCACGCCCTTCACCGGGCCGGGTGGCAGCGGCGCGTTCGCATCCTGATTCATGCCCTTAAGATCGAGATTCGGCTTGGTCAGTGAGCGATTCAAGCCGGCGACGTAAGTCTCTGGCAGGCCGAAATGTTTCGCCCCGGCAATGACCGCTTCCATATAGCCCGGCCGGGGCCGCCCCGGATCTGCCGAGAGGCCGATATAGATCAGCGCGCGCTTGGCGCCGCCCGGCACGATCACCGGCTGATTGATCTTCACATAGAGCCCGCTGGCGAGCTCCTCGAACTTGTCGAGGACGCGCATGTCGCTGAGCGAGCAGTCCCAGAGCACGCCATGGACCTCCTCGCGGGGGTCGCGGATCACCGAGGCGTAGCCGTCGCGCGTGATGATGAAGCGGGGCCGCGGCAAACGGGCCGGGCCGAGCGGCTGCGCCTGCGGGCAGCGCTCGGCCATCCCGGCCGGGTCCATGTTGAGGCCGTAGGCGAAATAGAGGGGCATCGGGAAAGGCTCGGCCGTTTTACTCAGTTGCTTGGTGGGGCGCGTCGTCATCCCGGACGTAGCGAAGCGGAGATCCGGGATCCATCGT
>JAEWKP010000254.1 GCA_023393655.1 Pseudomonadota bacterium | reverse complement strand
CGCCGGCGATGACGACGCGGTTGGTGGTCGCCAGCGTCTCGCAGGCGACGCGGACCTTGCTCGCATCCATGCCGGCCTTGGCGGCTTCCTTGAAGAACAGATCGACGATCTCGTCGGAGATGCGGTCGCAGACCTTGTCGGGATGCCCCTCCGAGACGGACTCGCTGGTGAACAGGTAATTCTGGCGTGACACGGTCGGCGCTTCCCTGAATCGGCACATGGAAAAGGCCGGCGCAGCGGCGCCAGCCCGACGAAAATCCGTCATTACAGCGGACGCGTTCGCCGTCAAGCGGAAAAGTCCGCTTATCGGGAAGATCGTTCGTCACATCGAACGAAATGAGGGCGATATCACGCCGTTCCGGCGTCTTCCTCCGCGAGCGCCTCAACGAGATCGATGATGCGCCGGCGAACCCGGCCGCTCTTGATCTGCGTGAAGGCCTTGGTGAGCTGCACGCCCTCGCTGGTGGCCAGAAACTCGGAAATATAGGTCGTCGTGGCAGAATCGGCGAAGCCGGGCTCCGGCAGGTCGCCGGTCGGAGCGCCATCGAAGAAGAAGGCCACCGGCACATCCAGCATCTTGGCGATCTGCTGGAGGCGGCTCGCGCTGATGCGGTTGGAGCCCTTCTCGTATTTCTGCACCTGCTGGAAGGTCAGCCCGAGTGCATCGCCCAGCTTCTCCTGGCTGACGCCCGCAAGCATCCGACGCATGCGGACGCGGCTGCCGACATGCTTGTCGATCGGATTGGGGACCTTCTTGATCATGATTCACCCTGCTTTAGCATCAGTGTCATGACCAGGAGCCGCCATCCTGGTCGGAGCGGAAGCGTCCTTTATTATAGGTGCGGCAGCTAATCCACCCTTTGCCGCGAAAAAGTTCCAATCGGGATCAATTCCGGGCGCGAAACCGGGAAAATGCCAGAAAAAGAAGCAGCAATCCCGCGAAGGCGATATCCCCCGCCCTGGCGTAAAGCGTGACGGGACCGCTGCGCGGCAGGCCCGAGTCAAGCACGCCCTCGACGCCGAGCGGCAGGCTCGCCACGATGCGGCCGTAAGGATCGACCACCGCGGAAATCCCGGTATTGGCGACTCGCACCAGCGGCAGGCCTTCCTCGATGCTGCGCAGACGCGCCTGCGCGAAATGCTGGTAGGGGCCGCTGGTCTGGCCGAACCAGCCGTCATTGGTCAGGTTCAGGAAGAAGCCGGCGCGCGGACCGCGGGCGGCGACGTCACCCGGAAACACCGCCTCGTAGCAGATCAGCGGCGCCGCCGTCGGCAGCCCCTTGATCGCCAGCGGCATCCGGGCGCTGCCCGAAGCAAAACCGCCGGGGATCGAGACGAACTCGGAGAGGCCGACCCGGCGGATCAGCGTCTCCAGGAACGGCGGCAGGTATTCGCCGAAGGGGACGAGATGAACCTTGTCGTAGCTGGCGACGATGACGCCCTCGTCATTGACCACCTGGATCGCATTGTAGATCGGTGGCCGGCTTTCGCCGGGCAGCGTCTCGCCGGCGCGCGCCGCGCCGGTGATCAGCGTCACGTCCGGCGGCAGAACCGCGCCGATGCGCGACAAGGCGCCCGGCGTGCGGCCGAGCAGGAAGGGAAAGGCCGATTCCGGCCAGATCAGGTGCGTGACGCTCTGGAGGCCCGGTGTGGTCGGACTGGTCGCCCGGTCGCTCAGGGCCAGGTAATTGTTGAGGATCGCCTCGCCGTTGCGGCCGTTGAACTTGGCATCCTGCGGCAGGTTGGGCTGCATCAGCCTGAGCTTCACGCCGGCGACGAGCGGCGACGGGCCGGCCGGCAGGCGCCAGTATCCGAAGGCGAAAAGGCCGGCCAATGCCACGAGCGCCAGCAGCAGCGGCAGGTTGCGTCCCGCCGGCGTCCGGGCCGTCCCCAGCACGGCCGGGGCCGCGCCGATCGCCACAGCGAGCAGGGTCAGGCCATAGAGCCCCACGAGCGAGGCGACCTGCGCGAGATGGATCTCGCCCGCCAGCATCATGCCGTAGAGATTCCAGGGAAAGCCGGTCAGGACATGGCCGCGCAGCCATTCGCTGAGCGCCAGCATCGCGGCGAGCACCAGGATGCGCCCGGCGCCCTTGGGCCAGGCCAGCCGCGCCAGGCCGAAGGCACAGGCCGGGAAGAGCGCGAGGAAAGCCGGCAGGGCGACGACGCCGAGCGGCATCGCCCAGGCGAACTTGTCGGCCTCGACGAGGAAGGCGGCGCCGAGCCACCACAGGCCGGCGAGGAAGAAGCCGAAGCCCCACCACCAGCCGACCGCGAAACCGGCCCGGAAACGGCGCCAGCCGCTGGTGCCAACGGCGCCCTCGATCAGCCAGACCGCGACGGTCATCGGCACGATGAGGAGCGGCCAGAGATCGAGCGGCGGCAGGGCAAGCGCGCCGCTCGCGCCGGCGATCAGCGCGATCAGGCGCTTCCGCCAGCCCCAACCCAGGATGACGGCCTCGGCTACCCGCGCCAGAGCCATCAGCCGGGCTCCATCGCCGGTTCTTCCGCGGCGGGCTCGCTACGGCAATGAATGGTGAGACGCTTCACGCGGCGCTGGTCCGAATCGAGGATCTCGAAGCTGAGGCCATCCGGCCCCCTCACCATCTCTCCAAGAGTCGGCACGCGGCCTGCGAGCGTGACGATCAACCCGCCGAGCGTATCGATGTCATCCGCGACCTCATTGCCGGAGAGATCGACGCCGGTCGCCTCCTTGAGCTCGGCCAGCGTCGCGCGCGCATCGGCCGTGAAGCGGTTTTCGCCGGCGGGCACGATCGGAGTCTCCTCGAGATCATGCTCGTCCTCGATATCGCCGACGACTATCTCGATCAGGTCCTCGATCGAGACGAGGCCGTCGGTGCCGCCATATTCGTCGATGACCAGCGCGATATGGGTCCGGGTCGACTGCATGCGGACGAGCAGGTCGACCGCCGGCATCGAGGGCGGAACATAGAGGACGGGGCGCAGCAGCTTCGTCTCGGACAGGCGCGTCGAGAGGTCGACGGCCGAGAGCGTATGCGGAATGGCGAGCTTGCCGTTCTCTTCCGGCGACTGGTTCTCCCCGGGCCGGGCCTTCTCAGCGATATATTCGAGGAAGTCGCGGATATGGACCATGCCGCGGGGGTCATCGAGCGTGTCGTCGAAGACCGGCAGGCGCGAATGGCCGGCGGTGCGGAAATGCGCAAGCAATTCGTCCAGCGTCGCATCCGCCGGGACGGCGACGATGTCGGCCCGCGGGATCATCACGTCGTCGACGCGGCGCTCGCGCAGGCTCAGCACATTGGTGAGCATCGCGCGTTCCTGGACGGAGAGATCGGCGAGCTCGCCATTCTCCTCGGCCAGGGCCTCGACGATTTCCTCACGGGCGGTGCCACCGCCGCGCAGGCCGAGCCGGTCGAGGAACTGGCCGAGCCAGTGGCCAAGGCCACGGCCAGCGGTTTCGGTCTGGGATTGTCGACTGTCGTCGCTCATGATCGTGGGGACTTACGCGGAAGAAGGAACGGGCGCCGTGACGAGCTCGGCACCGGCATAGGGATCGGCGACGCCGAGGCGGGCGAGGGCTTCGACTTCGAGCGCTTCCATGCGGCGTGCCTGCGCGTCCGTCTCGTGATCCTCGCCGAGGAGATGGAGCAGGCCGTGGATGGCGAGATGGCGCAGATGGTCGGTCGCGCTCTTGGATTCGGCATCGGCCTCGCGCAGCACCGTCTCATAGGCGATGACGATGTCGCCGAGCAGCGGACTCTGCGCGATGCGCTCAGGCGGCGCGGCCGGAAAGGAGAGCACGTTCGTGGCCTTGTCGAAGCCGCGCCAGTCGCGGTTGACGATGCGGATGCGCTTGTCGTCGGTGAGCAGCAGGCTGAGCTCGGCGCCGGGCATGGGCTTGCGCGGCGCAACCGCAATCCCGGCTCCCAGCGCCTCGTTCAGCAATGCACGCAGGCTCGCCAGCTTGCCCAGCTCGAGCCAGCGGCGCGACTGCGCCCTGAGGTCGAGATGGATCTCCGGAGACGTCTTCTCGGGTGGCGGCGCCAGGCGCCGCCCGCGAGGTCGATCGTTCATCGCGGCCGCTCCCGCGCCAACATCCGCTTCAGCCCTTCGCTGTCGCCTTCCCGGTTGAGATCCGGAGGCGTTTCGGGATTGCGCAAGCGCTCTTCCCGTTCCGCGCGCTCATGGCGCGCAGCGCTCTCATAGGCCATGACGATGCGTCGCACCAGTTCATGCCTGACGACGTCACCTTCCTCGAAGCGGGCATAGCCGACGCCCTCGACATCCTTGAGCAGCTTCACCGCCTCGACCAGGCCGGAACGCTGGCCTGGAGGCAGGTCGATCTGCGAGGGATCGCCGGTGATGATCATGCGCGAGCCCTCGCCCAGACGGGTGAGGAACATCTTCATCTGCATGGACGTGGCGTTCTGCGCCTCGTCGAGCAGCACGACGGCATTGGAGAGGGTGCGCCCGCGCATGAAGGCGAGCGGCGCGATCTCGATCATGCCGGTCTGCAGGCCGCGCTCGACATGGCGCGCCTCCATGAAGTCGTTCAGAGCGTCGTAGATCGGACGCAGATAGGGATCGACCTTCTCGCGCATGTCGCCGGGCAGGAAGCCGAGCCGCTCGCCGGCTTCGACAGCCGGGCGCGACAGGATCATGCGCTCGACCACGCCCTGCTCGATCAGCGAGACGGCATGCCCCACTGCGAGCCAGGTCTTGCCGGTGCCGGCCGGGCCTTCGGCGAGCACGAGCTCATGGCGCTTGAGCTGGCGCAGATAGGCGTCCTGCGCGGCGTTGCGCGCCCTGACTGGGCCGCGCTTGCGGGTCACGACCGCGTCGAAGGAGGTCTTTCCGGCATCCGCCGTCGGGAAGAGCGAACGCTGGACGTTGCTTTCCTCGATCGCGCCGTCGACCTCGCCGAGGGTGACGGGCGCGCCGGCCTTGGCGCGGGCATAGAGCGTCTTCAGCACGCGCCCGGCCTGCTCGGCCGTCTCGCGGGCGCCCTTCACCGTGACGTGGTTGCCGTTCGGGCTGACCACGACGCCGAGACGGCGCTCGAGATGGGCGAGGTTCTGGTCGTACTGGCCGAAGACGAGGCTGGCGAGGCCGTTGTCGTCGAAGGAGAGCACGACCTCCGTCGCCGCCAAGCCTTCGCGGCCCACGCTTTCGCGCACACCGCCCTCGGGGCGGGCGGGCGCCAGATCGCGCCGCGGGTTCCGGTCGGGTCTTTGCGTCGAATCAGCCTGTGCCAAATGCGTCGCCTCGCTTCAGGCCGGGGTGGCGGATGGCCTGGCCCCGGCGCCTGTTCCAGCCGGGCATGAGCGCCCGGCCGGGTCGTCTCGCAGCATAACCGGACGCAACAATCTCAGCCTGATGACAGGCCGCCGCCCGTCCCTTGCAAATGGTGATGGGATCGGACGCGCTCAAGCGGCCAGTCCCTTTCCATCGGTCTCGCCGGGCTCCGCCAGCCGGCCGAACAAGGAATTCGTGCTCGTCCTCTCGATCATCACGCGCACGATATCGCCGATCTGATTCGTTTCGCTCTCGATCTGCACAGCCTGCAGATAGGGCGACTTGCCGGCAAGCTGTCCGGGATACCGTCCCGGCCTTTCCAGGAGCACATCCACAGTCCGTCCAACCATGGCGGCGTTGAAGGCCTGGCGGTGATGCTCGATACGCGCCTGCAGACGGTAGAGCCGCTCGTTCATCACGTCGCGCGGGATCTGCGCGTCGAGATCGGCCGCGGGCGTGCCGGGGCGCGGCGAATAATTGAAGGAATAGCTGGACGCGAAGCCGATCTCGTCGACCAGGCGGATCGTGTCCTCGAAATCGGCATCGGTCTCGCCGGGGAAGCCGACGATGAAATCCGAGGACAAGGCGATGTCGGGCCGGGCGGCGCGGATGCGCTCGATCAGCCGGCGATACTCGTCGCCGGTATGCTTGCGGTTCATTGCGGCGAGGATGCGGTCCGAGCCGGCCTGCACCGGCAGATGCAGGAAGGGCATGACCTGCGGCAGATCGCGGTGGGCGGCGATGAGATCGTCGTCCATGTCGCGCGGGTGGCTGGTCGAGTAGCGGATGCGGGCGATGCCCGGCACCGCGGCGACGCGGTGCATCAGGCGCGCCAGACGCCAGACGGCGCCGTCCGGCCCCTCGCCATGATAGGCGTTGACGTTCTGGCCGATCAGGGTGACGTCGCGCACGCCGGCCTCGGCGAGGCGCTCGACCTCGGCCATGATCTGCGAAACCGGCCGGGAGAACTCGGCGCCGCGCGTATAGGGCACGACGCAGAAGGCGCAGAACTTGTCGCAGCCTTCCTGAACCGTGACGAAGGCCGAGACGCCGCGCGCCAGGATCGCCTGACGCTTCGGCGCCGGCAGGAAGCCGAACTTGTCCTCGACCGGCAGATCGGTATCGACGACGCGGCGCTTGCCGGCCTCGGCCAGAAGCTCCGGCAGGCGGTGATAGGCCTGCGGCCCGACCACGAGATCGACGGCGGGCTGGCGGCGCTGGATCTCGCTGCCCTCGGCCTGGGCGACGCAGCCGGCAACGACGATCTTCGTGTCCTGGCCCTCGGTGCCTTGCGCCTTCTTGATGTCGCGGAGCTTGCCGAGCTCGGTATAGACCTTCTGCACCGCCCGGTCGCGGATATGGCAGGTGTTGAGCAGGATCAGGTCCGCGCCCTCCGGCGTCGCCGTCTCCTCATAGCCCTGATGGCTCAGGATATCGGCCATGCGCTGCCCGTCATAGACGTTCATCTGGCAGCCGAAGGACTTGATATGGACTTTCTTCATCGGTGCGGATCGGGTCTCCAAAGCGCATCCTTTACTGCGGATCGGGCGCCTTGGGAACGGCCGGGGGATGCAAACGGATGGGAAGCAAGCAGCGGACCAGCCGGCGTCAGTCCTCCTCACGGCCGGTGACGGCCCGCTGGCGCGCCTTGCGGACCGATGCTTCGGCCAGCCGCGTCGCCTCCTTGCGTGAGGTCGCGCGGCCCATCACGATCGGCTCGCCCCAGACCAGTTCGACATCGATCGCGCCGCATTCCAGCACATGCTTGAGATGCGGCCAGAGCTCGGTATCGCCGTACCAGGCAAGCGCGGCGCGGCCGATGCGGCCACCCGGCAGGTTCTGCCAGCCGGTATAGGTGAGGGTCAAAGGATAGACCGTCACATCCGCCGTGGCATCGCCCATCGCCTGATGCGCGGCGCCGAGCAGGGAGGAGCGGAAGGGCAGGATGCGCGTGCCGTCGCCGGTCGTGCCCTCGGCGAAGAGCACGACCTCTTCGCCATTGGCGATGCGTGCCCCCATCGTCGCGGCCATGCCGGCGGTCGCGCTGCGGCGCTGCCTGTCGATGTAGAGGGTGCGCTGGAGATTGGCGAGGAAGCCGACCACCGGCCATTGGCCGACTTCGCTCTTGGCGACGAAGGCGAGCTCGCGCTCGGCGCCGATCACGCCGATATCGAGCCAGGAGACGTGGTTGGACACGATCAGCGCCCCCGTCCCGGCCGGCGGCGGAGCGCCCCGCACCTGCGTGCGAACCCCAAGACACCAGCAGGTCAGGCGATGGAAGCGCAGCGGGAGGACACCGCGCCGTTTCGGCGCGACACGCATGACGACGAGCTGTGCGAGGACGAGCCCGAGCGTGCCCGTGCATAGCATCACCAGACGGGCGAGCGCGCCGAAGCGGAGTCCGTTCATGCGCTGGCGGGTCCGGTCATCGGCGGGACGGGCAATCTCATCGGGAGGTCGAGATGCCGTCAATGGCGCGATTGCGCCGCCTTGTCACGCAAGATCGAGCCGCATCGCGATCGCGGTGGCACGGGAGCCGTCCGGCTTGGGGTAATAGCCCTTGCGCCGCCCGACCTCGCGGAAGCCGAAATGGCGATAGAGCCGTTCCGCCGGCAGATTGCCGTCCTCGACCTCGAGGAAGACATGGGCCACGCCCTCCTCGGCCAGCCGGGCGAGATGCGACGCCAGCAGCGCGCGGCCGAAACCATCGCGGCGGCGGGCAGGAGCAACCACGATGCTGAGGATTTCCGCCTCGTCGGCGGCCTTGCGCGAGATGACGAAACCCTCGGGATGGCGCCCGCCGCCGCTGAAGACGCCGTCAGTCGACACCGCCGAATCGGCGATCAGCGCCGCGCACTCGGCCGGTTCCCAGCCGCGGACGAAACCGCCCTGATGATGCAGCGTCGCGACCTGCCGGGCATGGCCGGCATCGAGGCGCGCCGTCCGTGGCGGGGCCGAATCAGGGTGAAGCAGTTTGTGTAGCCAATCCATGCCGCCTGTTCGCACAGATTGACGCAGCGGCAACCACCATTTGGGGGATGCGCTCACCGGCGCGGCAGGCGGGCTTTGTCCTGTGGCGTCGTCTCCGGCGCCTTCAGGTAGAGCGGCCGGGGCGGCGCGCTGTCGGGATCGGCGATGAAGCCGAGCCGGGCGACCCAGGCGATGTCGGGCGCCCTCGCATCGTCGATGACCAGCGCATCGAGGCCGATCGCCCAGGCTTCATTGGCGACGGCCAGCGCCGAGGACCCGACGAGGCTGACCGGTCCGGCCCCGATGGCGCGGGCCGCGTCGCGATAGCTGACCTGCCGGAGCGAGACCAGCGGCTTGCCCTCGCCCGTCAGGGCCTGGAACCAGACCTGCCCATGCCGGGCGTCGAGCGCGGCGGCGATGACACGGCCCGATTCGCGCCCGATCAGGGGGGCGGCGCAAGCAGCGACCGTGGTGACGCCGACCGCCGGGATGCCAGCGGCGAAGGCGATGGCACGCGCCGCGCTGACGCCGACGCGCAAGCCGGTATAGCTGCCGGGGCCGACGGTGACGGCGACGCGGGAGAGCGAGCCGAAGCCGCCCTCGACATCCTTCATGACACGCTCGACCAGCGGCATCAGCGCCTCGGCATGGCCGCGATCCATCGCGAGCTGCTCGATCGCCAGGGGCTTCGCCATGTCGGCCGTATCCAGCACGCAGGCCGAACAGGCACCGAGCGCGGTATCGATCGCGAGAATGCGCATCAGGATGTCATTCCGCAAAAGACCCGGCTCATCGTCACCAACAGTTCGTTCCGCTCAGACGGCTTCGACTTCGCGCACATCCGGCAGGAAGTGGCGCAGCAGGTTCTGGATGCCGTGCTTCAGCGTCGCGGTCGAGGAGGGGCAACCCGAGCAGGAACCCTTCATCGCGAGATAGACCGTGCCGTCGCGATAGCCGCGGAAGGTGATGTCGCCGCCGTCGCCGGCAACCGCCGGGCGGATGCGGGTCTCGAGCAGGTCCTTGATCGTCTCGACGGTCTGCGCATCGGCGGGATCGAAGAACTCGCCCTCCTCGATCACGTCGGCGGCCGAGCCGACTGCCAGGACCGGGGCACCCGACATGAAATGCTCCATGATGGCGCCGAGGATCGCTGGCTTCAGATGCGGCCATTCGCCGTCTGACTTGGTGACGGTGATGAAATCGGAGCCGAGAAAGACGCCGGAAACGCCGGAGACGCCGAACAGGCGCTGCGCCAGCGGCGAACGCTCGGCATCGGCGAGATCGCGCAGGTCGAGCGTGCCGTCGGGCATGACGGCGCGGCCGGGGAGAAACTTCAGGGTCGCCGGATTCGGCGTAGCTTCGGTCTGGATGAACATGGATACCTCCGGTACCGGCGATTCAAGGTCGCCGTTCCTGGCTCCGATATAGGCCGCCGGCTGGAATCATTCCAGCGGCATGGAAGCGCAGACGGCCGTTCTCACGCGAGGGCGTCGATCTCCTCGTCCTCGAGATGGCCCGGCACGATGGCGACGGGGATCGGGAAGCTCGCCGAGGACTTGCCGGCGAGCGCCGAGACCAGCGGGCCCGGGCCCTTGCTGCTGGTGCCGGCCGCCAGCACGAGCAGCGAGATGTCCTCGTCCTCCTCGATCAGCTTCACCAGTTCGTCGGCCTTGTTGCCGACACGCACGACTTTCTCGGGTTCGAGCCCGGCCAGCGTCCGCACTGCTGCGGCCGCGGTTTCGAGGCGCTTCTCGGCTTCGGCCTCGGCCTCGGCCTGCATGACCTCGCCGACGCCGAGCCAGGTTTCGTGCTCGGGCGGGGTGGCCACGCCGAGCAGGACGATCGCCGCGCCGACACGGGCGCAGCGGCGCGCGGCGAAGCGAATCGCCTTGCCGCATTCCTCGCTGCCATCGACCACGGCGAGGAATTTCGGGCGATGGCCTGTCTCGTAGGACCGCCGTCTCTTGACCATGAACTGTCCTGCCGCCGCTTCAGGGACGGGCATGGTGGCCTGCGCCGGCACCCCGGCGCAAGTGCACCCTGCGTCACCGGCTCCGGACGAAGCCGACGATGTCCTTGACCTCGCGCATGATCGGCGCGGCGATCGCATCGGCGCGGTCGGCGCCAGCGCCGAGGATATCGTCGATATGCTTCGGTTCAGCCAGCAGGCGGCGCATCTCGCCGGCGATCGGCGCGAGCTTCTCGACCGCGAGATCGACCAGCGCCGCCTTGAAGCCGGAGAACTGGCTTCCGCCGAACTGCTTGAGCACCGCGTCCTTCGACGCGCCGGAGAGGCCGGCATAGATGCCTACGAGGTTTTCCGCCTCGGGCCGACCCTCAAGGCCCTTCTCCTCAGAGGGCAGCGCCTCGGGATCGGTCTTGGCCTTGCGGATCTTCTGGGCGATCGACTCGGCATCGTCGGTCAGATTGATGCGCGAATAATCGGAAGCGTCCGATTTCGACATCTTCTTGGTGCCGTCGCGCAGGCTCATCACACGCTGCGCCGGTCCCATGATCATCGGCTCGGGCAGCGGGAAGAAGCCGAGTTCGCCCGTGCCGAGACCACGTTCCGCGATCTGCGCCCCGAAATCGTTGTTGAACTTCTGCGCGATGTCACGGGTCAGCTCGAGATGCTGCTTCTGGTCCTCGCCGACCGGGACATGGGTCGCCTTGTAGAGCAGGATGTCGGCTGCCATCAGGCTCGGATAGGCATAGAGACCGAGCGAGGCGTTCTCGCGATCCTTGCCGGCCTTTTCCTTGAACTGGGTCATCCGGTTCATCCAGCCCAACCGCGCGATGCAGTTGCAGATCCAGGCAAGCTCGGCATGGCCGGGGACCTGGCTCTGGTTGAAGATGATGCTCTTCTGCGGATCGATGCCGGCCGCGATATAGGCGGCGGTGACCTCGCGGATGGCGCGCTTCAGATCGGCCGGGTCCTGCCACATCGTGATCGCGTGCATGTCGACGACGCAGAACACGCAATCATGCGTCTCCTGCATCGCCACCCAGTTGGTCAGCGCGCCCAGATAGTTGCCGAGATGCAGCGTCGAGGTCGGCTGCATGCCTGAGAATACGCGCTGATGAAAACCCGACATGGGGCACTCCGTCGTCACGATGGAGAAGGGAAGCGGCGCTTCTGGCTCAACCCCGCCGCTTGCGCAAGGGGAGAGCGCCGAAGGCGCCCAGCACCCACCCCGTCGCGCCATAGGTCGCGAGCCCTGCAAGGCAGAGCAGGCCGAGCGCCCCGACCCGGTGCAGCGCCGGCTGATCGGCGGCCAAGAACGTCGCCAACAGCCTGAGCAACAGCTCCAATACGGCGAGCATGATGGCGCTGGCGCCGAGACCGGCGGCGATCGGCCGCAAGCTGGCGATGCTCGGGCGCCAGATATCATCGCGCAATAGCCCAGCGCCAAGCAGGCAGGCCTGCGCCACGAAGGCGCATGTCGCTGCCAGCGCCGCCATCTCCGCCGCATTGCCCTGATCCGCCAGGCTGAGCCCGATGAAAGCGGCGACGAGCACTGCGACGCCGCCGGAAATGAGTGGCAGACGCGGCGCGCGGCGGGCGAAATAGACCTGACCGAAGACTTTCGCAGCGATGGCGAAGGGCAGGCCATAGCCGAACATGGCCAGCGCCGCCGCGGTGCGTTCGCGATCGATGGAATCGAAGCGGCCATATTCGAACAGTGCCGAGACGATCGGCTCGGCCAATGCAACGAGAGCAGTCGCAGCCGGCAGGGCCAGCGCGAGGCCCAGCGCCAGAGCCTGCCCGAGCATGGCGTCGGGCCCTTCACGATTCGCAGCCAGCGCCATGTCGGAGAGCACGACGGTGCCCATCGCGACCCCGACGAAACCAAGCGGCAACTGGAAGACGCGATCGGCGTAATAGAGCGCAGCGACGGCGCCCGGGCCTGTCGAGGCGATCTGCGTCGCGACCAGAAGCACGAGCTGCGCGGCGGAAGCGGCCAATAGCGTCGCGCCGCCGGTGCGGACGAGCCGCGTCATGTCCGGCGACCAGCGCAGGCGCGGGCGCGGCAGGCCGGGGCCGCGCAGCGCCACGAGGATCATGACGAGATGGGCGAGACCGGTCAGGCTGGTGCAGAGCGCGAGCCAGCGCGCGCCGGCCTCCGGCTGCGTGCCCTTCGCATGCAGCAGCAGGAGCACGACGAGCAGGATCGCGTTCATCAGCGCCGGAGCGAGTGCCGCGACCGTGAAGCGCTTCTCGGCATTGAGCAGCGCCGCCAGCATGGCGGCCAGCGTCGTCAGGAACAGGAAAGGCAGCATCAGCCGGGTGTAGGACGCCGCCAGCGCCAGGGTTCCGGGCGCCTCGGCGAAGCCACCAGCCAGGCCCAGCACGAGCCAGGGCGCGAATAATTCGCCTAGCCCGACCACGACCAGCAGCAGCACGCCGATCTGCGCAGCGGCCTCACCGGCAAAGCCGCGAGCCGCCGCCTCGCCGCGCTCGCCCCTGATCGCGAGATAGAGCGGCACGAAGGGCGCATTGAGCCCGCCCTCGCCCAGCACGCGCCGGACGAGATTGGGCAGGCGCAGGGCCGCGAGGAAGGCGTCCGCCACCGGCCCGCCGCCGAGCAGGCGCGCGATCAGCACGTCGCGGGCGAAGCCGAGCAGGCGCGACGCGACCGTGGCCGCGCCGACGACGGCGGAATCGCGGGCGAGGCGGGAGGATTCCGGCGTTGATGGCGCCGGTTTCTCCATCAGAGGATGAACCGGCTCAAATCGGCATTCTTGGCAAGGTCGCCGATGCGCGCCTCGACATAGGGAGCATCGATCGTCACCGCTTCGCCCGAGCGGTCCGGTGCCGTGAAGGAGATCTCGTCCAGAATGCGCTCGATCACGGTCTGGAGCCGGCGGGCGCCAATGTTCTCAACCGTGGAGTTCACCTCCACGGCGATGCGGGCGATGGCGTCGATCGCATCGGGCGTGAAGGTGACGGAGACCTCCTCTGTCGCCATCAGCGCGACCGATTGCTTGATCAGGCTCGCTTCCGTGTCGGTCAGGATGCGCTTGAAATCCTCGATATCGAGCGGGTTGAGCTCGACGCGGATCGGCAGGCGGCCCTGCAGTTCCGGCAGCAGGTCGGAGGGGCGCGAGACGTGGAAGGCGCCCGAGGCGATGAAGAGGATGTGGTCGCTCTTCACGGCGCCGTGCTTGGTCGCGACCGTGGTGCCCTCGATCAGCGGCAGCAGGTCGCGCTGCACGCCCTCGCGCGAGACATCTGCCCCACCCTTGCCCTCGCGGGCGCAGATCTTGTCGATCTCGTCGAGGAAGACGATGCCGTTCTCCTCGACCTCGCGGATCGCCGCCTGGATGATCGCATCCTGGTCGATCAGCTTGTCGCTCTCCTCGGCGAGCAGCGGCTGGTAGGCGTCCTTGACCAGGACGCGCTTGGGCTTGCCCTTCTGGCCAAAAGCCTTGCCGAGCATGTCGGAGAGGTTGATCGCGCCGATCGAGGCGCCGGGCATGCCGGGAACCTCGAACATCGGCGCAGAGGCTCCGGCGCCGGCCGCGACCTCGACCTCGATCTCCTTGTCATCGAGCTCGTTGGCGCGCAGCTTGCGGCGGAAGGAATCGCGCGTCGCCTGGCTGGCATTGGCACCCACCAGCGCATCGAGCACGCGCTCCTCGGCCGCGACATGCGCCTTGGCCTGGACATCCTTGCGCCGGCTCTCGCGCACCAGCGCGATCGCGACCTCCAGGAGGTCGCGCACGATCGATTCGACGTCGCGGCCGACATAGCCGACCTCGGTGAACTTGGTCGCCTCGACCTTGAGGAAGGGGGCGTTGGCGAGCTTGGCGAGGCGCCGGGCGATCTCGGTCTTGCCGCAGCCGGTCGGCCCGATCATCAGGATGTTCTTCGGCGAGACCTCCTCGCGCAGCGGCCCTTCGAGCTGCTGGCGGCGCCAGCGATTGCGCAAGGCGATGGCGACGGCGCGCTTGGCGTCCCTCTGGCCGACGATGAAACGGTCGAGCTCGGAAACGATCTCGCGGGGGGAAAATGACGTCATGATGCTGGCTTGTCCGAGTGAAACTGCATGATGAGAGCGGCATCGGCGCCGCTCGTGACCTCCGACATCGGCCGGAAGCCGGCCTTGCGATAGGCTGCGACCGCGCGTCGGTTGCCGGGATCGGGATCGATGACGATAGAGTGATAACCCTGAGCGTAGAGCAACTCGCAGAAGCGGCGCAGCACGGCCGAGCCGATGCCCTGACCAAGCCGGCCCCCATCGGCCAGCGACAGATCCACTCCAACCGCCGTGGCCGGCACCTGCATCAGCCAGGGATTGTCGTCTGCCCATTCCGGGCGTTGATGCGGCGCGACGTGCCAGAACTGGATATAGCCGGCAGGGCTGCCCGCCGCCGTGAACAGGAAGGGCCTGCAGGTCAGGTCGCGCCCTTCAACCATGTCGCGGATATAGCCGAGCTCGATCTCCGGCTCACCCCACCATTCACGCCAGTGGGGGCGCTGCAGCCAATCGGTCAGCAGCGCATAATCGTCCGGCACGACGGGCCTGAAATCGATCTCGCCCGGCGTCACGCCGCCTCCAGCGTCTCGATGACGAGCGAATGGTTGGTGTAGACGCAGATGTCGCCGGCGATCTTCATCGCCTTGCGCACGATCGCCTCGGCATCGGGCTCGACATCGATCAGGGCACGCGCCGCCGAGAGCGCGTAATTACCGCCGGAGCCGATCGCCATCACCGCGCCGTGCTCGCTCGCCTCCGGCTCCAGCACGTCGCCGGTGCCCGAGATCAGAAGCGAGACCTGCTTGTCGGCGACGAGCAGCATGGCTTCGAGACGGCGCAGATAGCGGTCGGTGCGCCAGTCCTTGGCGAGTTCGACACAGGCACGCAGCAATTGGGTCGGGTATTGCTCCAGCTTCTTCTCGAGGCGCTCGAACAGGGTGAAGGCATCGGCGGTCGCGCCGGCGAAGCCCGCGATCACCTCCCCCTTGGCGAGGCGGCGGACCTTGCGGGCATTGCCCTTCATGATGGTCTGGCCGAGCGAGACCTGGCCGTCGCCGCCGATAACGACGCGCCCGCCCTTGCGCACCATCAGGATGGTGGTGGCGTGCATGACGGGGGCATTGCTGTTTTCGGACATGAGATGGCTAACCGGAAATCGAGACGGGGCGGCGGGTCACGTCAAACATGTTCAGGCGAGGCCGCTCTATCAAGGGGCAAGCCGCCATGCCACCCTGGCACGTCGTTTGGCGGAAGGCGGACCCTTCCCTTGAGTCATGCCGTCCTCGCGAAGACGACCGACAGCTTTCGACAGGGCCGGAAAGCCCTGCCAAGGATCAGTTCGATCCTGCTGCGGGCGAGTCCTTTCGCTGCGTTTAAGCTTTGGCAGAAAAACAGAGAATTTTCATCTCCTTAAGCTTTTAAGCAGTTTTTTATCATTAACGCCCAAAGGTCAGAATTTGGAACGGTTTCCATTGTGGGGGAAGCCGCTTGGGGCGTCATTCATGAAATCCATCCGGCTGAAAATCCTAGCCATGCTGGCCATCGTCGCCGGCGGGGCCATCCTGTCCGCGATCATCAGTCTGTATGGGCTATACAAGGCTGACGACCTCAACACCCGCTCTGAAATCCAGGGCAATGTCGCTTTGCTGACCCAACGCATCAACGGCGTGGTCACCGCGGTGGTGATGGATTCACGCGGCGTCTACATGGCAAAGACGAGCAAGGAGGCCGAGCCTTTCGCCAAGGGCATCGAGGATCGCTTCCCGACGCTGCGCAAATTCTCCGCCGATCTGCAGAAGGTCGCGCCGCCGGAAGAACGCGCTGTCGTCGACCAGATCGCCAAGGCGGTCGAGGGATTCATCACCTTCCGGGCCGAGACGGCCCGGCTGGGCCGCGAGGTTTCACCGGCAGCTGCCAACGAGCAGGGCAACAACGAAGCCAACCGCTCCAACCGCAAGGCCCTGAACGACCTGCTGATCAATTTCAGCCAGCGCGTCGAGAAGGCCAGCATCGCCGTAAGCGCCGAGGCGACCACCTTTACCCGGCAGGTCCAGTGGCTGATGCCGATCGTGCTGCTGACGACGCTGCTGGTTTCGGTCGGTGTCGCGCTCATCTTCGCTCAGCGCTCGATCACCCGGCCGATCCTGGATCTCAGCCGGGTCATGGAGAAGCTGACCGCAGGCGATACCCGCATCGACGTGCCTCATGCCCAGCGCGGGGACGAGATCGGCACGATGGCCCGCGCCGTATCCGTGCTGCGCCAGAGCACCGAGCAGGTCGCCCTGCTGCAGGAACAGGAACGGGCCGCGGCAGCCGCGCGCCTCGCCCGGGCGCAATCGATGGAGGCGGTGGTCTCGGATGTCGGCGAGGTCGTCGCCGCGGCTGCGGCCGGCGATTTCTCCGCGCGCCTGCAGATCGAGGATGCCGACGAGCAGATGCAGCGGCTGGTGGCCGGCATCAACGAGATCAACGCGGTTGTCGACGGCGCGACGACGGAATTCGCCGGGGCTTTGTCCGCGATTGCGGGCGGGGACCTGACCAACCGGGTCGAGACGGCCTATCGCGGCCGCTTCGCCGACCTGAAGGGCGCGATCAACGAGACGGTGGATCGCCTCTCGGACACGGTCGCGACGATCCAGACGACCTCGGCCGATGTCGGCCTCGCCGCGCGCGAGATCAACATGGGCGCCGACGACCTGTCGAAGCGCACCGAGGAACA
>JAEWKP010000250.1 GCA_023393655.1 Pseudomonadota bacterium | reverse complement strand
GGTATGGGCGCCGTCAGAACCGGTCGATGATCGTCACGCCGGTGCCCTCGAAGCGGTCCATCGCCATCAGGGCGGGGATCGCTTCGGCGAGATCGATGCGGCGGCCGACGAGCTGCTGCGGCGTGAGCTTGCCGGCGCTGATCATGTCGAGCATCGCGCCATAGCGATGCGCCTGCATGCCGTGGCTGCCGAGGATTTCGAGCTCGTGGGCGATGACCTGCGCCATCGGGATCGGCGGCGTCGCCTGCTCCGCCCGCAGCAGCCCGACCTGGATATGCTTGCCGCGCTTGCGCCGGTTCGCCACCGAGTTGAAGCAGGTCTGGGGGTGGCCGAGCGCATCGAGCGAGACATGGGCGCCGCCGCCGGTCGCGTCACGCACGGCGGCAACGACATCGGGCTGGGTTCTGGCGTTGATCGTCACCGCGGCGCCGACATCGCGGGCGAGCTTTAATTTATCGTCGGAGATGTCGACCGCGACGACATTGGCGCCGAGTGCGTTGGCGATCATGATCGCCGAGAGGCCGACGCCGCCGCAGCCATGGACGGCAACCCATTGCCCGCCCGTGACCTTACCCTGGTCGACCACGGCGCGGAACGAGGTCACGAAGCGGCAGCCGAGGCTGGCGGCGGTGGCGAAATCGATTTCCTCGGGCAACCGCACGAGGTTGAAATCGGCCCGGTCGATGCGGACATATTCCGCGAACGAGCCCCAATGGGTGAAGCCGGGCTGGAACTGGTCATCGCAGACCTGCTGGTTGCCGGAATGGCATTGCGGGCAGGAGCCGCAGCCCGAGACGAAGGGCACGGTGACGCGGTCGCCCTCGCGGAAGCGCACGACGCTGCGGCCGACCGCGGCGATGACGCCGGCCAGCTCATGGCCCGGCACATGCGGCAGGCGGATATCGGGATCGTGGCCGACCCAGCCGTGCCAGTCGCTGCGGCAGAGGCCCGTCGCCTCGACCTTGATGATGACGCTGTGCGGCTCCGGCGTCGGGTCCGGCAGGATGCGCAGCTCGGGGGCCTGCCCGAAGGCTTCGTAGACGACGGCTTTCATGGGGCGGGCCTCCTTGGTCGAAGCCCGTGTCATGGGGCAGCGCTGCGGGAAGCGTCAACCGCGCGGCGTGGCGGTGGGCCTGCGTCACTGTCATGGGCGGCGGCGGCGAGGCGGTGAGACGCCCTTAAGATTCCGCGCCTATGGTGCGTTCGCGCTCGGCTCGCCGCATCGGCGGGCTTTCCGAAGACGGCCGCGAAACATCCATGAGCGACAGCGTCCACGGCTCGACCATCAGCGACAAATCCCGATCCGCGGCCGAGCCCGGCCTGCTCGGCGGCATCCTGTCCGGCTGCGGGCTGTTCATCCTGATGCTGTCGCTGCAGCCCTTTGCCGGCGTGCCGGAGCAGACGGCGCCGGGCGAATCGACCGGCAATATCGTCAACCAGATCGGCTGGTTCGGGCTCGGCCTCGTCTTTCTCGCGGCGATGCTGGGGCTGGCGCAACGCGAGGTGCTGGCGCGGCTCGGCTTTGGTCGCTGGGCCGTCGTCTTCGGCGTTGCGGCGCTCTCGATCGCGCAATCGCTCGATCCGACGGCGTCGTGGCGCGGCCTGCTGCTCACCGCGATCGTGATGATCGTCGTCGCCGGCGTGCTCGTGCTGCCGCGCAACGAGCGCAGCTTCGCGGTGGCGGCGGTGAATGCTTGTCTCGTGCTGCTGCTGCTGGTCTACGCCATGCTCGTCGTGGCGCCGCATCTGGCCGTCCACGGTTCGGAGGGCGCCGAGGGCGTCCATGCCGGCGACTGGCGCGGGCATCTCGCGCACAAGAACTTCGCCGCCCCGGTCTTCTCGATCGTGGCGATGATCGGCATCTATGGCTGGCGCAGCGGCCTGCGCTGGCGCGGCGCGATCGTCATGGCGCTGGGCCTGCTCTTCGTGCTCAATAGCGGCTCGAAGACGACGATGGGCTTCCTGCCGCTCGCCATCGGCGTGGTCACGCTGGCGCGCGTCACCGGGCGACCGGGGCTCGCGGTTCTGGTCCATGTCGTGCTGGTCGCGCTGATCGCGGCGCTGACCGTCGGCTCGGTGATGTCGCCGACACTTAATGCCATGCTCAAGGCGCTGATCTCGGATCCGACCTTCACCGGCCGCGACGAGATCTGGAAATTCGCCCTGCAGCGCATCGCCGAGAAGCCCTGGCTCGGCTACGGCTATGCCAGCTTCTGGCAGACGCCGGCCGTCACCGGCTTCGAGGAGAATTACGAGGCGAGCTGGGATATCCGCGGCATCGGCTCGGGCCATAACAGCTATCTCGATGCGGCGCTGACCTTCGGCCTGCCGGGCGCCGCGCTTGTGATTTGGCTGCTGATGGGGCGGCCGCTGATCGACTACATGCGCAGCCGCCAGATCCCGGCGAACCGCAACCTGGCCGATCTCTTCGCCATGGTCCTGATCTTCATGACCTATGTCGGGATGCTCGAGACCTTCCCGCTCAACCGCGCCGATCCGCTCTGGGTGCTGTTCGCCATGGCGGTAATGGGGCTCGGCCTCGCCGCGCGGATGCGGGCGAAGGCGTCCTGACGGCTGCGACTTACTCCGCTGGAGCGAGCGCCGACGTCTTGTTCTTACGCCATTGCTTCTGGCCGAGCACGTAGGGCTTCACCTTGAGGAAAGGCTTCTCGATCCACAGCCACGACACCAGCGCGAAGGCGATGACGATCGGCGCCGAAATGGCGAAGAGCAGCGGTCCATTGCCATGGGCGAAATCGGTCTGGCTGACGATCGCCTGCTGGATCGGAAAGCCGTAGAGATAGATGCCGTAGGAGACGTCGAGCTTCTTGATCCGCGCCGGCAGGTGCAGCGGCAGCAGGCCGAGATAGACCACGCAATAGGTCAGGAAAGGCGGCACGAAGAAGGCGTATTGGCGCGGCGCAGCCATCAGGGCGACCGAGGCCAGCAGCGCCGCAACGAAGAGCAGCCAGTGAATCTTCACATGCTCGCGCCACTGGAAATACAGGCAGCCGACCAGGAAATAGAAGACCACGACGGTCCAGTGATAGTTGCCCTCGGTGACGCCGAAGCCGACCTTGAAGGCGGCCACGGTGGCGCCGAGGATGACCGCGACCGTGAGTGCCGCAAAGAGCAGCCGGCGGTGCAGAATGCCGACTGCGATCATGATCGCCATCAGGATATAGCAGTAGAATTCCGGCTTCAGCGTCCAGAGATTCTGGTTGACCACGCCGGCGACCGGATTGCTCTCGAAAACGCCTGGCAATTCGAAGCGGATGCGCCCGACGATATTGCCGAAATACTCCCAGAAGCGGATATCGGCGACGTAGTTGCGCAGCAGCCAGGTCGTCAGCAACGGGCCGAGCACCAGCGCCGACAGGGTGATCTCGACGAAGAGCGCCGGCACGATGCGGATGGCGCGCAGGGTGATGAAGGGCCGCACCGCGTCGGTCCGCAGCGCGCTGCCGGTCACCAGGAAGCCGCTGAGCGCGAAGAAGGCCGGCACCAGGCTCATCAGGAAGATGCCGTGCAGCCCTTCCCAGTCGCGGCTGGTATCGGCGCCCGCGACCCAGCCCGAATGCACCGCCAGGATGGTCAGCGACAGGATCAGGCGCATCGCATTGAAGCCGGGGCCTTCACCGCCGTTCCGGTTCAGGATATCGGCTGCGCTCGGAAGGGAACGGTAGTGCCGGATCATGCTTCGCCTGGGTGCGTGACTGCATCGTACGCGGGCGACGATATGGACCGGCGGCCGCGCTGCTTTCAACTCATGCCGGCAGTTAATCTTAACCCGAGACCGACCGGATATTCGAAAGGGCCAGCGCAAGCGGCCCGGCTTCTGGCGAGCGAGTGACCTATGAGCGCAACCCCGATTTCTCTTGGCCTCATCGGCGGCGGCATCATGGGCGAGCGCATGCTGCGCGCGGCGCTGGACCAGCCCGCGACGGCGCTGCGCGTCGCCGGCATCTGGGACCCTTCCACCGAGGCGATGGCGCGGATTGGCTCCGTACTGCCCTCTGTGGCGCATCAGCCGGACGCCGCGGCCCTGATCGCGGCGAGCGACTGCGTCTATATCGCTTCGCCGCCCTCCTCCCATCTCGGTCATGCCCGTGCGGCGCTCGCTGCCGGCAAGGCGGTGTTCTGCGAGAAGCCGCTCGCGGTCGATGTCGACGACGCCCGGGCCTTCGTCGGCGAGGCCGGCGATCGCGGTGCGGTGAACTTCCCCTTCGCCTCCTCGCCTGCGGTCGCGCGTTTGCGCGAATGGATCGACGCGGGTGCCGTCGGCACGCCGCAGCGCGTTTCGATCGAGGTCGCCTTCGCGAACTGGCCGCGCTCCTGGCAGGTCGATGCCGCCGGCTGGCTCGACCGCACGGCGCAGGGCGGCTTCACCCGCGAGGTCGTCTCGCATTTCCTGTTCTTGACCCGTCGAATCGCCGGGCCCTTTGCCGGGCTTTCCGCTAAGGCCGCCTACCCCGAGACCGGCAAGAGCGAGCGTCGGATCGAGGCAACGCTGACCGCGGGCACATTGCCTGTCGTTCTGAAGGGCAGCGTCGGCACGACCACCAAGGACGACCATAACATCTGGACGCTGGAGGGGGATAAGGGCGCCGTCCGGCTGTGCGACTGGTCGCGCGCCGAGCGCCGCCTTCCCGATGGCCGCTGGGAGGCCGATCCGGAAGCGCTGTCCCAGAACGAAGCGCGCCCGCTGGCGCTGCGCCGGCAGCTCGAAGGCGTGGCCAAGCTCACCCGCGGCGAACCGCATCACCTCGCGACGCTGCGTGAAGCGTTCGATGTGCAGGACATCGTCGAAACGATCCTGAAAAGCGCCTGACATACGGCCTGCATTCGGGCGGTCTCGCGGCGTGGCGCGCGAAGTTGCCCGAATGGCACAAATTTGCGGCAGATCCGCCGAAAAGCCGCTCCCTGGGATAATTCTACTCTGCTGTCAGGATAATTCGAAAAAACCGACTACCTGATGTGAATTGAGCTGAAACCCGCCTGTAGCGTAAAATCCCTGTTCGAAAGACCGAACGGGGATGGGCGTTATCGTGGCAGTTCTGAACGTCATCGATCGACAGGGCCGGAGCCATGAACTCGAAGCCGTGGAAGGTTGGCGGGTCATGGAAATCCTGCGCGACTACAAGGTCGGAATCGAGGGCGTCTGCGGCGGCTCCTGCGATTGCGGCACCTGCCATGTCATCGTCGCGCAGGAATGGGCCGGGAAGTTGCCCGAGCCGCGCGACGAGGAAATCGACGCGCTCGACGAGTTGCCATTGATCGAGGCGACCTCGCGCCTCTCCTGCCAGATCATCTGGGCGGACGAACTGGACGGGCTGACGCTGACGCTCGCGGAGGCCGCGTGATGGCCGCCGCAGCGAAACGCGTTCCCCTGCCGGGGATCCTTCTCGCCAACGACCTCCTCGACGGCGATGTCGTCTTCGCCTTCGTCGATGGCGCCGGCCCTCTGGCCTGGACGCGCGATCCGGCGCTGGCACTGGTCGCGGCCGATGATGCGGCGGCCGATCGGCTCGAAGCCTTCGCCACCGCCGAACTGCGAGGCAACACCGTCGTCGACGCCTATCTCGTCGACGTCGCCATCGAGAGCGGCAGCCCGGTGCCCCGCCATTTCCGCGAGCGCTTCAAGACGCTCGGACCCAGCAATCGTCCCGATCTCGGCAAGCAGGCCGGTGAAGGCATCGCCTCCGCGCCGAAGGGCTGACCCATGTATCGTTACGACGAATTCGACGAGCGTTTCGTCCGGGAGCGGGTGGCCCAGTTCACCGACCAGGTGACGCGCCGGCTCGACGGCTCGCTGACCGAGGACGAGTTCAAGCCGCTGCGGCTCAAGAATGGCGTCTATCTCCAGCTCCACGCCTATATGCTGCGGATCGCCGTGCCTTATGGGACGCTGAACTCGCGGCAGCTGCGCCAGCTCGCGCTGATCGGTGAGCGTTATGACCGCGGCTACGGCCATTTCACCACGCGCCAGAACCTGCAGTTCAACTGGCCGAAGCTGCGCGACGTGCCGGCCATCCTCGGCCTGCTCGCCGATGTCGAGATGCATTGCATCCAGACTTCCGGCAACTGCATCCGCAACGTCACGGCCGACCATTTCGCCGGCGTCGCGCAGGACGAGATCGAGGACCCGCGCCCGACCGCCGAGCTGATCCGGCAATGGTCCTCGGCCCATCCCGAATTCAGCTACCTGCCGCGCAAGTTCAAGATCGCGGTGACGGGTGCCGAGGCTGACCGCGCCGTGATCAAGGCCCACGATATCGGCCTGCGCCTGCGCCGCCATCCCGACACGCACGAGACCTGCTACGAGATCAGCGTCGGCGGCGGGCTCGGCCGCACGCCGATGATCGGCAAGGTGGTGCGCGACTACCTGCCGAAGAAGGATCTGCTCGCCTATCTCGAGGCGATCATGCGGGTCTACAATCTCGAAGGCCGGCGCGACAACAAATACAAGGCGCGCGTCAAGATCCTCGTCCACGAGATCGGCGCCGAGGAATTCACCCGCCGGGTCGAGGCCGAATTCGCGCAGCTCGACGGCCCCTCGATCAATGCCGATCCGGAACAGGTCGCGCGCATCGCCCCCTATTTCGCGCCGCCGCGCTACCACGTGCTGCCGGCCGTCAGCAACACATTGGAAGCGGCGAAGGCCGCGAACCCCGCCTTCGCCCGCTGGGTCGAGGTCAACACCGTCCCGCACAAGGCGCCGGGCTATACGGCGCTGACGATCTCGCTGAAGCCGGTCGGCCAGGCGCCGGGCGACGCGACCAGCGAGCAGATGCGCCGCGTCGCCGACCTGGCCGAACGCTATTCGTTCGACGAATTGCGCGTCACCCATGCGCAGAACCTCGTGCTGCCGCATGTCCGCCAGCGCGACCTCTACGCGATCTGGCAGGCCCTCGGCGAGGCGGGCCTGGCCACAGCGAATGTGGGGCTCGTCACCGACATCATCTCCTGCCCCGGCCTCGATTATTGCGCGCTGGCGACGGCCCGCTCGATCCCGATCGCGCAGGCGATCCAGAGCCGCTTCGCCGACGAGGCCCGTCAGCGCGAGATCGGGCCGCTCGGCATCAAGATCTCCGGCTGCATCAACGCCTGCGGTCATCACCATGTCGGCCATATCGGCATTCTCGGCCTGGAGAAGCGCGGCATCGAATCCTACCAGATCACGCTCGGCGGCGACGCCACCGAGAATGCCGCGATCGGCGAAATTCTGGGCCCCGGCCTAGCCGCCGAGGAGGTCCCTGACGCGATCGAGCGGATCGTTTCCGTCTATCTCGCTGCCCGCAGCGATGGCGAAAGCTTCATCGACAATGTCCGCCGCATCGGCCTCGCGCCGTTCAAGGCCGCTTTCCAGGAGACCGCCCGTGCCGCTGCTTGACCGGATCGGAAGCGCCGAGGACCGCTGGACCCGCAGCGAAGGTGCCGCGATCGGCAATATCCCGGCCGCAATCGTGCCCTGGGAGGTGCTCGTCGAGGCGCTCGACACGCAGGAGCCCGAGCAGGTGATCGGCGTGCTCATCCCCAACAACGTGCCCTTCGCCGAACTCGCGCCCTTCCTGCCACGATTGGCACTCGTCGCCATCGCCTTTCCCGCTTACTCGGATGGGCGCGGCTTCAGCCTGGCTCGCCAGATCCGGCGGACGGGCTTCGCGGGCGAGGTCCGCGCGAGCGGCCCGCTGATCGCCGACCAGTTCGCCTACGCCCTGTCCTGCGGCTTCGACACGATCGAATTGCCGGAGGCAAACGCCGCGCGCCAGCCGGTGCCGCAATGGCTGCAGGCCAAGGCTTCGTTCAGCGCGACCTACCAGCGCGGCTATGGCGAAAGCGGCCGCAACGTCCTCGACCGGCGTCGGGCGGCGAGAGCCGCCGCGCCCGTCGCAGCGGAGTGAGGCATGGCGATCTCGACCGCGACCCATGGCTCGATCGAACCCCGCCGCACTGCCACGGGCATCGATGAGGATCGCCTGGATACCGAGTCGGAGTCCTTGTTCCCCCGATCGACGACGAGCGAGGCACGCGGGCGCTGGTTCGATCTTTGCTTTCGCCTTATCATCCTGACACTGGCCGCGCTGTGGCTGTTCGCGCCACCGGCGGGGACCGAGCGCAGTGCGGCAGACGAGAAGGCCGTAGCGACGACCCGATGACCGAAAGACTGCCCGAACCCACCGCGGCCCGCATCGAGCCGCTGGCGACACTGCCGCTCTTCCACAAGCTGGAGGGGCGCAAGGTCGTGCTCGCCGGCGGGACCGAGGGCGCGTTGTGGAAGGCTGAATTGCTCGCGGCAACCGGGGCGGAGCTGCATGTCTTCGCCGATGGTGAGAAGGCGCTGTTCGCAGGACTGGCGCGAGACGAAGCCGGCGGCCGTGTCCATGTGCACGAACGGGCGTGGCAGGCGGACGATCTTACCGACGCCGCCATCGCCGTCGCCGATCTCGACGATGTCGATGCGGTGCGCGCCTTCGTCGCGGCGGCGCGGCAGGCGGGCGTGCTGGTCAATATCGTCGACAAGCCCGAGCATTGCGATTTCGCCTTCGGTGCGCTGGTCAACCGCTCGCCGCTGATCGTGGCCGTCTCTACGGATGGTGCCGCGCCGGTCTTCGGACAGGCGATCCGCACCAAGATCGAGGCGCTGCTGCCAGCTGGCTTGAAGAACTGGGCACAGGCCGCCGCTGACTGGCGCCCTTCGGTTCAGGCGCGCGAGCTTCCGTTCGCGCTGCGGCGCAGCTTCTGGGAACTCTTCGCCGGCAAGGCCATGGCGGAGCCGGAGCGCGCGCCGAACCTTGATGACGAGGCCGAGCTTTTCGCGAAGCTCTCCAGGATCGAAGCCACTCACGACGGCAAGGGGCGCGTCACGCTGGTCGGCGCCGGCCCGGGCGACCCGGAACTGCTGACGCTGAAGGCGATCCGCGCCCTGCAGAGCGCCGACATCATCCTCTATGACGATCTCGTCTCGCCCGGCGTGCTCGAACTGGCGCGGCGCGAGGCGAAGCGCATGCTGGTCGGCAAGACCGGCTATGGCCCTTCGGTGAAGCAGGGCGACATCAACGCGCTGATCGTCTCGCTGGCCGTCCAGGGCAAACATGTCGTGCGCCTGAAAGGCGGCGATCCCGGCATCTTCGGCCGCGCCGGCGAGGAGATCGAGGCCTGCCAGGCGGCCGGCGTGCCCGTAGCGCTCGTGCCGGGCATCTCGGCGGCGCAGGGCGCGGCTGCCTCGCTCGGCCTGTCGCTGACCCATCGCGACCATGCGCAGCGCCTGCAATTCGTCACCGGCCATTCGCGCAAGGGCGAACTGCCGGATGATCTCGACTGGCGGGCGATGGCGGACCCGGCTGCCTCGACCGTGATCTACATGGCGCGCGCCACCCTGCCCGGCTTCCGCGAGCGCGCCATCGCCGCCGGGCTCGATCCGCAGACCCCGGCCGTCGCCGTGCTCGCCGCCACACGCCCCGACGAGAGGCGCGTCGCCGCGACCATCGCAGAGCTGCCCGAACGGCTCGGCGAACTGCCGGCGAACGGACCGGTCCTCGTCCTGCTCGGCCATGCGTTCGGCCCGGCGCTTTCCGCTGAGAATCTGACCGAGGGCCGCCGCCGGGCCTGATAGCGGCCCGGCATTGTCGCCGGGTGGAACGCCATCGCCGGAGATGCGTTTTCTCCTCCGGCGCCGCAATTTGAAAGGCGCTCATTGCGCCAGGTCATTGAGGCGAGGCCGATAATTCAGTACGTTTCGTTTGTTATTCAGAACGGATCAAGGCCTTACCAAGCCTTGCCGTGAACCAACGGAGCCCTGACATGACGCGACCTGCTTATAGCCGCCTCCTCCGGGCCGGACTGGTTCTAGGGGCCTTCAGCCTCTGCTTCGGCGTCGTCGCCGGTGCACGCGCCCAGACCGAGCTCCTCAACGTCTCCTATGACCCCACCCGCGAGCTCTATCGCGAGATCAACGCGGCCTTCATCGCCGAATGGAACGCGAAGCATCCGGACAAGAAGATCAGCACGATCCGCCAGTCCCATGGCGGCTCCGGCGCGCAGGCCCGCACCGTGATCGACGGGCTCAACGCCGATGTGGTGACGCTGGCTCTGGCCGGCGATATCGATGCCGTGGCCGAGCGCTCGAAGAAGCTGCCGCTCGACTGGCAGAAGCGCCTGCCGCACAATTCCTCGCCCTATACCTCGACGATCGTCTTCCTCGTCCGCAAGGGTAATCCCAAGGCGATCAAGGACTGGGGCGACCTGGTGAAGCCGGGCGTGCAGATCGTCACGCCGAACCCGAAGACCTCCGGCGGCGCGCGCTGGAACTATCTCGCCGCCTGGGCCTATGCCGAGAAGGCCTTCAACAAGGACGACGCGAAGATCCGCGACTATATCGGCAAGCTGCTCGCCAATGTCCCCGTGCTCGACACCGGCGCACGCGGCGCGACCACGACCTTCACCCAGCGCGGCATCGGCGACGTCTTCCTGTCCTGGGAAAACGAGGCCTTCCTGGCGCTCAAGGAATTCGGCGCCGACAAGTTCGACATCGTCGTGCCGAGCCTGTCGATCCTGGCCGAGCCGCCGGTCGCGCTGGTCGATGCCAATGTCGACACCAAGAAGACCCGCGAGCAGGCGCAGGCCTATCTGGCGTTCCTCTACACCCCGAAGGCGCAGGCGATCATCGCCCGGAACTTCTATCGCCCGCGCAATCCAGAGGCCGCCGACAGCAAGGACGTCGCCAATTTCCCCAAGGTCGAGCTGGTGACGATCGACGAGGTGTTCGGCGGCTGGAAGAAGGCGCAGCCGACCCATTTCGGCGATGGCGGCACCTTCGACCAGCTCTACAAGCCGGCACGCTGAGGGCCTGTCCATGACGGCGGCGACGACGACCTTCCGCTGGCGCGAGCCGAGCATCCTGCCTGGCTTGGGCCTGGCGCTCGGCATCACCGTGACGGCGTTGTCGCTGATCGTGCTGATCCCGCTGGCGGCACTGTTCCTCAAGGCCGCCAGCGCCGGCCCGGCCGATATCTGGGCGGTGGCAACCTCTCCGCGCACCTTGGCCGCACTCAAGCTCTCCTTCACCGCCGCCCTGTTCGCCGCGCTCGTCAACGCCGTCTTCGGGCTGATCCTGGCCTGGGTGCTGGTGCGCTACGAGTTTCCCGGCCGGCGGCTGATCGATGCGGCTGTCGACCTGCCCTTCGCCCTGCCGACGGCAGTGGCCGGCATCTCGCTTGCCGCGATCTACGCGCCGAATGGCTGGGTCGGCTCGCTGCTGGCGCCGCTCGCCTTCAAGCTGACCATTCCCTTCACCGGTCTCTCCTTCGGCTTCGACGGCAAGGTCGCCTATACGCCCCTCGGCGTCATGGTGGCGCTGATCTTCATCGGTCTGCCCTTCGTGGTGCGCACCGTCCAGCCCGTGCTGGAGGAGCTGCAGAGCGATGTCGAGGAAGCCGCCGCGCTGCTCGGCGCCAGCCGCTTCCGCACGATCTTCCGGGTGATCCTGCCGCAGGTCCTGCCGGCGCTGATGACCGGCTTCGTGCTCGCCTTTGCGCGGGCGGTCGGCGAATACGGCTCGGTGATCTTCATCGCCGGCAATGTGCCGATGATCTCCGAGATCGCGCCGCTGCTGATCGTGATCCGGCTGGAGCAGTTCGACTATGCTGGCGCGGCCGTGGTGGCGACGATGATGCTGCTGATCTCCTTCGCCCTGATCCTCGCCGGCAACCTGATCCAGGCCCGCGCCCGCCGGAGGTTCGGCGATGTCTGACGCCACCTTGCCCTCCGCGGCCGCCGCGCCGCCTCGCAGCGCCAGCCGGGCGCGCGGCGAGAGCCCCATCGTGCAGATCGCGCTGATCGCGATCTCGCTCGCCTTCCTGCTGCTCTTCCTGCTCCTGCCGCTGGTCACGGTCTTCATCGAGGCCGCCGCCAAGGGCTGGGAGGCCTATCGCGCCGCGATCACCGAGCCCGACGCGCTGGCGGCAATCCGGCTGACATTGCTGGTCGCTGCGATCGCGGTGCCGTTCAACATCGTCGTCGGCATTGCCGCTGCCTGGGCCGTCGCCAAGTTCGAATTCCGCGGCAAGGACCTGCTGATCAGCCTGATCGACCTGCCCTTCTCGGTCTCGCCGGTGATCTCCGGCCTCGTCTTCGTGCTGCTCTTCGGCGCGCAGGGCTATCTCGGGCCGTGGCTCCAGGCCAACGACCTGAAGATCGTTTTCGCCCTGCCCGGCCTGATCCTCGCCACGGTCTTCGTGACCTTCCCCTTCGTGGCGCGCGAGCTGATCCCGCATATGCAGTCGCTCGGCTCGGCCGACGAGGAGGCGGCGCTGACGCTCGGCGCCTCGCCCTGGCGCGTGTTCTTCGCGGTGACGCTGCCGAACGTGAAATGGAGCCTGTTCTACGGCGTGTTGCTCTGTAACGCCCGTGCGATGGGCGAATTCGGCGCGGTCGCCGTGGTCTCGGGCAAGATCCGCGGCCTGACCAACACGATGCCGCTGCATATCGAGATTCTCTACAACGAGTACATGGGCGCCGCGGCCTTCGCGGTGGCCTCGCTGCTGGCGGGACTGGCGCTTGTCACCCTCGTGCTCAAGTCCCTGCTGGAATGGCGCTACGGCGATGCGATCGCCGCCAGCCGCCGTCACTGACCCACAGACGAAGGATTTCTCGCCATGTCGGTCGCCGTCATCATCGAGACCATCGAAAAACGCTTCGAGAACTTCCCGGCGCTGCGCGGCGTCTCGCTCGATATCCAGCCGGGCGAGCTGGTGGCGCTGCTCGGCCCTTCCGGCTCGGGCAAGACCACACTGCTGCGCCTGATTGCCGGGCTGGAGGAGGCCGATCGCGGCCGCGTGCTGTTCGGCGAGACCGATACGCGCGATCTCTCGCTGCGCGAGCGCCGCATCGGTTTCGTCTTCCAGCAATATGCGCTGTTCAAGACGATGAACGTCGCCGAGAATATCAGCTTCGGGCTGAAGTCCCGGCCGCGCCGCGAACGCCCGAGCAACGAGGATATCCGCAAGCGCGTTGGCGACCTGCTCGAACTCGTTCAGCTGCCGGGGCTGGAGAAGCGCTATCCGAGCCAGCTCTCGGGCGGCCAGCGCCAGCGCGTCGCGCTCGCCCGCGCGCTCGCCATCGAGCCGCGCGTACTGCTGCTCGACGAACCGTTCGGCGCGCTCGACGCCAAGGTTCGCAAGGATTTGCGCGCGTGGCTCAGAGAGCTGCATGGCCGCACCGGCCACACCACCGTCTTCGTCACCCACGACCAGGAAGAAGCGCTGGAACTCGCCGACCGCGTCGCGATCCTCAACGAGGGCCGCATCGAGCAGGTCGGCTCGGCCGACGACGTCTACGACCACCCGGCGACGCCCTTCATCTGCGAATTCCTGGGCGAGGTGAACAAGCTGCCCGTCAAGGTGGTCGGCAGCCAGGCCTTCTTCGGCGACCGGCCGGTTCTGGGCGGACTGTCGCAGAACCAGGGCGGCCCGGCCTCGCTCTATGTCCGACCGCAGCACCTGCGCATCGTCGACGAGACGCCGCTGGCCCTGCCCGGCACGGTCGAGCATCTGCGCCGCAATGGGCCCCTGCGCCGGGCGGAGGTCGCGGTCGAGGGGCTGAAGAAGCGGCTCGAGGTCGATCTCGCCAGCCAGGTCGCCCCGGCAATCGGCGAACGGATCAGGCTCCGCATCACCCACGGCAATCTGTTCGCCGCCGCCTGATCCCGCAATCTCGCGCATCGGGCGACCGCGAAAACCGGATTCCCCTTTCCAGCGCGATGCCCTAGCCTCCCGGGCGAATCCGGCAGCCACCTCGGCAACCGGTGCTCGATCCGGACAGGAGATCGCGATGAAAGCACGCGCGAAATGGGTTGATGGCATGGCCTTCATGGGCGAGTCCGGCAGCGGGCACGCCATGATCATGGATGGCGCGCCGGAATATGGCGGGCGCAATCTCGGCATCCGGCCGATGGAGATGCTGCTGATCGGGCTCGCCGGCTGCACCGCTTTCGATGTCGTCGGGATGATCAAGAAGGGCCGGGAGAACATCACCGGCTGCGAGGTCGATGTCGAGGCCGAGCGCGCGACGACCGATCCCAAGGTCTTCACCAAGATCCACCTCGCCTATCGCATCACCGGCAAGGGCCTGTCCCAGGCCAAGGCGGAGCGGGCCGTCACATTGTCGAAGGAAAAATACTGTTCGGCTTCGATCATGCTCGGGGCGACCGCCGAGATGAGCTACAGCCTCGAGGTGATCGACGAATTGCACAAGGAGGCCGCTGAATGAGCAGGGCTGAATTCGCAGGACTGATCTCGCCGGACGCGCTGGCCGCACGGCTCGGTGACGAGAACCTCGTCATCGTCGATATCCGCACCGCTGCCGACGGCGCCCGGGAGGCCTTCGAAGCCGGACACATTCCCGGCGCGGTCCATTCCGACTACGCCGCCGATGGCTGGCGGGCGAAGATCGGCAATGCGCCGGGCATGCTGCCGCCGCTCGCCGATCTCGCCGCGCTTGCAGGGCGTCTCGGAATCAAGCCGCAGGACGATGTGGTGATCGTGCCGGCCGGCACCGCCGCGACCGATTTCGCCGCGG
>JAEWKP010000237.1 GCA_023393655.1 Pseudomonadota bacterium | reverse complement strand
CGGCCGCCCTCCATTCGCCGCGCTGCGGCATGGCTTTTCCGAGCAACCACCAGCCGCAATGCGAACCGGATCGATGCCGATCTTGCACCGCCTGAAGCATGGACTCATCATCCTCGTCGCGCTGGTTGCGGCCTCGGTCGCGTCCTTCGCGCAGACCACTGATGAAGCCTTCACGCGGCTTGCCGCCGACAGCTATTCCGACACCTCCCGCGCGATCGAGGTTCTCGTTTCGACGGCCCACCCGAATGCGGCGCTGATCGTCGAAGCCTTAAGCGACGGGCGCCTGCTCGCCGGTCCCGGTGGCGTGGCCGTGAAGACGGCGGCCGGCGGCTTCGTCGATGCTCGGACGGGGCAGACATTGTCCACCGCTCCCGCCGATGTGAAGTCCGTCCGCCTCAATAATGCCGTGCGCCGTGCGGTCCAGGCCGCGCTCGGCGGCCTCGGGCTGCTCAATCCCGATCCGGCGAAGCGTACGGCAGCCGCCGAGGCCGTGTTCAAGTCGCGCGATGCCGGCCTGCTGCCGATCGTCGAGGCGGCTATCGGCAAGGAAACCCATCTCCGTGCACTCGCCGCCCTGCGTCAGGCCCAGGCCGCGATCTTGATCGCCAAGCCCGGTACGCAGCCGCTGGATCGTTTTGCGGCGATCGAGGTTCTGCGCGAGCGTGGCGATCAGGATGCTCTCGCGACGTTGCGCGCCCTGCCGGGCGATGTGACCCCGGCCCTTAAGGAAGCCCAGGCCAAGGCGATCACCGCCATTGAAGGCCGGCTGAAGCTCTGGGCCGCCGCGCAGAATCTCTGGTACGGGCTCTCGCTCGGCTCTGTGCTGCTGCTCGCCGCCATCGGGCTCGCCATCACCTTCGGCGTCATGGGCGTCATCAACATGGCCCATGGCGAGATGGTCATGCTCGGCGCCTACACCACCTTCGTCGTGCAGGAGCTGATCCGCACGAACGCACCCTGGCTGTTCGACTGGTCGCTGGCGATCGCACTGCCGGCCGCCTTCATCGTCGCGGGTGCGGTCGGCATCGCGATCGAGCGCGGCGTCATCCGGTTCCTCTATGGTCGCCCGCTGGAGACGCTGCTTGCGACCTGGGGCATCAGCCTGATCCTGCAGCAGGCGGTGCGTACCGCCTTCGGCCCGACCAATCGCGAGGTTGGCGCGCCCTCCTTCATGTCGGGCGCCTTCGAACTCGGCGGCCTGGCGATCACCTATAACCGGCTCTGGATCATCGTCTTCGCGGCTTTGGTCTTCGCCGCGCTGCTCGCCATCCTTAAGCTCACGCCCATGGGTCTGCAGATGCGTGCCGTCACCCAGAACCGGCGCATGGCCTCGGCCATGGGCATCCGTACCGGCCGCATCGACGCGCTGACCTTCGGGCTCGGTTCCGGAGTTGCCGGCCTGGCCGGCGTCGCGCTCTCGCAGATCGACAATGTCAGCCCCAATCTTGGCCAGAGCTACATCATCGACTCGTTCATGGTCGTGGTCTTCGGCGGTGTCGGCAATCTGTGGGGTACGCTGGTCGGCGCGATGACGCTCGGTGTCGCCAACAAGCTGCTCGAACCCTATGCCGGCGCCGTGCTCGGCAAGATCGCGCTGCTCGTCTGCATCATCCTCTTCATCCAGAAGCGTCCGCGCGGCCTGTTCGCGCTGAAGGGCCGGGCGGTGGAAGCATGATCACCCGCTTCCTCCTGCAGAACATGGACCGGCGCGGCGGCATCTTCCTCGCGATCCTGCTGGCCCTGGCGGTGCTGGTGCCGCTCTCGAACCTGCTCCTGCCGGCATCCTCGCCCTTCCATGTTCCGACCTCGACCATGTCGCTCTGGGGCAAGTACCTCTGCTACGCACTGCTCGCGGTCTCGCTCGACCTTGTCTGGGGCTATTGCGGCATCCTGAGCCTCGGCCACGGCGCCTTCTTCGCGCTCGGCGGCTACGCCATGGGCCTCTACCTGATGCGCCAGATCGGCTCGCGCGGCGTCTATGGCAATCCGATCCTGCCGGATTTCATGGTCTTCCTGAACTGGCAGGAACTGCCCTGGTACTGGTGGGGCTTCTCCTCCTTCCCCTTCGCCATGCTGATGGTGCTGGCCGTGCCGGGCCTGCTCGCCTTCGTCTTTGGCTGGTTCGCCTTCCGCTCGCGCGTCACCGGCGGCTATCTCTCGATCATCACCCAGGCGCTGACCTATGCGCTCCTGCTGGCCTTTTTCCGCAATGACATGGGCTTCGGCGGCAATAACGGCCTGACCGATTTCAAGGACATTCTCGGCTTCAACATCCAGGCGCAGACGACGCGCGCGGCGCTGTTTGCCATGACCTGCGTCATGCTGGCGGCCGGCTTCCTGATCGCGCGCGGCATCGTCGTCTCGAAGCTCGGCAAGGTCGTGATCGCGATCCGCGACGCCGAGTCCCGCACGCGCTTCCTCGGCTACCGGGTCGACCGTTTCAAGCTCTTTGTCTTCACCGTCTCGGCCTGCATGGCGGGCGTGGCCGGCGCGCTTTACGTGCCGCAGGTCGGGATCATCAATCCCAGCGAATTCGCCCCGGCCAACTCGATCGAAACCGTGATCTGGGTCGCGGTCGGCGGGCGCGGCACGCTGGTCGGAGCGGCGCTCGGCGCCGTCGTGGTCAACTGGGCCAAGCCCATGTTAACCTCGGGCATTATGGCGCCTTACTGGCTCTTCGCGCTCGGCGGCCTCTTCGTCGTCGTCACGCTCTTCCTGCCCAAGGGCATCCTGGGCACCGCCGAGGCCTTGTGGGCACGCCGCCGCAAGCCTGATGGCTCCCCGGCCGCCGAGCCGGCCCCGGCGGAGTGACGGCGATGAACGCTCCCGTACCCGGCGCCCTGACCTCCTCGCTGCTCTATCTCGACGGCGTCAGCGTCTCCTTCGACGGCTTCAAGGCCATCCGCGGCCTGTCGCTGACCATCGAGCCGGGCGAGATGCGTGCCATCATCGGCCCCAACGGCGCCGGCAAGACCACGATGATGGACATCATTACCGGCAAGACGAAACCCGATGTTGGCACCGTGATGTTCGGTGGAACGGTCGACCTGACCAGGCTGGACGAGGCCGCGATCGCCAAACGCGGTATCGGCCGCAAGATCCAGAAGCCGACGGTCTTCGACAGCCACACGATCGAGGACAACATCCTGCTGGCGCTGAAGTCGAAGCGCACGGTCGGCAAGACGCTGTTCTGGAAGACGGAAAGCCCGCAGCAGAAGCGCATCGACGACATCCTTGGCATCATCCGCCTCGCCGACAGGCGCGACCGGCTCGCGGGCTCGCTCTCGCATGGCCAGAAGCAGTGGCTGGAGATCGGCATGCTACTGGCCCAGGACCCCAAGCTCCTGCTCGTCGACGAGCCCGCCGCCGGGATGACCGATGGCGAGACGGCGCAGACGGCGGTGCTGCTCAAGGAGATCGCGCGGGATCATTCCGTGATCGTCGTCGAGCACGACATGGGCTTCATCCGTGAGCTTGGCGTGAAGGTCACGGTGCTGCACGAGGGTTCGGTGCTGGCCGAAGGCCCGCTCGACCATGTCAGCGCCAACGAACGCGTCGTCGAAGTCTATCTGGGGCGCTGAGCATGATCCGGAAAAGTGGGAACCGGTTTTCCGATCAGATCATGCGGCGGAAAGAGTCCTCATGCTGACCGTCGACGCCATCAACCTGCATTACGGCGCCGCCCAGGCGCTGCGCCGCGTCTCCGTCACCGCCGAGACCGGCAAGGTCACCTGCGTGATGGGCCGAAACGGCGTCGGCAAGACCTCGCTGATGCGTGCCATCGTTGGCCATCAGCCGATTTCCGGGGGGCATATCCGCCTCGACGGAGAGGATATCTCGGCCCTGCGCAGCGAGGATCGTGCGCGGGCCGGCATCGCTTACGTGCCGCAGGGGCGGGAGATATTCCCGCTGCTGACGGTGAAGGAGAATCTGGAGACCGGCTTTGCGCCGCTGAAGCGCCGCGAGCGCTTCGTCCCGGATGAACTCTTCGACCTGTTCCCCGTGCTGAAGACTATGCTGGGCCGGCGCGGCGGAGACCTCTCGGGTGGCCAGCAGCAGCAACTCGCGATTGCGCGGGCGCTGGTCACCCGACCCAGGCTCTTGGTGCTGGACGAGCCGACCGAGGGCATCCAGCCCTCGATCATCAAGGATATCGGCCGCGCCATCGACTATCTCCGCAGCAAGGGCGGCATGGCGATCGTGCTGGTCGAGCAGTATTTCGACTTCGCCCGCGACCTCGCCGACACGATGTTCGTGATGGACCGCGGCGAGGTCGTGCTGTCGGGGCCGATGAGCGAGCTTGACGGCGCGCGGGTTCAGCGACTGATTCAGGTCTAGATGAATCGTACGTCGAATGCCGAGCCTGACGGAAAGCAGCCCTGGCGATGCTGGCGATAACCGATCTCCAGAGTTCTGAGCCGGCAAGGATGCAGCGCGCGCAAGGGGGGGCGAGCGTCAGCTTTCGTTCGCGCGAGGGCCGGACCTGCCTCGATCGGCTGTTTCAGGAGGGTTGCGCGAAGCTGCGGTTCCCGCGTCCGCTCGGGAGCGACGATCCGCAGGCCATCATCATCAACACGGCCGGTGGGCTGACCGGCGGCGACCGATTCAGCGTAGAGGTGGCTCTTGCTGCCGGCGCCGCAGCCTGCATCACTACTCAGGCCTGCGAGCGCATCTATCGTTCGACTGGCGCCGATGCCGTCGTGACCAACCGCCTGCAGCTCTCGGCCGGCGCGCGGCTGGGGTGGCTGCCGCAGGAAACGATCCTGTTCGACGGCGGGCGCCTGTCCCGCATGCTCGACGTCGATCTCGTCGATGATGCCGAGCTGGTGGTCGTCGAAGCCGTCCTCTTCGGCCGGCAGGCGATGGGGGAGATTCTCCATAGCGGCCACCTGCACGACCGCTGGCGCATCCGGCGCGACGGTCGCCTGATCTTCGCCGATGATCTGCGCGTCGAGGGCGATATCGCCGCCCGGCTCGCGCCGCAGCCTGCCATGGCCGGGGGCCGCTCCATGGCGACCGTGCTCTTCGCCGGTTCAGCGCCCGAACGTTTTCTCGATCAAGCCCGATCCATCATCGGACCGAACGGCGGCGCCAGCGCCTGGAACGGCAAGTTTCTGGCGCGGCTGGTCGAGGAGACCGGGCTCGCGCTCCGGCGGCGACTGGAGCCGCTGCTCATCCTTCTCCTGGGCGGCCGGCCGCTGCCCAGGGTCTGGCAACTCTAGGGACTGATGGCATGAACCTGACACTGCGCGAGAAGGACAAGCTCCTGATCTCCATGGCGGCCATGGTCGCCCGTCGCCGACTCGAACGGGGGGTGAAGCTCAACCATCCTGAGGCGATTGCGCTGATCAGCGACTTCGTCGTCGAGGGAGCGCGTGACGGCCGCAGCGTCGCCGAATTGATGGAGGCCGGCGCCCATGTCGTCAGCCGAGCGCAGGTCATGGAAGGCGTTGCCGAGATGATCCACGATGTGCAGGTCGAAGCCACTTTCCCGGACGGCACCAAGCTCGTCACCGTCCACGAACCCATCCGTTGAACCTGCCGATCCGCTGATCGCACAAGCCGGAGACTGCCATGAAGAGACTGTCGATTGCCTTCATCCTGAGTCTGGGTGCCGCGAGTCCGGCCTTCGCGCATCTCAACCCGGCGGAGCACGGTTCCTTCGCCGCCGGCTTCTCGCATCCGCTTTTCGGTGCGGATCATATCCTGGCGATGGTCGGGGTCGGCCTCTGGGCCTTCCTCGTCGGCGGGCGCGCCGTCTGGATGATTCCGGCCGCCTTCGTCGTCACGATGATGCTCGGCTTCGCGGCCGCGCTCGCCGGCATCGGCCTGCCTTTCGTTGAGCCGACGATCGCGGCGTCGGTCGTGGTGCTCGGCCTGCTGGCGCTGGTCGCGCTGCAGGTCCCGGTCGCGGCCGGCATGGCCGTCGTCGGCTTCTTCGCGCTGTTCCATGGCTATGCCCATGGCGGCGAGCTCGGCGAGGCGACAAGCCTGTCCTTCATGATCGGCTTCGCGCTGGCGACCGCGCTGCTGCACGCGGTTGGCATTGGTATCGGCCTTGCCGGCAACGCGCTCTCGCATCGCGGGCGGATCGCGGCGCGCATCGCCGGCGGGCTGACGGTGCTCGGCGGCCTCTGGCTGGTCGCGGGAGCCTGAGACATGATCCCCGGAGAGGTTTTCCCCGCTGCCGGGGACATCATCCTCAACGCAGGCGCGGAGCCGGTCACGCTGCTCGTCGCCAATACCGGCGACCGGCCGATCCAGGTCGGCTCGCACTACCACTTCTTCGAGACCAACGACGCGCTCGATTTCGATCGCGCGCTGGCCCGCGGCATGCGGCTCGACATCGCGGCGGGCACCGCCGTGCGCTTCGAACCCGGCCAGCAGCGCGAAATCCGCCTCGTGCCGCTGGGCGGCGGTCGCACCGTCTACGGCTTCCAGCAGAAGGTGATGGGGACACTCTGATGCCGGCCAAGCTCTCCCATGCGGCTTATGCGCAGATGTACGGACCGACGGTCGGCGACCGGGTGCGTCTCGCCGATACCGACCTGATCATCGAGGTCGAGAAGGATTTCACGGTCTATGGCGAGGAGGTGAAGTTCGGCGGCGGCAAGGTCATCCGCGACGGCATGGGCCAGACCCAGGCGAGCCGCGCCGAGGGCGCGGTCGACACCGTCATCACCAATGCGCTGATCGTCGACCATTGGGGGATCGTGAAGGCCGATGTCGGCCTGAGGGACGGGTTGATCGTCGCCATCGGCAAGGCGGGCAACCCGGACACCCAGCCCGGCGTCACCATCGTCATCGGGCCGGGGACCGAGATCATCGCGGGCGAGGGCCGCATCCTCACGGCGGGCGGGATCGAGTGCCACATCCACTTCATCTGCCCGCAGCAGATCGAAGAGGCGCTGATGGCCGGCGTCACCACCATGCTCGGCGGCGGCACCGGCCCGGCCCATGGCACGCTGG
>JAEWKP010000236.1 GCA_023393655.1 Pseudomonadota bacterium | reverse complement strand
CCCCCGCATCCCCCCGCCCACGGGCCTTGATTTTTCAAGCACTTAGCGAAACCTGCCGTTCGCGCTCAGTTCCACAAGGAACGAAATCCGGCAATTACAATTTACATATATTGTAATTGGTAACCGGAATATTCACACGATCCCACTGCCGAGCACCCGCAGGATCACGCGGATCAGGGTCGAGAGGCGGGTGTCGACCGAGGCCTGCGGCACGTCCGCCTCCAGCGCCAGCGAGGCTGGATGGATGAAGCGGTTGGTGGCGTCGATGACGAAGGCGATCGCCCGGTCGCGGTCGCGCGGCTCGAACACGCCGGTGGCCATGCCCTCGTCGACCACCCGCTCGAACAGGGCGCGCACGCGGGTGCGGTTGCGCCGGCTGATCGCGTGCCGCTTGGCCACCGCCAGCGACAAAGCCGCGAAAAGATGCGGCTCCTCGCTCAGCAGGTCGCGATTGGCCTTGGCCAGCGCCAGGATCAGGCGCTCGAGCTTGTCGTCGGCATGATCGGGTCCGTCGGCAACGTCGGCGAGCCGCCTCTCCGTCGCCTTCAGCCAGACATCGACGACGGCGTCGATCAGCGCGCCCTTGGAGGGGAAGTAGCGATAGACATTGGCATGGGTCATGCCCGCCTCTTCCGCCACGGCGACGACGGTGAAGCGCTTCAGCCCGAACTTGCGCAGATGCTCGCCGGCGACCGTGAGGATGCGGGTCTCGCTCGGCTCGCGCTGCGGCATGGCTCAGGTCTCCACCAGCCCTGTCGTGTCGCCGCTCGCAGCCGAGTCGGGGCGGCCGTGCGGCATGGCGAGATACTCCTCGGAGCGCATCTCGATCAGGCGGGAGACGGTGCGATCGAACTCGAAGGCCTCGCGCCCCTTGCTCGCCCGGTAAAGCTCATGCGGCTCCGCCGCCGCCGAGGCGACGAGCTTCACATGGTGCTCGTAGAGCGTGTCGATCAGGATGATGAAGCGCTTGGCCTCGTTGCGCCGGTCGAAATCGAGGATCGGGATATCGTCCAGCACCAGCGTGTGGAAGCGCTGCGCCAAGGCGATGTAATCCGAGGCGCCGTAAGCCTGCGCACAGAGATCGGCGAAGCCTGCCCGCGCCACGCTGCCGGCCGCCTGCGGCAGGACGAGATCGTGCCCCTGCACGTTCAAGACCGTACGCGACCCCTGCGCCGTCCCGGACAGCGCCTTGAAGGCAGCATCGAGCGCGACCTTCGCCTTCTCGTCGGCGGGCACGTGATAGACCGGCGCCCCGCCCAGCTTCTCCAGCCGGAAATCGGTGCGCGCATCGAGCTTGAGCACCTCGACCTTGGTCTGCAGCAATTCGATGAAGGGCAGGAACAGCGCGCGGTTGAGGCCGCCCTCGTAAAGCCGCGACGGCTCGACATTCGAGGTCGCGACCACCACGACGCCCGCCGCGAACAGCGCCGTGAACAGCCGGCCGAGGATCATCGCATCGGCGATGTCGGTGACGGTGAACTCGTCGAAGCAGAGCAGATAGGCCTCGTCCGCGAGATCCGCCGCGACCGGCGCGATCGGATCGGAATCCTTGACCTCGCCGCTCTTGATCTTCTGTCGATAGGCATTGATGCGGGCATGGACGTCGGCGAGGAACTCGTGGAAATGCACGCGGCGCTTGCGCTTCACCGGCGCCGCCTCGAAGAACATGTCCATCAGCATGGTCTTGCCGCGACCGACCGAACCCCAGACATATAAGCCCTTCGGCGCCGCGGCCGTGTCAGCCTTCTTGCCGAAGAGCCAGCCGAGCGCGCTGCCCTTGCGGGCGAGCCGGCGCGCGGCGAGCGTCGCGGACAAGGCCTCGAGCTTCTTGACCACCGCGACCTGCGCGGGATCGCGCTCGATGGCGCCCGCCTCGACCAGGGCGGCATAACGGTCGGTGATCGAGGCTGACATGACGGCGGGCGCTGGCGATCCGGAAAAGACCTGACCGGGTTACGGCAGCGCAGTCGAGCCTGCAAGCCCGAGACGAAAATCCCGGCGCAGGCAAGGCCTGGCCGGGATCGGATTGTCGTCCTGAGGGTCGAGGCTGGCTCAGCCGGCCTCAGGCCGGGCTCACTTGCCCTGGTTGATGGTGACCGGCTTCACCGCGTTGTTGGCGAGGCCATACTTCTCGATCAGCTTGTCATAGGTGCCGTTCGCCTGGAGCCGGTCGAGGGCACCCTTGACCGCGTCGCGCAGCTGCGTGCCTTCCGCCGTCTTGGCGAAGGGGATGCCGGCCAGCGAATGGGTGAAGGGCTTGCCGAGCGGGATGTAGGTGTTCGGCTCGAGCTTCTGGAAATGGCTCATCGTCTCGCTGCCCTGGACGCCGCCCTGCAGGCGCTGCGTCTTGAGCTGGGTGCGGGCGTCGACCGAACCCTCGGTGCCGACAACGTTGATCGCCGGCTTGCCCTTGGCGACGCAGTTCGCGGCGCTCCAGTCGCCGATCTGCTTCGGCCAGTTGGTCGAGCGGCTGGCGCCGACGCTCTTGCCGCAGAGGTCCTCGGGGGTCTTGATCGTGTCCTTGAAGGCGGTGACCGTGTAGAACTGCGCGCCGGAATCCATGTAGTCGATGAAGTCGGCGGTCTCGCGCCGCGCCGGCAGGTCGCTCATCCCCGCCATCACCGCGTCGACGCGGCCGGTCTGCAGCGAAGGCAGCATCTGGGCGAAGGCGGTCTCCTGCCACTCGACCTTGACGCCGAGCTCCTTGGCGATGGCCTCGCCGAGTTCGATATCGAAGCCCGAGAGCTGGTTGGTCGCGACATCCTTAAAGGCGATCGGCGGATAGTTCGGCTGGGTCGCGATCACGATCTTGCCGGCGGTCTTGACGCGCTCAGGCAGGGCCTGGGCCTGCGCGGCGAGCGCTGTGCCGGCGAGCAGCGCGGCGGCGATGGTCAAACGAAGCATATGGTCTCTCCCTCTAAAAGAACTGGTTCCGCCGTCACTTCAGGACGGCGGCGATGAAGTCGCGCGTGCGCGCCTGGCTGGGCGCGACGAGCACGGTCTGCGGCGGGCCCTGTTCGACGATCTCGCCCTTGTCCATGAAGACGACGTCGCCGGCGACCTCGCGGGCGAAGCCGAGCTCGTGCGTGACCACGATCATCGTCATGCCGGATGCCGCGAGATCGCGCATCACGTTCAGCACCTCGCCGACGAGCTCGGGGTCGAGCGCCGAGGTCGGTTCGTCGAACAGCATCAGCTTCGGCTTCATCGCCAGGGCGCGGGCGATGGCGACGCGCTGCTGCTGCCCGCCCGAGAGCTCGCTCGGATAGGCGTCGCGCTTGTCGGCGAGGCCGACGCGCTCCAGCAGCGCCGTCGCCTCGGCGACGATCTGCTTGCGCGGCTGCTTGAGCACGGTCAGTGGCCCCTCGATGATGTTCTGCAGCGCCGTCATGTGGTTGAACAGGTTGAAGCGCTGGAACACCATGCCGGTGACGAGGCGCTGGCGCGCGATCTCGACATCGGTCAGCTCGTGCAGTTCGTCGCCGACACGGCGATAGCCGATCAGCTCGCCATCGACGCGGATCGCGCCCTGGTCGATTCTCTCGAGCTGGTTGATACAGCGCAGCAGCGTCGACTTGCCCGAGCCCGACGGCCCGATGATGCACTGGACCGTGCCGGGCTCGATCGCGAGCGAGACGTTGTTCAGCGCCTTCAGCTCGCCGAAGAGCTTGCTGACATTGGCGATCGTGACGATCGCGCTGTCGGCCTTGGCCTGGGTCTCGACCGCGTTCATGCCGCGTCCTCCTGAACCGCCGCGCGCTTGGCGCGCCGCCCTCCCCGCCCCTTCGAGAAATGGCGTTCGAGGAAATACTGTCCGATCTGCAAGATCGTCACCACGAGCAGGTACCAGCCGGCCGCGACGATCAGCAACTCGATGACCCGCGCATTGGCGTAGTAGATGGTCTGCGCGTTGCGCAGGATCTCGGCATACTGGATCACGCTGGCGACCGAGGTCAGCTTGACCATGCTGATCACCTCGTTGCCGACCGGCGGGATGATGACGCGCATCGCCTGCGGCAGCACGATGCGACGCAGCGTCGTCAGCCGGGTCATGCCGATCGACTTGGCGGCCTCGGTCTGGCCCTGGTCGACGGAGAGGATGCCGCCGCGCACCACCTCGGCGGTGTAGGCGCCCTGGTTCATGCCAAGCCCGAGAAGCGTCGCCATGAACGGCCCGATGATGTCGATCGTGCGCCAGGAGAACACGCCGGGTATGCCGATGGTCGGGAAGACCAGCGCCAGGTTGAACCAGATCAGGAGCTGGAGCAGCAGCGGCGTGCCGCGGAAGAACCAGATGTAGAACAGCGCGACGCTGCGCAGCACCGGGTTCGGCGACATGTACATGATCGCGAAGATCACGCCGAGCACGATGCCGAGCGTCATCGCGCAGGCCGTCATGATCAGCGTGTTGCCGAGGCCGGAGATGATCGCCGGCGCGGTGAAGAACTGCCGGACGACCGGCCAGGCAATGTCGCCCTCGACGAAGGCCATGACGATCCAGGCGAGGATCGCGAGGATGACGGCGGAAGCGACCCAGCGCCCGTAGAAGCGCCGCGGCACGATCCTGAGATGCGAGACCGCGGCGAGGTCGCGGCTGCTGATCGGCGAGGTTGCGTCGCTCATCGCCCGCTCTCCCGGCTCCAGGTTTCCAGACTTGCGAGCTTGCCACGGAAGCGCGCGATCTGCTCGCGCACCCGCTCCGGCGCCGTGCCGCCATGGCCGTTGCGCGCGGCGACCGCGGCATCGAGCGTCAATTGGTCGAGCACGCCGGCATCGAGGCGCGGATCGACCGCCCGGAGGTCGACGGCGTCGAGCGTTTCAAGCTCGCGGCCCATCTCCTCGCAATAGCGCACCAGCGCGCCGGTGATCTCATGCGCCTCGGCGAAGGGCACGCCCTGGCGCGCCAGATGGTCAGCCACCTCGGTCGCCAGCGCGAAGCCCGCACCGGCCTGCGCCCGCATGGTCGCGACATCGGCGCTCATGCTGGCGATCAGCCCGGCGAAGGCCGGCAGCACCTCTTCGAGCACGTCGACAGCGTCGAAGCCCGCGCGCTTGTCCTCGGCGAGGTCGCGATTATAGGACAGCGGCAGCCCCTTCAGCGCGCCCAGCATGGCGACGAGGTCGCCGGTCAGTCGCGCTGCCCGACCGCGCGAGATCTCGGCGATATCCGGGTTCTTCTTCTGCGGCATGATCGACGAGCCGGTCGCGAAGGCATCGTCCAGCGTCACCCAGGCGAATTGCCGGGAGGTCCACAGCGTCACCTCCTCGGCCAGTCGCGACAGGTTCGTCGCCAGCATCGCCGCGACGAACAGGAACTCCGCGACATGGTCTCGTGCACCGACCGCATCGACCGAATTCTCGAACGGTCCGTCATAGCCCAACGCCTTGGCGCTGAGTCCCGGATTGAGCGTGATCGCCGAGCCTGCGAGCGCCGCAGCCCCGAGCGGGGACTGGCCCGAGCGCTTCTCCCAGTCGGTCAGGCGCGAGGCGTCGCGCAGCAGGACCTGGCCATGCGCCATCAGCCAATGGCCGAAGGTGACGGGCTGAGCGCTCTGGAGATGGGTGAAGCCGGGGCAGACCGACGCCGCATGCGTCTCCGCCTGGTCGGCGATCGCGGTCAGCAGTTCCGCCAGCATGCCGGCGAGCGTGCGCGACTTGCTCCGCAGATAGAGTTTCAGGTTGTTCGCCGCCTGATCGTTGCGCGAGCGTCCGGCGCGGAGCTTGGCCCCGGTCGAGCCGACGCGCTCGGTCAGGATGCGCTCGATGAAGGTATGGACATCCTCGTCGTCCGGCCCCGGCGCAATCCGTCCCTCGACCGTGTCGCGGGCGATCCCGTCGAGCGCGGTCAGGATGGTCTGGAGTTCGTCGGCAGTCAGCAGGCCGGCGCGCCCGAGCTCGGCCGCATGCGCCTTGCCGCCCGCGACATCCTGCGGCACCAGCCTTGCGTGCTCGCCGGCAGCGCTCGACAGCTTCATCAGCCGCGGGTCCGGCGGCTTGCGGAAGCGGCCGCCCCAGAGTCGGGTCGTCTGGTTCATGATGTCGTTCCTCCCGTCGGGGAAGAATGGCCTCTTGACCGAGAGGCCGGCAAACGAAACGATCTCCGCCGAGATAGTCCAAAAAGGAATACCCCCATGGCGGCCAGCCGGCCACCCCCGTCAGCCGCTGCGCTCAGGGCGTTCGCGACGGTCGCAAGGCTGGGCTCGACGGCCCGCGCCGCCCTCGCGGTCAACCTGACCCAGAGCGCCGTCTCCAAGCAGATCCTGTCGCTGGAGCACCATCTCGGCACCGTGCTGTTCGACCGCAGCCCGCTCGGCCTCAAGCTGACCGAGGCCGGCGCGATCTACCTGCCCTATGCGGAAGCCGCGCTGGAGCAGATGGAACGCGGCGCCAGGCGCCTGGCGGAGCGCAGCGCCATCGCCCGGCCGATCCGCCTGCACATGGTCGCGATCGCCGGCGAACGCTGGCTGATGGCGCGCTTTCCGGCCTTCGCCGAGGCGCATCCCGGCGTCGACGTGCAGTTCACCAATTATGTCAGCGAGAGCGAGACCGAGGAGCCGGATATCGAGATCGCCCATGGCGTCCCGCCCTGGCCCGGAAAGGAGGCGCATTTTCTCTTCGGCCGCGATGTCGCGCTCGTCGCCGCGCCGAGCCTGATCGAGCGGATGGGCGGTTTCCGCCGCGCCGCCGACATCCAGAAGATGACCCTGCTGCAGCACTACCAGATGCCGGCCTTCTGGGCCGAGTTCACCGAAGCCCATGACCTGCGCGGCGCGGTGCCGGAGCATACCGTGCGCTACGGCTATTATTCCGTGATCACCAGCGCCGCCGTCGCCGGCCTCGGCCTCGCGCTGGCGCCACGCTGCTACGTCGCCGACGAGCTGGCCTCCGGCGCGCTCGTCAATCCGCTGGGGCTCGGCTTCACCAGCGCCACCGGCTGCTGGCTGACACGGCCGCTCGACCAGCCGCCGCGGCCGGGGCTGGATGCCTTCATCGCCTGGCTGCGGGCCGAGGCCGAGAGCTTCGATGCAGCGACGCGCGCGCCGCCCGCTTCCGCCTGACCGGTCCCGGCGAAACCTCCCCCTCGCCTGCGCGTTGTCACCCGAGGAGGAGGAGCCATGCTGACCATTCTGCCCGCCCCGGACCATGTCGCCGCCTATCGCCTGTCGCAGACGCTGACGGGCGAGGATCTCGACGCGATTATGGCCGATATCGACGCCCGGCTCGAACGCCACGAAAAGCTCGGCATCCTCGCCGACATGACCGATTTCACCGACATGACACTGGCCGCGGCCTGGAAGGACGCGCGCTACAGCCTCGGCAAGCTCTGGGAACTCAGGCGCTTCCCGAAGGAGGCCGTGATCACCGACAAGGGCTGGCTCGCCGGCTTCGTCGATCTGCTCGACCCGGCGATCCCCTTCGTCAAGGTCCGCGCCTTCAAGCCCGAGGACTATGACGAGGCCCTGACCTGGGCCGGCGATATCGAGGGCGGCCCGAACGCCTGACGCTCACGCGCTTCCGCTGCGCGCAAAGGTCTCGTCGAAGGCGTAGCCGGCGCCGCGCACTGTGCGCAGCGGGTCCTTGGCGTCGCCCGGTGTGATCGCCTTGCGCAGCCGCCCGACATGGACGTCGACCGTACGCTCGTCGATATAGACGTCGCGGCCCCAGACGGCGTCGAGCAACTGGGCGCGCGAATAGACCCGGCCCGGCGCCTGCATCAGGAACTCGAGCAGGCGGAACTCGGTCGGGCCGAGATGCAGTTCGCTCCCCGCCCGCCGGACGCGCCGCGTCGTGCGGTCGAGCTCGAGATCGCCGGCCGCCAGCAGTCCCGCGACGTGACCTGGCTTTGCCCGGCGCAGCAGCGCCTGGATGCGGGCGATCAGCTCCGGCAGCGAGAACGGCTTGACGACATAGTCGTCGGCACCGGTCGCCAGCCCGCGCACGCGCTCGGTCTCCTCGCCGCGTGCCGTCAGCATGATGATCGGCACGCGCTCGGTGTCGCGACGCGAGCGCAGACGGCGGCACAGCTCGATGCCGGACAGGCCCGGCAGCATCCAGTCCAGGACGACGAGATCGGGCACACTCTCGCGCAGGCGGGTGTCCGCCTCGTCGCCCCGCGCGATGGTCTCGACCTCGTAGCCTTCCGATTCCAGATTGTAGCGCAGCAATAGCGACAACGGCTCTTCGTCTTCGACGATGAGGATGCGCGAATTCTGGGCGGTCATCGCTTCAGGCTCGCTTTATCCCTGCAGCGACACGGG
>JAEWKP010000200.1 GCA_023393655.1 Pseudomonadota bacterium | reverse complement strand
GTGCCGTGGTGCACGAAGCCCGCAGCGTTGACGAGGATGTCGATCGTCCCGACCTTCTCGGCAAAAGCGTTGACGGCCTTGGTCGAGAGCACGTCGAGCTTGCGCTTCTTCGCCTTCGCAATCCCCTCCAGCAGGGCGACGTCCTTGTCCGTCGCCCAGACGGTGGCGCCCTCAGCCACGAAGCTCTCGGCGATGGCCCGGCCGATCCCCTGCCCCGCGGCAGTCACGACCGCGACCTTGCCTTTCAAACGTCCTGCCATGCTCTTTTCCTTTTTCAGCCGGCTTTTGTGATAGGCTTGCGCATATGGGTCAGCCGCCGGTCGGCCATGTCCTCATGATGCGTGATGGCGAAGCCGAGGCGCTCGTACCAGCCGATGCGCTGAGTCAGCTTCGCGTGGGTGTAAAGATGGACGGAGTCGTAGCCGAGCGCCCGCGCGCGGTCGTCCGCGAAGGCCATCAGCGCCGAGCCGAGCTTGCGGCCGGCAGCCTCCGGCGAGACCGCCACGCTCCAGACCGTGAAATCATTCGGCTCGATGTCGAGTACGAGCGCCGCGGTCAGCCCCTTGCCATCTTCCGCCAGCCAGACCTCGTGCTCGGCGACGACCTGGACATAGTCGGCGATGCGCGGCAGCGAGGGCACGCCGATGATGCTCTCATTCGGCGTATAGGCGGCGTTCTTCAGCGACAAGATCGCCGGGATGTCGGCGAGGTTCGCCCGGCGCAGCGGCAACTCGCCCGCCATGCCTGAAATCTGGTAGAAGGCACCGAGCGAGAGCTTCTGCCGGCCCTGCTCGTCGAAATTCTGCGGCGCCAGCCAGCGGCGGAAGGCCTGGGCCCGGACCGGCCATTCGCCGTCGAGGATCGAGAACCAGGCGGTGTCCCGGTTCTCGTCCTTCACCACCATGTGCTGGCGGAACAGCCCCTCATACTGGAAGCCGAAGCGCCGCGCCGCCGCCTTCGACGGCTCGTTCCGATTGTTGCACTTCCACTCATAGCGGCGATAGCCGAGCGAGAAGCCATAATCGCCAACGAGATAGATCGCCTCGGTCGCGGCCCGCGGCCGCTGCAAGGCGGGCTAATAGGTGATCCAGCCGACCTCGAAGACGCCATGCGCCGGCCTGATCTCCATGATCCAGAGATGGCCCTTGGCCTTGCCGTCGGCATTGTCGATCACCGCCAGAGGCACGATGCCAGCCTGACCGACCATCGACTGCAGTAGCGCGCCGTATTCTTCCTTGCTCTGCGGGGGCTGGGCCGGCAGCCAGTCCCAGACCTGGTTCTGACCGGCGTTCGCGGCCCAGATGTCGTCGAGGTGACGCGAAACGTCGAGCGGCTCGAGCCGGCAGTACTGCCCTTCCAGCACCTTGGCGGGCGGGAACGGTGGCGCCTTCCAGTCCAAACTCATGGCTTGTCCTTCCCCCGCCAGCCCGTGAAATCGTGCTGGACCTCCCAACCGGAACCGAGCTCGGCCGCGATCGTCTCCGCGAGCGCGTGGCCCTCCGCTTCCCAGGCTAGCCGGTCGACCTCATTGGCGAAATCGGAGCCGGCCACGTCGTCCTCGTCATAGATCGCATCGAAGGCATCCATCCAGGCTTCGAGCCGGTCGCCGAGCTCCTCGGAGAGGCCGACATCCTCGGCATCGACAGCCTTGCGGCGGCCCTTGGCGTCGATCTGCCAGAGGCCGCTGCGGCCGAGCCATTCCGGCGCGATGAGGAGCGTGCCGCTCACGATCGCTCCTCGAGGTCCTTGGTGAAGAAGGGGTTGAGCGGTGCGGAGGGGCCGTTGCCGGCGAAGCCCTTGAAGCTGCCCTCCTCCGCGATCAGCCGCGTCGCCTCAATGAAGGCGGCCCAGGCCGCCCGCGCCAGCGCCCCGCCGATCGAGATGCGCCGCGCTCCCGCAGCTGCGATGTCGGCAACCGTCAGCCCGAAATCGCCATAGACCAGCGCGTTGACCGGTCGCCCACCGGCGGCGGAGACGATGGTGCGGATATCGTCCGCCGTCTTCGGCCCCGGCGCATAGAGCACATCGGCGCCGGCCTCCGCATAGGCCTCGATCCGGCGCACCGCTTCCTTCAGCGGCTCGGGATGGCCGGCGAGGAAGCACTCGGCCCGCGCCGTCAGCAGCACGCCAGAGCGCGTCTCGTCGATCGCCTTGCGGGCGGCCTTCACCCGCTCGACCGAGAGCGCGAAATCGTAGAGCGGCTCCTCAGGACGTCCGGTCGCATCCTCGATCGAAAGCCCTGCCACGCCGGTCGCGACGCAGAGCTTGACGTTGGCCGCGACCCCGTCCGGCGTATCGGCATAGCCGTTCTCGAAATCCGCGTTGACCGGCAGGTCCGGCACCGCCTTCACCATCTCTGCGATATGGCTGAGCATCATGTCGCGTGGCACGTCCTGGTCGGCGCGGCCTTGCGTGAAAGCGAAGCCTGCGCTCGTCGTCGCCAGCGCCTTGAAGCCTTGCCCGCGCAGCCAGCGCGCCGAGCCGAGATCCCAGGGATTCGGCATGACAAAGCAGCCGGCCTCATGCAGCTTGCGGAAGCTCTCGATCTGCGGGGAATAGCTCATTTTAAATCGTTTCAGACGAGCCGGAGGCGGGAGGCCGGCATAGTGTCCGGCCCGGATCGGTTTGTCAGCCCCGAAGTCCCGCACCGGCCGGTAGGTGCCGATGCACGCGGCGAATGCCGGAACGGCGCGCCGTCATGCTCGCCCTTGCGGCGAGCACCCACGTCCTGAACACAGCTACGGAAGACGTGGATGGTCGGGACAAGCCCGACCATGACGATGAGGCAACCTCAGTGGTTGTCGCGCGGCTCGCCGAACTTCTTGTGGATCTTCTGATACTTGACCGCCGGCTTGAGGACCATGCCCTCGGAGAGCTCGTCGACGATCTTGCGCTGGATCTCCTGCCAGGGCGTCTGGCTCTTCGGATACTTGTAGCCGCCGGCCGCCTTGAACGCCGCCTTGCGCTCGGCCAGTTCCGCATCCGAGATCAGGATGTTCGCGGTGCGCTTCTTCAGGTCGATGCGGACCTTGTCGCCCATCTTGAGCATGGCGAGCCCGCCGCCGGTCGCCGCTTCCGGCGAGGCGTTCAGGATCGAGGGCGAGCCGGACGTGCCGGACTGGCGGCCGTCGCCGACGCAGGCGAGCGCCGTGATGCCCTTCTTGATCAGGTAATCCGGCGGCCGCATGTTCACGACCTCGGCCGCGCCCGGATACCCGATCGGCCCGACGCCGCGGATGAACAGGATGCAGTGCTCGTCGATGGCCAGAGCCGGGTCGTCGATGCGGTGGTGGTAATCCTCCGGCCCGTCGAAGACGATGGCGCGTCCCTCGAAGGCCATCGGGTCCTTCGGGTTCTCCAGATAGCGCTTGCGGAATTCCGGCGTGATCACGCTGGTCTTCATGATCGCGGAATCGAACAGGTTGCCGGAGAGGTTGAGGAAGCCCGACTGCGCCTTCATCGGCTGGTCGTAGCTCTTGATCACCTCGCGGGCGATCGAGAAGGCGCCCTTGCAGTTCTCTTCCAGCGTCTTGCCGTTGGCGGTGATCGCGGGCTTGAGCTTGCCCTTCTCGATCAGCTCCGCGATCACGGCGGGCAGGCCGCCGGCACGGTAATAGTCCTCGCCGAGATACTCGCCGGCCGGTTGCAGGTTCACCAGCAGCGGGATCTCATAGCCGATCTTGGTCCAGTCCTCGTTGTCGAGCTTGACGCCGATATGCTTGGCGATGGCGTTGACATGGACGGGCGCATTGGTCGAGCCGCCGATCGCCGAGTTGATGACGATGGTGTTCTCGAACGCCTCGCGCGTCAGGATCTTCGACGGGATCAGGTTCTCCCAGACCATCTCGACGATGCGCTTGCCGGTGAGATAGGCCATCTCGTAGCGATCGCGGTACGGCGCGGGGATCGCGGCGGCGCCGGGCAGCGTCATGCCCATGGCTTCCGCCAGCGAGTTCATCGTCGAGGCCGTGCCCATCGTGTTGCAATGGCCGGCAGACGGCGCCGACGAGGCGACGAGGTCGACGAAGCCCTTATAGTCGATCTCGCCGGCCGCCATCATCTGGCGCGCCTTCCAGACGATCGTGCCGGAGCCCGTGCGCTCGCCGCGGAAGGAGCCGTTCAGCATCGGGCCGCCAGGCAGCGCGATCGCGGGGATGTCGACCGTCGCAGCCGCCATGATCTGGGCCGGCGTGGTCTTGTCGCAGCCGGTCGTCAGCACGACGCCGTCGAGCGGATAGCCGTAGAGGATCTCGCCCAGCGAGAGATATTGCAGGTTGCGATCGAGCGCCGCGGTAGGCCGCTTGCAGGTTTCCTGGATCGGATGGATCGGGAACTCGAAGGGCACGCCGCCCATCTCGCGGATACCGTCGCGGACGCGCGAGGCGAGCTCGATATGATGCCGGTTGCAGGGCGCGATGTCGGAGCCGGTCTGGGCGATGCCGATGATCGGCCGGCCTGACTGCAACTCCTCCCGCGACAGGCCGAAATTCATGGTGCGCTCGATATAGAGCGCGGTCATGTCGGCATTGTCGGGATTGTCGAACCACGCCTTCGAGCGCAACTGCTCGGGCTTGATGCGCCGAACCGGCTTCTTGCCGGGGGTCTTGCCGGGTGCCTTGGCCATCCTCGTTTCCTCTCGTTCGGCGCGGCGCTGGCGGCCGCTTGCCGATCTCACATTCAAACGATTTGAGACTAGCCATCATGCCGATCGCCTGCAGCTCGGCAAGGCCCAATCTGACTGATAGTCATACTATTTAATCATGCTGTATGCAGCATGCAGCAATTCTGCGATGCGCCGCCCGCGCTTGCCAGCCGCCCCGATTTGGCGCCAAGAACGAGGGAGGCCGGCCGAGCCCGGCCCTCGCCAGCGAAGCCTGAGGAAACGCGCTATGACGCTTCACGTCGTCCCCTCCTTCTCCCGCATCGGCGAGGAGAACGCCTTCGCCGTTCTGGCGCGCGCCACCGAATTGCAGCGCCAGGGCAAGGACATCATCAATCTCGGCATCGGCCAGCCGGATTTCTCGACGCCGGAGCATATCGTCGAGGCCGCAGTGAAGGCGCTGCGCGACGGCCATCACGGCTACACCCCGGCCAACGGCATCCTGCCGCTGCGCGAGGCGGTCGCCGCCGACCTGCATAAGCGCTTCGCGGTCGAGGTCTCGCCGGAAAGCGTGATGATCGTCCCCGGCGGCAAGGTCACCATGTTCATGGCGATCCTGATGTTCGGCGAGCCCGGCGCCGAGATTCTCTATCCGGACCCGGGCTTCCCAATCTATCGCTCGATGATCGAATATACCGGCGCGACGCCGATCCCGGTGCCGATCCGCGAGGAGAACGGCTTCGCCTTCTCGGCCGAGGAGACGCTGGCGCTGATCACGCCGAAGACCCGGCTCCTCATCATCAACTCGCCGGCCAACCCGACCGGCGGCGTCACGCCCAAGGCCGAGATCGACAAGCTCGTCGCCGGCCTTAGCCAGTTCCCCGATGTCGCGATCATGTCGGACGAGATCTACGACCAGATGGTCTATGACGGCGAGAAGCATGTCTGCCTGCTGAGCTACCCGGAAATCCGCGACCGGCTGATCCTGCTCAACGGCTGGTCCAAGACCTATGCGATGACCGGCTGGCGGCTCGGCTACTCGATCTGGCCCAAGCCCCTGCTCGACAATGCCCGCAAGCTCGCGGTGAACTCGCATTCCTGCGTCAACGCCCCCGCGCAATGGGCGGGGCTCGCTGCACTCACCGGCCCGCAGGACGCCGTGCATATGATGCTGGCGGAGTTCGACCGGCGCCGGAAGGCGGTGGTGAAGGGCCTGAACGACCTGCCCGGCGTCTCCTGCATCGAGCCCCGAGGCGCGTTCTACGCCTTCCCGAACGTCTCGCAAACCGGCTGGAAGGCGAAGAAGCTGGCATCGGCCCTGCTGGAGGAAACCGGCGTCGCCACGATCGGCGGCCCCGATTTCGGCGTCCATGGCGAGGGCTATATCCGCCTCTCCTACGCCAACTCGCTGGAGAACATCGAGAAGGCGCTGGAGCGGATGAAGGCGTTCCTCAGCACGGCGAAGGCCGCCTGACCATGGTCACCTGCTACCTGCGCTAAATCATCGATCCCCATAAGCTCGAAGCCTTCGAGGCCTATGGCAAGCTCTGGATCCAGCTGGTCGAGAAGTTCGGCGGCAAGCACCACGGCTAATTCATGCCGTCGGAGGGCGTATCGAACGTCGCGCTGGCCATGTTCAGCTTCCCATCGTTCGCGGCCTACGAGGATTACCGCAAGCGCTCCTTCGACGATCCTGAATGCCAGGCGGCCTTCGCGATGAACGAGAGGGAGCGCTTCATCATCAGCTATGAGCGCTCGTTCTTCCGACCGGTCTTCGAGGACGATCAGGGCGTCAGGCGCGCGCCCTGAAGCCGGCCCCTCAGTTCCGCACGGCGCTGGCGGTCACGCCGGGATCGACCTTGAATCGGGAGGCCTCGATCACGGCCGTGCCGATCATCGTCTTCACGGAGATGCGCACCGGCACCATCACGTCGGTGCCGGCAATCGGCGCGAGCCAGGCCGTGATGTCGCGGTTCTCCGCCATGAACTTGGTGCTCGGCCTGAGCGCGCGGTGGCCGGCGATCGGGACGAAGCGCGCCTGGCAGACCGAGACCGGGCCGCTATAGCCTTCGAGCTTGACGTTGCGGGTGCCGGCGCTGAACAGCTTGATGTCATAGCGCGCCGCGCCATCGAAGATCGGCAGCGTGCGATTGCAGGCGGCGTCCTTGCCCTTGCCGGTAACCGGCATCAGGAAGGCGCTGAGCGGATCGACGATATTGCGCTTGTGGCTGTCGTTGAGCGGCACGCGATCGGGCTTCTCGTCGATCGGCGGCTCGATATCGATACCGGCGACCGCACCCTCGGCCAGCGCCATGCGGACGGTCCGGCTCTCGCTGGAATTGGCGGAGCTCACAGCGAAGGTCTTCGGCGCAAGCCTGCCGCCGACGAGCGCGCCTGTCGCCGCACCAGAACCGCGCCCGCCTGTGACGCCACCGGCGATTCCCGTGAGCTTGGCAGTGATGTCGAGCTTGTAGCCGGAACCGTCGATGCCGCCGCTGAGGCTCGCCGTGCCGAGGGTGATTCCCAGGAGCGAAACGTCGTAGCGCGCGTCGAGCGAGGCTGCATTGGCCCCCGCGCCCAGACAGGCGGCGAGGACGAGGCCTGCGAGGGACGATGCGGCGGCGGACTTCATCCACTGTCTCCGGAGCGGCGCGATCCTGTGCGGAATGCACTCTGAATCAGCCCGAATCGTGGCCGGCTTCTCCTTGCGGCGAAGCAACGACCGATTGAAGCATCGAACCCCGATCTTTACACCCCGTTAACGCTGAAGGCCATGTGAACGGCGAGCCGAGTTTTCCTTGACGCAGGCCGCGCCCTTGGCTATGGAACCGCGACTTCAATTTGACTTCCGGTGCTCGCCGGCACGTCACGTGTCGGTTTTTTTGTTTGAGCGCCCCCGGGAACGTAAGGAACGATACCATGGCCCGCCGTTGCGAACTGACCGGGAAAGCCACCCTAACCGGCCACCTCGTCAGCCACTCGAACCGCAAGACGAAGACCGTCTTCCGCCCGAACCTCGTGAACGTCACGCTGCAGTCGGACGCGCTCGGCCGTTCGGTGCGCCTGCGCGTTTCGGCCAACGCCCTGCGTTCGGTCGAGCATCGCGGCGGCCTCGACGCCTTCCTGATCAAGGCTGCGGCCGGCGACCTCTCGACCGGCGCCCTCGCTCTGAAGCGCGACCTCGAGAAGAAGCTCGCCGCCAACTGAGCGCTCTGCCTTTTCGGGTTTGACGGAAGCGGCCGCAAGGCCGCTTTTTTCGTTTGGGCGCATGTTTTCGTCATTCCGGGCAAGCGAAGCGCAGACCCGGAATCCATCGTAGAGCACAGCGCCTTATGATGGATTCCGGATCGGCGCGGCTTCGCCGCTTGTCCGGAATGACGGCGTAAGCTTTAGATCAGGCGGTTTGGACCAGCTCGAATTCCAGCAGCACAGTGCGCTGGAGGAACGAGAAATTGTCGTCCGAGATCAGGGTCAGCACCGTCTGCTTGCCCTCCTGATGGACCGACAGCCCCTCCATGTTATCGATCTCGAAGCCGAGATCGGCCTCGATCAGGCGCTGACCATCGACCAGCGCGCCCGGCCGGATATCGCGCCCGGCGATTCGCCTGATCCGCATGCCGACGCCGCGCAGCGGCTGATACCAGCGCTCCAGCAGCAGCATGTCGCCCGAGGGCAGGAAGGCGAGATCGGTGATGTCGTAGCCGTCATGCCGGGCGAGCTTGAACAGGCCGGGCTGGGGGCCGCCGAGGATGGCACCGAGCGTCGGCTCGCCCTCCTTGCCAGAGCGCTCCGCGATAGCGACCAGCGCGCCCTTCAGCGGCCCAACAGGCATGATGCCGAGCGCTTCCAGCCCGCGATTGCGCGGGAGGCGCTTCAGGTCGGGAGGCAGCGACACAGGCCGCGCCCGCGCCTCGACGCCGTCGCGAGCCCAGTCGAAACGGGCGATCTCGTGCTTGCGCTCGATCCCGACATAAGCCGCACCATCATGGATGCAGAGGCTCTCGGTATCGTAGAGTCCAGAGCGGGTCAGCGGCCGGCCGGAACCGCCGAGAATCGCCGCCATCTCGACATCCTCAAGCCCGGTGAGCTTGCCGCCGTTGGATGTGACCTTGGCCGTAAGCCAATAACCGCGATCCGTCACCGCAACGAGATCGCGCCCACCATTCAGTCGCGCCAGCCCCGAAAAACCACCGAATCGCGGATGGCCGGACGACAGCACGAGTCCGCTGCGGAATTGCAGCGCGCCGAAGCGACGCTGCTCCGGCCGGCGCGGTTCGAAGGCCATGATCGGCCTTGCCGAAACCCCCACAGGGAAGCGGGTCTGCTCGATCGCCTGCGCGGCGCCGGGCAGCGCGAACGCGCCGAGCCCTGCCAGCGCGGCGCGGCGCGTGAGACGCATCAGTGCCCGCGGCGCTGGGAACCGGACCCTGCAGGCCCGTCCTCTTCGAACAGCTCGGCGAGCTTCTCGGTCATCACGCCGCCCAGCTCCTCGGCATCGACGATGGTCACGGCGCGGCGATAGTAGCGCGTCACGTCATGGCCGATGCCGATGGCGATGAGCTCGACCGGCGAGCGCGTCTCGATCTCGGCGATGACATGGCGCAGATGCCGCTCGAGATAGTTGCCGGCATTGACCGAGAGGGTGGAATCGTCGACCGGCGCGCCATCCGAGATCACCATCAGGATTTTGCGCTGTTCGGAGCGGCCGAGCAGGCGCTTATGCGCCCAGTCCAGCGCCTCGCCGTCGATATTCTCCTTGAGCAATCCCTCGCGCATCATCAGGCCGAGATTCTTGCGTGCCCGCCGCCAGGGCGCATCCGCCGCCTTGTAGATGATGTGGCGGAGATCGTTGAGCCGGCCGGGATTGGCCGGCTTGCCCGATTGCAGCCAGGCCTCGCGCGACAGCCCGCCCTTCCAGGCGCGCGTGGTGAAGCCGAGCAATTCGACCTTGACGCCGCAACGCTCCAGCGTCCGGGCCAGGATGTCGGCGCAGGTCGCCGCGACCGTGATCGGCCGGCCACGCATCGAGCCGGAATTGTCGATCAGCAGGGTGACGACCGTGTCGCGGAAATTCGTGTCCGATTCCTGCCGGAAGGAGAGCGGCTGGAACGGGTCGAGGATGATGCGCGGCAGGCGGGCCGGATCGAGCGCGCCCTCCTCCAGATCGAACTGCCAGGTGCGGTTCTGCTGCGCCATCAGGCGCCGCTGCAACCGGTTGGCGAGGCGCGCGACCACGCCCTGGAGATGGGCGAGCTGCTTGTCGAGATAGGCGCGCAGGCGCGTCAGCTCCTCGGCGTCGCAGAGCTCCTCGGCCGTGACGACCTCGTCGAACTTCTGGGTATAGGCCTTGTAGTCGGTCTGCGGCCGCTCGTTGCCGCGGCTCTCGCGCGGACGCGGCGCCTCGCCCGCCTCTTCGGACTCGGAGCTCTCGTCTTCCTCGTCCCAGTCGCCGGCCGGCGCGTCGGTCGTCTCGGAGGCGCCCTCCTGCAGTTCCTCGGTCGCGTCCTCGCTGACCTCGACCTCGGAGCGGTCGGCGCCGCTCTCCTGCTCGGATTCGCCTTCCTGCTGCTGCTGGTCCTCGGAGGACTGGTCCTGGTTGTCCTCGTCCTCGTCCTGCTCGTCGCCCTGTGCGGTCTGCTCGGCCATGTCGAGCGCGGCCAGCATGTCGCGCACCGTGCGGGCGAAGCCGCGCTGGTCCTCGATCGTCTTGGTCAGCCGGTCGAGATCGCCGCCGGCCTTGGCCTCGATCTGCTCGCGCCAGAGCTCGACGACCTTCTCGGCTGCCTTCGGCGGCTTCAGGCCGGTCAGGCGCTCGCGCACCATCAGGGCGAGCGCATCTTCCAGCGGCGCGTCGGCCCGGTCGGTGATCTCCTCGTAGCGCCCGCCGCGATGATAGCGGTCCTCCAGCATCGCGGAGATGTTGCCGGCCATGCCGGACATCCGCCGCGCGCCGATCGATTCGACGCGGGCCTGCTCGACGGCATCGAACACGGCGCGCGCCGCATCGCCTTCAGGCGCGGCGCGGCGGTGGATCGCGGCATCATGGCAGGCGAGGCGGAGCGCCATCGAATCGGCATGGCCGCGCAGGATCGCAACATCGCCGGGGCTAAGCTTGCGCGGCGGCTCGGGCAGGCGTGCCCGCTCGCCGACCAGCGAAGGCTTGTCGGCTGCGAAGACGATTTCCATCTCCGGCTTGCGCGCGATCGCCTTCATCGCGCCGGAGATCGCCCGCTTCAGCGGCTCGGCCGGAGCCTCCTTCGGCGTTCCTGGCTTGCGGTTCGAGATGGACAAGACTGGGCCGTCCTCTGGCTTCGAAGGATTAGCGCGACCGCCCGTCGTATTGCGTCGGCGACAATTCGGTCGGCTCGACGCCGGCAAGGCAGCGCACATTGACCGCGACCATCGGCGTGCCATCCGGTCCACTCGCCTTGGCGAAGGACTCGATGCCGCAGGTCTCGCAGAAGAGATGTTGGATCTTCTGCGTGTGGAAGCGGTACTCGGTCAGCGCGTCCTCGCCCTTGGTCAGGGTGAAGGCGCTGGCGGGCGAAAACGCGAGGATCGAGCCGCGGCGCTGGCAGTAGGAGCAGTTGCAGGTGATCGTCTGCGCGAGATCGGCTTCGACCTCATAGGCGACCCGCCCGCAGTGGCAGCTTCCCTGATACTGCGCCATGGCGCGTGTCCTCCCGTTAGCTGAGCACCACGTTCGCGGCGCTTTCCGGCAGTTCCTTGCCGAAGGAGCGCTGGAAGAACTCGGCCACCAGCGTGCGTTCCATCTCGTCGCACTTGTTCAGGAAGGTGACGCGGAAGGCGAAGCCGATATCGCCGAAGATCGCCGCGTTCTCGGCCCAGGTGATGACCGTACGCGGGCTCATCACGGTCGAGAGATCGCCGTTCATGAAGGCGTTACGGGTGAGATCGGCGACACGGACCATCTTGTTGATGACGTCCTTGCCGTCCGGCGTGCTCTGGTAGTGCTTCGACTTCGCCAGGACGATGGCGACCTCGTTGTCATGCGGCAGGTAGTTCAGCGTGGTGACGATCGACCAGCGGTCCATCTGACCCTGGTTGATCTGCTGCGTGCCGTGATAGAGGCCGGACGTATCGCCGAGGCCGACCGTGTTGGCGGTGGCGAACAGGCGGAAGGCGCCGTGCGGGCGGATGACGCGCTTCTGGTCGAGCAGCGTCAGCTTGCCGGACTGCTCCAGAACGCGCTGGATCACGAACATCACGTCCGGGCGGCCTGCATCGTATTCGTCGAAGACGAGCGCGATATTGTTCTGCAGCGCCCAGGGCAGGATGCCGTCCTGGAACTCGGTGATCTGCTTGCCTTCCTTCAGCACGATCGCGTCCTTGCCGACAAGGTCGAGACGCGAGACATGGCTGTCGAGGTTGACACGGACGCAGGGCCAGTTGAGGCGAGCGGCGACCTGCTCGATATGGGTCGACTTGCCGGTGCCGTGATAGCCCGAGATCATGACGCGACGGTTATGCGCGAAGCCGGCGAGGATCGCGATCGTGGTGTCGCGGTCGAATCGGTAGTCCGGGTCGAAGTCCGGCACATGCGGATCGGCTGCGGAATAGGCCGGCACCTCGAGATCGGAATCGATCCCGAAGGTCTCACGCACCGACAGCTTGATGTCGGGCAGGCCGGGCGCAGTCGTCGTCGTCATCATCTTGTCTCCAGGCAAAGGGCCATGACCGGTATTCGCCGGGTAACCCAGAGCCGACCGAGGAGGGAGGCGGATCGTCCCTCATTAGAGCGAAAGACCGGAAGCGGCAATTCGCAAAGCTGCACCCCGGCCCTCGCAAAGGGCATGCCGGCTCAGTGTCGGGCGCGGCCGGCAATCCTGGCGAGAAGCTCCTTCACGATCGCGGCCGAGCGGGCTGCGCCGTCCCGGTCGATCGGCAGGACCGGGGGCTGGACTCCCATGGCCTCACCGACGGCATCCGCAAGAGCCACCGCATCCCCGACGAAATCCCCGGATAGACGGAAACATCGTGCCAACCCGGCCCGCTCCATCGCCTCGGCCCTGACCGTCTGCTCGGTCTCGTTGCCGGCATCGAAGGGCACGACGATCGCCGGCCGCCCGCCCGCAACGAGATCGAGCACGGTGTTATAGCCGGCCTGGCTGATCGACACGGCACAGCCTGCGAGCAGGGCCGGGAAATCCGGCCGCGCGCGTTCGATCACGACCTTTTCGGGAGCTTCCGCCGCAAGCAGCGCGAGATCGGTATCCGCGATGCCGCGCCCGGCGAGAAGCCGCCAGCGGCGTCCCGAGCGGTCAAGCCGTGCCGCGGCCACGGCGCAGGCGAAAAGCGGCAGGGCCGCGGCCGAGCCGCCGCCGGAGACGATGACCTCATCATTCTCCTGTGCCGTGCCGACCCGGCGATTATCGGCGAGATAGCCGGTATAGCGCAGCTTCCCCGCCAGCCCCTCGCCCACCGGCCATGACCGATCGAGCGGCAGGAAACCGGCATCGCCATGGACCAGGACCGCATCGAACAACCCGGCGATCCGCCCCTCGGCCTCGGCGATCCTGTCCGGCCGCGGCGTCACCAGCACGTCCCGTACCGAGGACAGCACCAGCGCTTCAGGCCGCGCCGCCTTGACGGCCACGATCAGCGCGAGGAACTCCTCCGCCAGTTGCCGCCGCCCGAAGGGGAAATGCTCGACGATCACAACATCGGGTCGAAGCCGTGCCGCCAACTCTTCCAACATGGCGATGCGCGCGGCCTTCCGCTCCGGCTCGATCGGCTCGCCGGCCTCATCGAGCAGCGTGCGGAAATCCGTGCCTTCGGTCCTGACCACAGGCAATTGCACGAAGGCGAAGGGCTCGCCCTCCATCGCGCGCAACGGCATGCCGCCGCTGGCCAGCGTAACCGCAAATCCACCCTGAGCCAGCGCCCGCGCCAGATTCGCCGCCCGTACCAGATGGCCGCTGCCGAGCAGATGCGTCACCGCGATCAGGACGGAGGCGCTCATGCCCCCTTACCCGCCGAACGCTTCAGCATCGCCGCGACCCGGTCGAGCCCCGCCTGCGCCGAGAAGGCGTCCGTCAAGCGCGCATAAGCCGCCTCGCCCAGCTTCGCGCGCTTCCCAGGTGCCCTCGCCAGATCGTCCAGCGCAGCAGCAAGGGCCGCGACATCGCCCGGCGGCACCAGCAGGCCCTCGACGCCATCGCGCACGAATTCCGGTATCCCCGCGAAATCGGTTGCGACGACCGGCAGGCCCTGACTCGCCGCCTCCATCACCACATTGGGCAGGCCGTCGCGGTCACCATCGCCAGCTTCTTTCGAGGGCAGCACGAAGAGGTCGGCCGCCCGCAGCGCGGCGATGACCTCGTCCTGTGCTTTCGGCCCCGCCCAGACGATTTTGTCGGCGAGCCCGAGTGCCTGTGCCTGTGCCTGCAAGGCCTTCAGCTTCTCCCCGCCGCCGATATGCGTCAGGCGCCAGTGCAGCGTGCGGGGCAGCTTGGCCAGCGCGTCCAGAAGGTCGTCAAAGCCCTTCTTCGCGACCGCCCGCCCGATGGTGACGAAGCGCAAGGGATCGGCCGGGTCCGAGCCATCGCGCATCGACCGCGCACCCGGCGCCGGAAAGCGCGCGAGATCGAGCCCATGATAGACCAGCGCGACCTTGTCCGGCCGGCCGGACAGGCGTTCCAGCTCGCGATGCCCGTCGCGCGTGCAGGTCACGCCCCAGACGGCGGAGGCGATCTTCTCGCGCTTCTCCCAATCTTCGGTCGTCCAGATATCCTTGGCATGAGCCGAGAACGACCAGGTCAGACCGGCGAGCAAGGCGGCATAGCGGATCACGGAAGCGGGCGTGTGCAGGTAATGCACATGCAGGTGCCGGATATCATCAGGCAATTCGCGCGCCATCACGCAGGCCTGCCCGAAGCGGCGCCAGCGATTGCGCGTCCGGTCGCGGGCGAGATCGCGCAGGAAGATCGGCAGCAAACGCAGCAAACCCGGCCGTAGCAATGCAGCGACGAGCCCGCGCACTACCCGCGCCGGCTCGTCATGCAGGTATTCCGGCAGATAGCACACCGGCGCCGTGATCTGATTGTGCATCAGATGCTTCGCCGCATCGGTGGGGTGGCGTAGCGACCAGATCTCGAAGGGCAGGCCGCGCTGCTGCAAGCCCAGCAATTCCTGCGCGATGAAGGTCTCCGACAGGCGCGGATAGCCCTTCATCGCCACCGCGATGCGCGGCGCCTTGGCCGCTGTCATCGCCGCCCGATCAGCATGAAGCGCGTATAGTTCTTCGTCGGCCGGGCGCCTGCAAACCAGACCTCCGACAATCCCGCCTGCTCGCGGAAGGCATCGAGCGAGGGCACGCAGCTCCGATGATCCGGCTCGCGAAAGTAGTCGTTGGACTGCAGCACCAGCGGCAGGCCTTGCGGCAGGGTCGCGATCCAGCCCGGCACATCGTCGAGATGCTCGCTGCTCGTATTGATGACGAGGCCCGGCATCGGCGACTGCGCCGCGAAATCCACCGCCATCATGTCCGCCGTCATCGCCCGGAACCGTCCCGCCTGAACATGACGATGGTTCAGGATCTCGGCGATCGGCGCGCAGGTCGGGTCGATATCGAGGCTGACGATTTCGGGGACCGCGAGCCGTTCATCATCGAGCAGCAGCGCCCCGAGCACGCCATACCAGGCGCCGAGCACCCAGACCGGCCCCTCGGGCTTCGGATGGGTTTCGGCCAATGCCTCGACAAGCCATTGCTTCGAGGCGATCTGCTTGTGGTTGCAGGCGATCGAGAGATCCGGGGGGGCGCCCTTGCCGTAGAGCCGCGCGATATCGGCGACGACGCGGTTGCCCGAGAGCGCCGCCATGCCGCGCAGCAGATCGTGAAAGGCCTCTTGAGGCGGTTCGGGCATCATGGGTCGGTCGTCATCCGGAGAAGGCGGCGGACCATAGACATGCGCGCCCGCAAAAAACCAGCCGCCCGCACGAGGGTCAGCCTTTTTTGCCTGTCTCGCCCTGCTCCGGCACCACTTCTGCCGAGGCGGTCGCCTCGCCGCCTGCGACCACGGGCACCGGCACCGCCACGTCCTCCCGCTTGCGACGGGCGATTTCCGGCGCACTGGCGAAGCCATAGGCGGTCAACGGCTTCTCACGCCCCTTGATCGCGATCTTCAGCGCCGTCGTGCCGGCATAGCTGCGCCCGCTCGCCCGGATCGTATCCTCGGAGACGACGATATCCGCGAGCACGCGCCGCGTCGCCGATTCGAGCTGGCTTGCGACCATGACGGTCTCGCCGACCGTGATCTCGCGCCGGCCGAGATTGTCGTTCTCGACCGATCCGGTGATGGCGTCGCCGGTATGGATGCCGATGCCGATCCGCAGCGGCAGCGGCAGCGCCGCGCCATATTCGCGGTTGAGCGCATCGACCGCACGCACGATGTCACCAGCCGCCGCGATCGCCGCCTGTGCTCCGCGCGACGGCTGCCCCTCGAGACCGAATACCGCCATGAAGCCGTCGCCATAGAAGGCATCGATCCGGCCTTCATGCGCGGTGATCGCCTGCCCCATCTCGTCGAAGAAGCGGTTGAGCAGGCCGATCAGCTCGCGCGGCAATTGCCGCTCGGAGAGAGCGGAGAACGCCCTGAGATCGGCCACTACGACGGTCAGTCCGCGCTTGCCGGCGGCATCGTCGAGCTCGAAGGCTCGCGTCGCTCCGGCGTTCAGCCGCGAGGCCAGCAGGATCTGGACCTGCAGGTCCTCGCGTGGCCTGATCTGGCAGGCGAGCCGGACGCCTTCGGGCGCCGAGATCCGGCGCAGCAGCTTGGCCTCGTTCGGGCCGGGCCTCGGCAGCTTGTCGTTGCCGTCCATCACCAGCACGCGGCAGGTGGCACAGCGCGCCCGCCCGCCGCAGAGCGCCGCATGGGGAATGCCGAAGCGCCGGAACATCTCGAGCACGGTCGGTCCCGGCGCCAGCCTGCGCGTGCCATGGCCGACGAAGCGCACCGTGATCTGGCGGGTCGTCCGGACCCTGATCTCGCGGATGCCGACGAAGAGCAGGAAGGAGGCGACGAGGCCGTAGAAGGCACCTTTGCCCCACATCACGTCGCGGGCGAACATCGCGGCTTGCGCATCGCTGACCAGCTCGGCCGGCATCGCCATCAGCTTCGCCTCCCGCGCGCCTACGGCAAAACCGATGATCGCCAGGAGCGGGATCAGGATCGCCGCCAGCAGGAACGGATCGCGCCAATGGCGATAGCTGTCGCGGGCGCGCAGCATGAAGTGGATGCCGATGATGCCATGCGTCCAGACCAGCAGCAGCAGCAGCGACTGCGTCAGTGCCAGCCCCGGCCAGAGCCGGCGCAGGACGGAGCGGTAGCTCTCGTCGCCGCCGAAATAGATGCCCATCACCCGCGTGCTGATGATGTGGTCGACCAGCAGCAGCGGAATGGCGAGGCCAAGCGCGATCTGCAGCATTTCGCGCAGAGGCATCTTGAAGGTGCGCCGCTGCACCACCCGCAGCAGCGCGAAGACCGGGTGGACGATCAGCGCGCCATAGAGCGCGGCCGTCCCGGCCCAGGAATGCCAGAAGCCATAGCGCCAGTCCTGGACCTTCTCCATGGCGTCGACGCCGAGGATGCCGACGGCATGGTTCAGGAAATGGGTCGTGGCAAAGGTGAGCAGGATCAGCCCCGAGACGAACCGGATGTCCCGGCTCCAGGACGAGACCTGGTCCATGCTCGCACCCATGCCGCCGCGGGTTGCGCCCGTGCGGTTCGTGCCTGCGGCTTGCGGCCGGTTCATGCGCTGATGGACCTCGTCAGACGGTTTCGTGCTCGCGCAGCAGCACGGATGCGAGCCGGTGGACCCGGCCGGCCAGATCCCGGCAGACAGCGAGGCTGAACTCAGGCACGGTGTGGAGCAGTTCGAAGAACAGATCCTTCGGAATCCGCAGCGCCAGAACCCGCGACTTCGCGCGGATGGTGGCGATGAAGGGCTGGCCGCTCAACAGGGACACGTCACCGGTGATGCTGCCGGTATCCTTGACGAAGCTCCGCTCCTCGCCGCTCACGCTCGGTTGCAGGATTTCGACCTCGCCCTCCAGGATGACGTAGACGCCCGCGAGCTTCTCCTGCGGGCTGATCAGGACGGCGCCGGGCTCGAATTGCAGCCGCTCGCCCATCAGCGCGACGAGCTTGAGCCGCGATGCCGGCATGTCCTGGAACAGCGGCAGGCAACGCAGGCAGCCGATATCGGTTTCCAGACTCATGACCGTGCCTCCATTCGCCCAGTGTTCTCGTGCCCAGTGTTCTCGCGCTCGGTGCTTTCGAAGCGCGAGGCCCGGTCATTGGCCGCATCGGGCGTGCCCAGCGCCTCGACCGTCGCCGTCGCTCCGTGGAACAGCACCCGCAGCGGGACCTCTCCCGCAAGGTTAGCATCTCCGACCAGAAGAAACAGCGTCATGCCCGCGCAATAGCTGTGCAGCCGGGCGACGATCTCCTGCGGCTCGTCCGAAATCGCGAGCAGGGCCGAGATGTCGAGCACCGCGATCTGCGGCGCCTTGACCAGCGCCTGGACCAGCGGCACGGCCTGGCGCAGCCGGACCGGCAGGAAGCGCCCGCGGATGCCGCTCTCGGTATCGAGGCCGAGCCGGTAGAGCGCCTCGCCCAGTCCCGAGCGGGCAAGCGCCTGCAGCACGATCTCGCCAACCTTGCGGGCGGCATCGGGCACGCCGTAGCCGATGCGCCCGAACATCAGGTTGTCGCGCACGCTGGCGCCGACCATCACCTTGTCGGGGTCGTAGAAATCGACATCCTCGGCCGCATCCGCCGGCAGATGCCTGCGAAAGCTCTCCCGCGCCCGCAGGATGCGTCGCTCGAGGCGCGCATCGATCAGGTTCAGCCTGTGCTTGGGCTCGATATAGCCGAGCGCCAGCGCGACGAGGTCGCGCTCCGTCTCCTGGTCGAGCGGGTTGCGCATGTCGTGCTTGGCGAGCAGGTCGGCCAGCTCGTTCAGGCGCTCGAACTCGAAATTCGCGCCGAAGGAATAGCGCTCGAACAGCGCATGGCCCTGCGGCAGGCCGGCGAAGATTTCGACCACGGTCGCGACGATGCGCGCCCCCATCTCGGCCAGCGGCTCGACCAGAGCCTCCGCCTTCAGGATCGACTGGGCATAGGGCTCGAACAGCAGGGTTGTGCTGTCGAAGCGCATGCTGGTCCGCGTGCCGAAGATCAGGTTCTCGACGATCGGGGCGTTGCGGTTGTAGCGGTCGAGCAGGAAGGGCTCGATCAGGTCGCCCTGCTTGATCCGTGTCAGCTCGGCCGCGACCACGCGGCGGGCCGCGATGATGCGCTCGACCGCCTGCTCGCTGACCGGGCGCATCACCTTGCCGCCGAGGCCGAGCTCGTAGACCTCCTGCGTGCAGCCGAAAACGTCGAGCAATTCGTGGATGCGCGCCGCGAGTTCGGCGGTGTCGGTCACGCCGACCCCCGCATAGTCGGTCCAGTCCGCCTCGAACGGGAAGGGCGAGTTGCCGGAGCGGATCGCCTCGACGAAGCGGCGGTGCTCCGGCGCGGAGACCGCGCCGCCGGTCTTGAGGTCCGGGCGCCGGCGCCGCAGCGGCAGCAGGATATTGTCGCGCATCGAGCCGGCGATGAGCTCGGGCTCGTCGCCGGAATAACCGATGATATGGCTCGCCCGCTCGACCGACATCCCCGCCAGCGGCTCGCCGTCGATCAGCACGCGGCCGGTATAGCTCGTCGCCTGCCGGCCGAGGATCCGGCCGAGCACGTCCTTGCCGCCGCCCTGCGGGCCGATAACCGCCACCATGCCCGGCCGGGCCAGGCTGAACGAGAGGGGCGTCAGGAGCGGCTGGCCGCGATTGTCGAGCATCTGCACGGATTCGAGCCTGATCTCGCCCTTTTCGGGCAGGACCGCAACGCCGTTCTCCTCGTCGAGGACGAGCGTCTCGTCGCTGTTGAACTGCGAGATCACCTGATCGTACTTGATCGTCACGTCGTTGCGCTGCTGGTCCCAGTCGATCAGTTCCTTGACCGGCGGCGGCAGGTCGCGATAGGCGGCGATCACCGCGACCAGCTGGCCGATATCGAGCCGCCCCTGCAGCGCGAAGAAGCCACCGATCGCGTAGAAGAAGAACGGCGTGATCTGGGCCAGCAGGTTGTTGAGGAACTTGACCGCGAACTTCCGCTTGTAGAGCGCATAGCGGATGTCGAAGAGCCGCCCGAGACGCCCGGCGATGTCGGACTGGACATAGGCCGTCGCGCCATGGCCCTGGATCATCGGCCCGGCATCGACGATCTCGCCGATGCGGCCTGCGAGCTGGCGCGAGGCGATCTGGCGCTCGCGGCCGAGCCTGAGCTGCTCGCGCCGCAGGATCGGGATGATGATCGCCTGCACCAGCACGATCAGCAGCGCGATCGAGCCCAGCCAGAAACTCTGCGCCATGATGAAGATCAGCGCCGTCAGCGCCTGGCTGAGCAGGAAGACCGGCTGGATGAAGGCATCGCCGACGAAGCCGCCGATCGGCTCGACCTCATCCTTGATCATGCTGGCGATCTCGGCCGGCTTGACCGCGCGGATCTCCTCCGGCCGGAAGCGCATCAGCTGGCTGAACAGGTCGTAGCGCATGCGCCTGAGCATGCGCTCGCCGAGGATGCCCTTGCGCACGTTGATGACGTATTTGAAGGCGCCGTTGATCAGGACCAGCAGCAGGAAATAGGTGCTGAGGCCGACGAGCAGGCCATACTGGCCGACCTCGATGCCCTCCGACAGCCTGTAGCTCGCCCCGCCCAGCCAGGACGGCAGGTGCAGGGTGAAGTCCATCAGCGTCGCAGTGGTCTTGCCGTCCTTGAAGGCGCCGCCCTGGATCGCATCGTTGACGATGCGCTTGGGCACGTCGAACGAGGCCCAGTTGAACGGAATCGAGACAAGGATGATCAGCAGGACGACGACCTGCTCGGCCCGGCTCTTCTGCCAGATGTAACGGAAGAGATTGGACTCCAAAGGGCAACCCTGTACCGAAGCGCCTGCGGCGCAAGCTCGAACGGGTCCGGCGGGCCCGAAGCGACCATATGTGGTGAGGTTGCGGCCGAGTGCAATGCGCGCCACGCTGCGGCCATGCCGGCATTGCAGAGCGGAAGCGGCATCCATCGTCGGGGGCAGCGTGAAAAAGGCAGTTGCGTCGGGAATGCTGTGCTGCGCGGCCGCGATCGGTCTCGTCGGTGCATTCGCCGTTCCGGCCCGAGCCGACCCCGCCCAGCGCATCCTGCATGACGGTTTCGAACAGGGCGGCTTCGCCCCCGAAGGCGGGCTGTTCTACAAGGACAATCCCGAGCAGCGCTCAGGCCGCGCGATTTTCGGGGATGCCGCGCCCTATAGCGGCGCCGGCGCCCTGACCCTGATCGCGACACCGTCCTGTCTTCCGCGCGCCATCGGCTGCAGCGAGCGGGCCGAGGTCTGGGAGCGCCCGGAGGTGCTCGTCCCCTTCCGCAGCGCAATCTGGTACGGCTTCGCGCTGCGCCTCAACGATCCGCTCGCCCAGGATGATCGCAGATATGTGATCGCCCAGTGGAAGCGCGAGATCCTGCCCGAGGCCGTCGGCGACTATTCGCCCTTCCTGGCGCTGCGGCTCTATCGCGGCCGCCTCGGCATCACCGTCGAGACCGACCTGATTCCCTCCTACCCGATCGGCGGCAGCGAGCGCCCTCACGGCTGCCTTCCGGGCGAGGCACTCGTGCTGAGTCGCCCCGACGCACGGCAGACCCGTGCGCTGGTCGCGATGGAAACCGGCACGACCGCAGCGAACTACCCGCGCTATTTCAACGCCTGCGCGCCCGGAATCCGGGTGACGCCCCATGCTGACCTGCCCTCCGCACAGAAGGGCTGGATCGATTTCGTCGTCCGTTCCCAACCCGGCCCTGATGGCGAAGGCCATGTCGAAATCCTTGCCGACGGCGTCCATATCGTGACTGTCGAGGGCCATATCGGGCATGGCGGCCCCGGGCTCGACGACAACCAGTATTTCAAGATGGGCCCCTATCGCGCCCCGGCCCCGCTGCCCTGGAGCATCAGCTACGACGACTTCCGGCGCGGCCCCCGTTGCAGCGATGTCATCCGCATCGGGCAATGCCCGCCGGAACCGCAAGCGTCGAAAGCGATTGGCAAGTTGCCGCTTTCGACGTCTAGTGACGTGAGGACAGATAAGGAGCCGTAAGCTCCCGGGGACGTGCCGCTTCAGACGATGGACATCCTGCGCATCAGCGATCTGCGTATCGGCTTCACGGTCCACGGTCTTGCCCGTGACGTCGTGAAGGGCGTCAGCCTGCGCGTCCCCGCCGGCAAGACCGTCGCGCTGGTCGGCGAATCCGGCTCCGGCAAATCGGTGATCTCCCAGGCGATCATGGGTCTCCTGCCCCGCGCCGGCGGCATCACCGGCGGCGAGATCCTGTTCCGCGACCCGCAGGCGCCAGAAACCGTCGTCGACATCGCGACGCTGCCCGCCGAAGGCAAGGGCATCCGGGCGCTGCGCGGCGGGCGGATCGGCATGATCTTCCAGGAGCCGATGTCCTCGCTCTCGCCGGTCCATACGATCGGCAACCAGATCGAGGAGGCGCTGCTCCTGCACCGGCCGATGCCGAAGCCTGAGGCGCGCGAACTGATCGAAGCAATGCTGAAGCGTGTCGGCTTCAAGAACCCGAAGCGCGCCTTCGGCCTCTATTCCTTCGAGCTCTCCGGCGGGCTGCGCCAGCGCGCCATGCTCGCCATGGCGCTGATCTGCCAGCCGGCCCTGCTGATCGCCGATGAGCCGACCACGGCTCTCGACGTCACCATCCAGGCCCAGGTCCTCGATCTGATGCGCGATCTCCAGGCCGAGATGGGCATGGCGATCCTGCTCATCACCCACGACCTCGGCGTCGTCGCCAACATGGCCGACGAGGTGGTGGTGATCTTCCATGGCGAGATCATGGAGCGCGGCACGGTCGAGGACATCTTCCGCCGCCCGCGCCACCCCTATCTCAAGGCGCTGCTCGACGCCTCCCCGCATTTCGACATGCAGGACGGCGAGCGGCTGGTCGCGCTGCGCGAAGCC
>JAEWKP010000024.1 GCA_023393655.1 Pseudomonadota bacterium | reverse complement strand
GCTCAAGCTCGACGGACGGATCGACCGGGCCGGCAACTGGAGCCGCGCGGCTTTGGGCTTCGAGCTCAACCACCGGCGGCAGGCCTTTGCGGCTCTCGGCCTGCCGCTGCCGCAGCAGGGCGGCGCGGGGCAGTTCAACCTCGAACTGGACCGAGGCAAGGCAACCGGGTCGCTGGCGGGGCAGGGGCTGTCTGTCGTCGTCGAGGATAACGGACAAGGGCCTCGACTGAGCTTGCAGGCGGATGGGCCGGGACAGATCCTTGCCGACGGGCCAGCGCGATTGCTGCCGGACGGCGTGATCGATGCGCATGCGCGGCTGACGATGGCCGAGGAGGCGATCAGGCTCGACGAGATCACCGCCCATCTCGGTGGGATGGCGGCAAGCGGCTCGCTGCTGCTGCCGCGCGAGGGGCGCTCGTCAGGTCGTATCGCGGTCCCGACCGTCGATCTGCGCCCCCTGATGAATGCGGCGCTCGGGCAAGTCGCCGCCGCTCCCGGCGCGATCTGGTCGACCGGGCGCTTCGGGCGCATTGCCGGGTTCCCCGATTTCGACATCGCAGTCGAGACCGACGCGCTGCTCGCCTTCGCGGACGGCACGATCCGCAATGCCGCCTTCACCCTGCGGACGGACCAGGACGGCCTCAGGATCGACGATATCCGTGGCAGCTATGGCGGCGGGCAGGTCGCCGGGCGCCTCGGCCTGCGGCGCGACGGCGGGCTGGCCCAGCTCAACGGTCGCCTCGACCTGAGGGTGATTGATCTCGGCGAACTGACAAAGGGCGCCGTCGGCGGCAAGGCCTCGGGGCAGATCGAGTTCGGCGGCTCGGGCGAGACGCCGGCGCGGCTGGTCGCGGGCCTGAGCGGCGCCGGCAGCCTGACGCTCAACGGCACGCGTCTCGCCCGTTTCGACCCCAGCGCCTATGCGCGCGTCATCGCCGGGACCGGCGAGGATGCGTCCGAGAGCGACGCTTCGCGCTTGCGGGACCGTCTCAGTGCGGCCCTCGACAAGGATGCCTGGGCTCTCGGCGACATCGCATTGCCGTTCACCCTGGCTGGCGGACTGATCCGGCTCCAGCCCTTCGCCTTCGAGCGCAGCGGGTTGCGCGCCGAGGCGAGCGGCGTTCTCGACCTGCGCGCGCTGACCGCCGATCTCCGGCTCGGCCTGAAGCCGCTGGGTGCCCTGCCCAAGGGCTGGCCGGGCGATGCGCCGCAGATCGGGATCGCCTGGCGCGGGCCTTTGTCGAACCTGCGGCGCGAGAGCGATGTCAGCGCCTTGTCGAACACGGTTGCGGCACGGGCGCTGGCGCGCGAAATCGAGCGGGTCGAGGCCTTCGAGGCCGATGCGCGCGAGCGTTCGCTGCATGCGCGCCGGCTCCGGGCCGAGCGCGAGATGCGTGAGAACGAGCGCAAGCTTGGCGAGTTCCTGAAGGCGCAGGAGGAGGCGCGCCTCGCCGAGGAGAAGCGGCAGGAAGAGGCGCGGCGCATCGAGGAGGAACGGCGCCTGGCCGAGGAGAAGCGCGCCGAGGAGATCAGGCGCGCCGAGCAGGCCCGTGCCGAGCTGGAAGCACGCCGACGCGCGGAAGCCGAAGAGCGTGCCCGGGCCGCAGCCGAGCGTGCGGCTGCGCAATCGCCTGCTCCACCGGCGCAGCCTCAACCGCAGCCCGGTCCGCTCGTGCTGCCAGGGGCGCCGCGCAGCAGCGCGCCGGAAGGCGCTGTTCAGTCGCCAATCGGCGGCGGCGCACCACCGGCGCTGCCGTCAGAACCACGCAATGTGCCAGCGCGTTGAGGTGTTGATTCAGGCGCTTTGCGTTCTGATTCCGGAATTTCTGGCAAATATTTGAATGTTCTTTGTTTTTGGTTGGTGGCGTCGCCGCATCGGTCAGCTGGTCCCGCGCGCGAAGCCCCGGAATGACAAGGGTGGTGCTGACCGAGAACAGGCCAGTGATCGTCGGTGCTGCCTCAGTGGCGGCCCACCAAATTCCGGTAATGCGCCAGCGCATGCAGCCGCAGGGCGGAGGAGAGGTTCAGCTCGCCCCGCCCGGAATCGACCTCGGCGACGAGCGCCGCGATCGGGCGCTCCTCGCTGGCGGCGATCTCCTTCAGCGCCTCCCAGAAGGGCGCTTCCAGCGAGATGCTGGTGCGGTGGCCGGCGATGCTGAGCGAGCGCTTGCGCTCCGGCTTCATGCCGGCTCCGGCTCGTCGCGGTCGAGCTTATGCCCGTCGATATGGCGGGCGGCCTTGTCGCGCTCGGCCTCAGTCAGCTTGCGCTCGGCCTTGGTGCGGCCGAAGGCGATGCGGTTCTGCTCGGCCGTCTTCTCGGCCTCTGCCCGCGCCTTCTGCTTGCGTGCCTGACGGAGGTTGATGATCTCGGCCACCGGGCGAGCCTCGTGTCAGGCCGGGCCGAGCATCAGCTCGGGCTTGACCGTGCTGTCGAAGAGCTCGGCATCGACGCCGGCCTTGAGCGCTTCCTCGCGCAACGTCGTGCCGTTGTGATGGGCGGCCTTGGCGATGTTGGCGGCCCTGTCGTAGCCGATCGCCGGCGCCAGCGCCGTCACCAGCATCAGCGAGCGCGAGAGCAGCTCCTTGAGCTGCGCCTCGTTGGCCTCGATGCCCTCGACGCAGTTGACGCGGAAGCTTTCGGCCGCGTCGGCGAGCAGCCGGACCGACTGCAGGAAGGCGGCGGCGATCACCGGCTTGAAGACATTGAGCTCGAAATGGCCCTGGCTCGCGGCGAAGCCGATCGTCGCCTGATTGCCATGGACCTGGGTCGCGACCATGGTCAGCGCTTCGGCCTGCGTGGGATTGACCTTGCCCGGCATGATCGAGGAGCCGGGCTCGTTCTCCGGCAGGCTGATCTCGCCCAGTCCTGAGCGTGGGCCGGAGCCCATCAGGCGGATGTCATTGGCGATCTTGAACAGGTCGGAAGCGAGCGCGGCGAGTGCGCCATGGGCAGCGGCGAGCGCGCCATGGCTCGCCAGCGCCTCGAACTTGTTGTCGGCGCTGCGGAAGGGCAGGCCGGTCAGCGTCGCGGCTTCCTTGGCGAAGAAGGCGGCGAAGTCCGGATGGGTGTTAAGGCCGGTACCGACGGCGGTGCCGCCCTGCGCCAGCGCATAGAGCCCGCCCAGCGCCGCCTCGATCCGGCCGATGCCGAGATGAAGCTGCGTCGCATAGCCCGAGAATTCCTGGCCGAGCGTGACGGGGGTCGCGTCCTGGAGATGGGTGCGGCCGATCTTGACGAGATGCCTGAAGGCCTCGGCCTTGGCGTTCAGCGCCTTTTCGAGGTTGCGCAGGGCAGGCAGCAGGCGGCGCGTGATCTCCAGCACCGCCGCGATATGCATCGCGGTCGGGAAGGAATCGTTCGAGGACTGGCCGCGATTGACATGATCGTTGGGGTGGACCGGGCTCTTGGCACCGAGCCCCGCGCCGAGCAGTTCATTGGCGCGGTTCGCCAGGACCTCGTTGGCGTTCATGTTGGACTGGGTGCCGGAGCCGGTCTGCCAGATCACCAGCGGGAAATGCCCGTCGAACTTGCCGGCGAGCGCCTCGTCCGCGGCATGGGCGATCGCGCCGGCGACGCGCTGGTCGAGCAGGCCGAGCCTGGCGTTGACATGGGCGGCAGCCTTCTTGACCAGCACCAGCGCATGGACCAGCGGCAGCGGCATGCGCTCGCTCTCGCCGCCGATGCGGAAATTCTCGAGGGAGCGCTGCGTCTGTGCGCCCCAGTATCGATCCGCAGGCACCGCGATCGGGCCGAAGGAATCGGTTTCGGTGCGCGTCTCGGTCATGGCGTCCGTCGTCGAGGTTTCTTGCGTCAGGGCTTCTTGCGGAAGGAATCGAGGCTGACCACTTCGGCGCTGCCGCGGCCGTCGTCGCCTTCCATGACGGGCTCGGCCTTCGCCGGCGTTGTGGTGGCCTCGGCCGCGGGCGCCTTACTTTTGGCGGCGGGAAGAGCGGCTGGCACGATCCGGGCCGGCGCGGGCGGTGGTTCGGCCGGCTCGGCGTCCGGCATGGCGGCGGCGTCCTCGGGCTCGCCCTGGGCCTCGAATTTAAGGCCGAACTGGACAGAGGGGTCGAAGAAGGTCGAGATCGCGTCGAAGGGCACGAGCAACCGCTCCGGCACGCCGGAGAAGGACAGGCCGACTTCGAAGGAATGGTCACCGACGCTCAGATCCCAGAACTGATGCTGCAGGACGATCGTCATCTCGTCAGGATGCTTCTCGCGCAGGCGCTGCGACAGGCGCACGCCCGGCGCCTGTGTGCGGAACGTCACATAAAAATGGTGCTCGCCCGGCAGCCCGTCGCGTGCGGCCTCCGTCAGGATCTTGCGGACCACGCCCTTCAGCGCGTCCTGCACCATGAGATCGTAACGAAGAACATCCTTGGACATCTAGTCGTGGTTTCCGCTTGTTGCGTTCCGGCGGGAACAGCCGGCAGGCCGTGAGGAAAAGAAGTGGAGGCTTCTGTTGCCAGGCGCCTCCGAGCCCCGCCTTACGCGGCTAAGCGCAAGGGCTTTGGTTTGGGAACCAGCACCGCTTACGCGGCGACAGCAACCCGAGCATTGTTGTCGTTGGCAACTATGCTTTGGCCCGATAACGGCGGAACCATGCCGAGCAAAAGGATAACCTTTACACCCTCGTCGATCCTGTTTCGCCCCCGCCGCAGCCCTGCAACCATCCGGCTGCAAGTTCCTGCTGCTCGCGCCGCAGGAGTGTCCCTGTGCTCGCGCCGCAGGGCTGTGGTGGAGGCGCCGGGTACTGCCCCCGGGTCCGAAAGGCTTATTTCGAGATCCGTTTATCGCCATAGCCGTTCTTGCGAGCGGCACCTGCGAATATAGGGAAGCCCGTGGCGTTGGGAAAGGGTTCTCATGCGTTTTCGACAAAGAGTGAGGCTTCACCGCCTCAATCGAGAATGCGACCATTTCTGATGTCGATGTCGAGACTCATCTCGTCGTCCTCGGCGGTGCGGCCGGCAACCTCCCAGCGATCACCGGAGCGGACGATCTCCTCGACATGGACGAGCCCGGCGCTCCAGGCGATGTCGCGGGCCTGCCGCTCCGAGATCATCGGGTTGGCGAAGACCTCCTCGCCATGGGCGGAAACCGCGACCAGGGCATTGAGAAGCAGCGCCACCAGCAGAGGGCGCCGCCGGGTCAGGGTCGGCATGTCGACTATCCCCACGAATCGAGCGCGCGATGAGGGGCGCCGATTGGGGCGGGTTTGCGGACGGGAAGGCCTCACGGGCTGTCGCGTTTGCGTGAGGGAGCAGGTTCCCGCCATACCCTGACAGGATGTGCGGCAAAGGCTGGGGATGCCTGCCTGCCGGACAGGGCCAAGCGACGCGTCAGCCGTTATAGTCGCGCGCCTTCCAGAGAGTCGCCATGCGCCAGTATCACGACCTGCTCCAACGCGTCCTGACCAAGGGCGTCCGCAAGGACGACCGCACCGGCACGCCGGCCGTCTTCGGCCACCGGATGCGCCTGAACCTGTCGGAGGGCTTTCTGCTGGTCACGACCAAGACGCTGCACCTGAAATCGACCTTGAACACGGCCGACGTCGTCCTCGGCGTGCGTTTCGTTTCCGGCATAGCGGCGCCCTTCAATGATTGGCTTTCTCGGCATGCGCGGGCTTGTCCAGAGCAGCGTGCAGCATAGCGTTATGATCAATGAATGATCGAAGCTCCTGTCGAGGGAGCGGCCGCGGCAGAAGCTGTAGCCAGATCTCGATTGGCTTGACGGATCGTTATCCGCCCGCATTTCCGATGCAGCGCGGGTGAAAGCTGCAGGAGGCAGGAATGAGTGGGCGGCACCCGGAACACCAATATCTCGACCTTCTCTCAAGCGTTCTGGAACACGGCGACGAGAGGCTCGATCGTACCGGGGTCGGTACCCGGTCCATCTTTGGCGCGATGGCCCGCTTTGATCTATCGGACGGGACGGTTCCGATTCTCACGACCAAGCGCATCTTCTGGAAAACGGCAGTGAAAGAAATGCTCTGGTTTCTGACCGGGCAGACCAATATTCAGCCGCTGATTCGCGAGAATGTGCGAATATGGACGGACTGGCCGCTGGCCAGATACCGCCGCGAAACCGGGCTAGACATCAGTCAGCCCGAATTCGAGAAGCGGATTGCGGAGGATGATGCGTTTGCCAGGGAGTGGGGTGATCTGGGCCCCGTGTATGGCAAGCAATGGCGTCGGTGGCTGGGGCCTGATGGTCGTGAGCACGATCAGATCGAAGATCTGATCAAAACCTTGCGTAATAATCCATCGAGTCGTCGGATGTTGTTCCACGGCTGGAACGTCGCCGAGCTAGGCCAGATGGCGCTTCCGCCGTGTCATCTCTTTCCCACCTAGGAAATCGCTATGCGTGACTGAATGGCGGCTGCGCTTGAGTTTTTTGGTCAGCCGAGTCCGTAGCGCTACGACTGCGATTGATGGGGGAAACGGGCGGGCGCCGAGTTCACTCGCTGCCGTTCAGGACCCAGATGGGTTAGATTGCCCTGAAATACCGATCTCGCTCGAGGCCCAAATGAAACAGTATCACGAGCTAATTGAGCGCATTCTGTCCGAGGGTGTGGAGAGAGCCGATCGGACGGGGACTGGCACGATCGCCTTGTTTGGCCACCAGATGCGCTTCGACATGCGCGACGGCTTCCCGCTGGTGACTACCAAGAAGCTTCATATCAGATCTATAATTCACGAACTCCTGTGGTTCCTAAAGGGGGAAACCACCACCGAGTATCTGCGCGAGAACAAGGTTTCAATTTGGGACGAGTGGGCAACTGAAACCGGAGAGCTGGGGCCGATCTACGGCAAGCAGTGGCGCGCTTGGCCCGCATCGAATGGTCGCGAGATCGATCAAATTGCTTGGCTAGTTGACGAAATTAAGCGCAATCCCGATAGCCGTCGCCTTGTCGTATCTGCCTGGAATGTGGGCGAACTGCCCGACATGGCGCTCGTTCCCTGTCATGCCCTATGGCAGGTCAGCGTGATGGGCGGACGCCTGCATTTGCAGTTGTATCAGCGATCGGCAGATGTATTTTTGGGCGTGCCATTTAATATAGCTTCGTATTCGTTGCTATTGCATATGCTCGCTCAACAATGCGATCTTGAGCCTGGGGACTTTGTCTGGAGTGGTGGGGATTGCCATATCTATAGAAATCATATTGATCAGGTAAAACTTCAGCTTTCGAGAGTGCCTTACCCTCTTCCAAAGCTATCTATCAAGCGCCGACCGTCGTCAATTTTTGATTATCGGTACGAGGATTTCGAAATTTTAGAGTATAATAGCCACCCTCATATCAAGGGAAAAGTTGCAGTTTAGCTCTGCTGACTGCGAACCATCGCCGTTAATCTGGAAGACCAAATGACCCTAAAATGGGGCGTCGATGTATCGCGTCCTGAGCGGTCGCATGAACGCAATGGGCGTCGCGGCTTCAAGACTGCTCTTGAGAGCCGCGAAAGTGGCCGCCAATCTATCCGCCATCAGTGGTGAGGCCGAAGAGCTGAGGCAGTCAGGTTTGATCTAACTGCCGCTCATCGACGAGGTCACATACGGTAATTTCCAGAGCCTGGGCAATTTGCCAAAGGCTCGTTGCCGTCGGATTTCGTTGCCCCATTTCGAGGGCGCTCACGTGAGCACGATCGACACCCAATCGTTGCGCGACCTGAGCCTGCGTCAGGCCCTTGGCGAGCCTGAGGGTGCGCGCGTTGGCGGCAATCACCAGTCGTATGTCCATCACCGCATTTATCGGTGATGAGTTGTTTAGCGCGACGCGGTATAGCGCGTTGCGTTTTACCGCACATTGTGACTAATTGCGCCCCGTTTTTGATTTTGTAAGGCGCCGCAATGGCCGTGAACGTGTCGGGCAATTTCACCGTGAAGCGCTTTGTTGCAACGTTCTGGGAGTTTCCAGACCTGAGTTTTGAGGTTTGGATTGAGCAGGTCGATAATGAAAGAATTAGGTATCGCGTCATGGTCGGCGCGCTGGGGGACCTTCAAAATCGAGATGTTTGGCAAAAGAGCTTTGATCAATGGTGCGGTTCGCAGGGGTTGTTGCCGAAGTTCAGGCGCGGCAATGTCCGTACAAACCGAACGTTGGCTCGCGTTGTATTTTTCGGGTCACACCCAATAGTGGATTTTATTGTCAGGTGGATTGGCTTCGACGCTTTGCCACTTGGCCACGTCACAGGTTCTCGAGTTGGCGAACTTGAGGCCCAGATCGTGCTGTTACGGAAGCAGAATGCGGAACTGCTTCGATCGGCAAAGCGGGGCCGAGATTCAAGGCGTGAACAGGTTCAATAGCTCATGGGCCGGGAATTCTGTGAACCTTCTCGTACAGTGAGCGAGCCAACATCGGCTGCTAGGCGGTCACCAGTTCGCTTCGCCTATCCGCAAACGCGCCCACACCGTCGTGTCGGAATCGAGATCGTGGCTCTGCCTGAGAACGGGCAGGCCGTACCGATCGTGGCTGGAGGAGCGTGATGAGTGCCATTCGTGCGGTTTGTTTCGACGCTTTTGGGACGGTCGTGGAGATCACCGACAAGCGCCGCCCATTTCGCGCCCTGCATATTGAGCAGCCGGGCGCCTCTGGCGCTCGTGATGCTCTGATCAAGCCGCTTTCGCTGCGTGACATAGCGGTATCGGTTGGCGAAGCACGACTTGGGGAGCTCGAACTCGATCTTGCGGCGGAGTGCGGCTCGATACGGCTAAGGCAAGGTATGGACTTGGTTTGGGCCTCTCTACGCAGCCTGGATCTGAAGATCGGCGTTTGTTCAAATCTCGCTGCTCCCTATGAACGGCCATTGCTCGCCTGCCTCCCTGGCATTCCCGACGCACTCGTCCTGTCCTTTCGGGTTGGCCTCATGAAACCACAGCCGGAGATCTATCGGGTGGTTTGCGCCCAGCTGCAGCTGACGCCTTCGCAGGTCCTGTTTGTTGGTGACACGTTGGAGGCCGATGTGATCGGTCCACGAGCTGCAGGGCTGTTCGCTATCTCAATCGAGGAATTCGATGCGGTGTTCGGCAAAGGGCACGCCGCTTCTCTGCCGCCTCCGGTGGCGGAGTTGTTCGACCGCCTGTGCAACAGGCGCGCTGCGTGGGCGGAGGGTTAGCTCATGCGGCTCTTTGTCATCTCCGATCTTCACCTTGAGTTCGGCCCGTTCGAATTTGCTTCACGCCTGCCGGAATTCGACGTTGCCGTTTTCGCAGGCGATATAGGCAAGCCGATTACCGCTGCGGTCGAGTGGATGAACGAGCAAAGGCAGACTGCGCGGTTGCAGGGACGACCGATCATCTATGTGCCCGGCAATCATGAGTTCTACGGAAGTGAGATGAAATCGGCTCTCGTTGCTGGCCGTGAGGCAGCGGAGTTGGCGGATATCCATCTGCTCGCTCGCAGATCGGTCACTATCGACGGGGTGCGCTTCATCGGCGGCATCTTATGGACGGACTATCGGCTGCTCGGAACGCCCAAACCCTCGATGGTCGTGGCCGGCCAGGAGCTGAACGATCATCGCCTGATCCGATATCGCGAGGAGAGCGGCCACTACAGCCGATTCATGCCGTGGCATGCTGCCGCGGAGCACCGGCTCGACCTAGCGTTTATCCGCAGCGAGCTTGCGACGCAGCATAGCGGGCCGACTGTCGTCGTGACCCATCACGCACCGCATCCAGGATCCGTGCAGCCGCGACATCTGGGGAGTGTTCTCTCCCCAGCTTTCGTATCGGACCTCGGCGGCTTGATCGAGGATTTCCAACCAGAGCTCTGGATCCACGGACATGATCACGGCTCACATGACTATCGCGTCGGCAAAACACGCATCTTTGCAAATCAGGCCGGCTATCCGAACCTCCACGGCGATCGGGAAAATCACCGATTTGATCCGCGATGCGTCATTGAGGTCGTAAGTTGTGGAGGCGATCCCACACATGGCGGGGGGTAGAGCCGGATCTGGCGCTAAGTTCGCCGGAGAACCCTGGAGCGGCGAGCGACCAGTGATAGCCGATGATCTCGGGTCGACTTCAAAGAGCCCCGAGGAGCGTGCGAGGGTAAGCGGGCCGGGTCTTCGTACCTTCGCGAACATCGCTGCGCTTTGGCGCTTGACCGAGGTGCAGCAAGCATGCGCGATCGGTGCGCCTTCCGTCGTTGTCTACCGCGAATGGCTCGAGGCGGCCCGTGAGCACAAAGATCTCGTCCTTGAGATGGACGTGCTTCTGCATATCTCAGCGATCCTAGGCATATACGCGTCCCTACGCACTCTTTACGGACCTGACACGGAGGTGTTGGACTGGCTAGAGCGCCGCAATCTCCACAAACAGTTTAGCGGGCGTCCACCACTCGAGCTGATCCTTGGGGGCGATTTCGAAGTGCAGATGCAGGTTCGACGCAATCTGGCGGCGATCTGTGCTGGCAACTAGCGGATGAACGATCCTGACACGAAAGCTGGTTGTCGTGAGAGAAAACCACGCTGACTGCAGCCAATTCAAAATTTCGGTGGGGAAGGCACATTAGGGAATTGGTTCAAGATCGATACTGTCGTTCATTGCGGTGGCGACCTCAGAAGGTTCGGATTCGTAGCTATGCGTTTCTCCGAAAGTGGACCCGAGTTTCCCGCTGAACTGATCGATCAACTAGTTGCCGGCGAAGTCGTGTTCCTCTGCGGCGCTGGCGTCAGCGCCCCTCAGCTTCCTGGCTTTAAAAAACTAGTAGACGACATCTATGCAAAGCTCGGGGAGAAGCGGACGGCGGGAGAGAATGCCGCGTACTCTGAGCAGCGATACGAAGAATGCCTTGGCTCACTCTCCCGACGTCTGTCGCGTCCGGATGATGTTCTCGACGCCACTACCGAGATTCTCAAGGTCAGAGGTCGAAAACAAAGTTCAAATCACGATACCATCGTCAGGCTCTCTCGCGACGAGGAAGGGCGACCATCGATCGTCACCACAAATTTCGATACATTGTTCGAGCGAGCCCTATCCAGGTCGCGGAACCGGGAGACCGCAACAGAAGCGAGTACGGCTGGTCAGAACATTCCTGCGCCCGGGACCGAACGATTCCACGGCATCATTCATCTTCACGGACGTCTCGCAGATACCTCTTTAAGGCTCCCCGCAACGGATCTCATACTGACCAGCGCGCAATATGGTGAGGCGTATCTGCGAGCAGGTTGGGCGGCCCGCTTCTTTTTCGATCTGGCGCGCTGTCGAACATTGGTTTTGGTCGGATACTCGGCTGGTGATGCGCCCGTCCGATATATTCTCAATGTCCTTGAGGCGGACCGGACACGTTTTTCCGATCTAAAGACAGTCTATGCGCTTGATAAGGTTGAAGAGGACGAAGGAGCTGCCGCCGCTCGATGGGAAGCTCTGGCGGTTGTGCCGTTGCTCTATAAGCGGGAAGTTGATGGAGCTGGTGGCGGACACAGCGCTCTCTGGCGCGATCTTTATGCCCTTGCCGCTCTCGTGGAGCGGCCTGACGAATGGCGCAGGACCACCATTCGGGAAATTGGGTCGCGGCCCGTTGCAGAAACCTCATTTGCCGAACGAGAGAGCGTTCAATGGGCGCTTCGCAGCCGGGCCGATCTCTTCGGGCCGTTTGTCGATGTTGTTGGTGATGCCGAGTGGTTCGAAGTCGTCCGGACCGAGCTGGATGCGATCGGTTCGCACGCAATGCCGTGGACCCTGGCGCGGTGGTTTGAACGCGGGTGGAACAGACGAGAGCGCTGGAACACGGCGCTAAAATTTGTTGACACGCTCCGCGAGCGCCTGGCTGATGAGATTGACCGTAGTTTGTGGCTCGCCCCACCAGCAGATGCTCTGTGGAATAGAGCCTGGAAGCTCCTGGCTCAGTCTTCCAGGGAGCGTCAGCATGACCGTTTGCGACTACATGGCACCCGGCAGCAGATCCAGCGAGGCATGCACGATGTTGACCTGGCGGATTTGGCTCGAGCCGTCAGGCCGAAGCTAATTATTCGAGAACCGACGGCCAGCGAACGGCTGGATCAGAATGTCGTTCCGAGCCGACTTTCTGATATCGGCGTATTTCGATTCGACGCCGACTCTAACCTTCCCATTCGTGAGATTGTGCAGGCTTTCCACGATCAGCCGTCGGTTGCCGGGCGTCTTTGTCAAATTGCCAGTGAAGAGCTGATTCGAGTGCTCATGAGCGCTCGCGATGCTGAGTTGATTCTCGACAGGCGTGACGCGACGGATTGGAGCGTGCCGTCGATAGCGGAACATGAGCAGAACCGCCACCATGGCGGATTCACGCCCCTGATCCAGCTAATTCGCGCACTGTTTGATCTTTGGGCTGCACGCGACTCCGCTGGCGCGCGAACATTAGCTGAGATGTGGCGGCGATGCGGATTTCGACTACCAACACGACTGTGGCTCCACGCCCTTAGCATCAACGGTCTCTTCAGTGCGGATGAAGCAATCCAGGCGCTGGTTGATCTTGAGGCCGATCAGTTTTGGAGCATTCGGCGAGAAAGCCCGCTATTGATTAGGCTTCGAGCTCAGGAAGCATCGCCGCTGCTTCGTCAGCAGCTAGCCGACCGGATCGTAGCGGAGGGGGTAGCTCTCTATAGGGATGCAGACGCAGCTGAGGAGGAGGGTTGGCAGGCGTTAGCTCGGGATCGAGAGGTTTGGCTGATCCACCCCCGTTGAATTGGTCCACCCTGAAGTATGTCTTTTGGCAGACAGGACGACCGAGATGCCGAAGAAACGCCACAAGCCGGAAGAGATCGTCGCGAAGCTGCGCCAGGTCGATGTGCTGGTCTCGCAGGGGC
>JAEWKP010000168.1 GCA_023393655.1 Pseudomonadota bacterium | reverse complement strand
CCGAACTCGTTGACGATCACGGCGAATTTCTTGCCGTGGTCCTCGGTCAGGATGCGGTTGAGGAGCGTGGTCTTGCCGGCGCCCAGATAGCCGGTGAGCACCGTGACGGGGATTTTCTCGGACATGGCTTGACCTGAATGACTGCGACGCGACGAGGATGACGCCGCCCGGTCAGGCCGGGCCGGCGGCGAGCGCCTTTTCGATCTCGCTTATATTGTGCTTCATCATCCGGATGTAAGTCCCCGCCGGCCCGGTCTCGGCCGAGAGCGCATCCGAATAGAGTCGGCCGCCGACCTTGGCGCCGCTTTCGCGCGCGATCTGCTCGACGAGGCGGGGATTGGTGACGTTTTCGAGGAAGACGGCCGGGATCTTCTGCGCCTTCACCTGCCGGATGATGCGGGCGACGTCCTTGGCCGAGGCTTCGGCCTCGGTCGAGACGCCCTGCGGCGCAACAAAAGCGATGCCATAGGCCTTAACGAAATAGCCGAAGGCGTCATGGGTGGTGATCGCCTTGCGCCGCTCGGCCGGGATGCGCGCGATGGCGGCCTTGACCTCGCCTTCGAGCTTGTCGAGTTCGGCCAGATAGGCCGTGGCATTGGCCTCGTAGCTCGCCTTGCCCGCCGGATCGGCCGCGCTCAGGGCGTCGCGAATGTTGGCGACATAGACCTTGGCATTGGCGACGCTCTGCCAGGCATGCGGATCGTCATGACCATGGGCATGCGTATGGCCGCCCTTGCCCTTCTCGTCATGGTCGTCATCGGCTTCGAGCGGCGTGATGCCCTTGGTGGCCGTCGCCATGGCCGCCTTGGTGCCCGACGACTTCACGAGGCGCGGCAGCCAGCCTTCGAAATGCAAGCCGTTGACGAGCACGAGCCTGGCGGCGGCCATCGCCTTCGCATCGGCCGGCGTCGGCGAATAAACATGCGCGTCGCCGTCGGGGCCGACCAGCGTGGTCACGCTGATGCGGTCGCCACCAACCTGCCGGGCGAAATCGCCGAGGATCGAGAAGCTCGCCACCACCGGCAGCTTTTCTTGCGCGAACACGCCGAACGGCATGGCGACTGCGACAAGCCCGAAAGCGAGGCCAGCGACGAAAGCGCGACGGTTGGGCATGGGCGACTCAGGAATATGTAACGATATAACGTTTCTATCTCTGGAGATGGGCGCGAGGCAAGAGGCGTCGTGCAAGTCCGTCCTGCGAGCCGAACAGGAGCGAGCCGATATAGATCGCCCCGGCGGCAAGGATGATCGACGGTCCTGCCGGCAGGCTTGACCCCGCTGCATAGGACACGACGAGCCCGGCATAGCCCGAGACAATGCCGAACCCGGCCGCCAGCAGCAGCAGGCGGGTGATATCGGCCGTCCAGAAGCGCGCCGCGGCAGCTGGCAGCATCATCATGCCGACCGCGAGTAGCGTCCCCAACGCGTGAAAGCCCGCGACGAGATTGAGAACGACGAGCGCGAGAAAGGTCAGGTGAACGAACCCGCCGGAGCGGCTAACCGAGCGCAGGAAGCCGGGATCAACGCATTCGAGCACCAGCGGCCGATAGAGCGCCGCCAGTGACAGCAGCGACACCGTTGCAACGCCGGCGAGCAGGATCAGCACCTGATCGTCGAGCGCCAGCACATTGCCGAACAGCACATGCAGCAGGTCGATCGCCGAGCCCCTGAGCGAGACGATGGTGACGCCGAGCGCCAGCGAGATCAGGTAGAAGGCGGCGAGCGAGGCGTCTTCCTTGAGCACGGTCGCGCGCGCCACCGCGCCAGCCGCCAGCGCCACCGCGAAGCCGGCCGCGAGCCCCCCGATCGTCATCGCCGGCAGAGAGAAGCCAGCAACGAGATAGCCCAGCGCCGCGCCCGGCAGGATCGCATGAGCCATGGCATCGCCGGTCAGGCTCATCCGCCTGAGCATCAGGAAGACGCCGATTGGCGCGCCGGAAACGGAGAGGGCCACTACGCCGACGAGGGCGCGGCGCATGAAGTCGAACTCGGCGAAGGGGCCGATGAGAAGGTCGTAGAGCATCGGCTTGGCCTGGCTGGGCGGATCAGGCAGCGTCGCGCTGGCAGGGAGCAGCGTGGCTATCGAAGGACTCGACCATGCGCCGGGCCTTCAGCAGGTTCTCCGGCGTCAGAACGGTCGCAGTCTCGCCCCAGGCCACGGCCTCGCGCGCCAGCAGCAGCGTCTGCGGGAAGGCGTGCCTGACCGTCTCGATATCGTGCAGCACGGCGACGACGGTGCGGCTCTCGCCATGCCAGCGCCGGACCAGTTCCAGCAGGTCGGCGGTGGTACGCGCATCGATCGCGGTGAAGGGTTCGTCGAGCAGGATCACGTCGGCATCCTGAAGCAAAAGCCGCGCGAACAGGGCCCGCTGCATCTGCCCACCGGAGAGCGTGCCGATCGGCCGGCGCTCGAAGCCGGTCAGGCCCACGGCCGCGATGGCATGCTCGATCTTGTGGGCCGCGCCCGCACCGATCCGGCCGAAGATGCCGGCCCGGTTCCACAGGCCCATGGCAACGAGATCATAGACATGGATCGGGAAGGAGCGGTCGAGATCGGCCGATTGTGGGAGATAGGCCAGCCGCTTGCCCCTGGCGAGCGCGACGCCGCCCGAGAGTGGCGCGAGCGCACCGGCGATACCCTTGAGCAGGGTCGACTTGCCGGCGCCATTTGGCCCGACGATGGCGGTCAGGCTCCCGGTCTCGATCTCGCCGGAGAGATGATGCACCGCCGGATGGCGGTCATAGCCCAGCGTCAGGTCGGTCAGGCGGATGGCGGACATTGAACGCGAACTCACAGGATCACGGCCAGCGTCGCCAGCCAGAGCAGGGCGACGATGACAGCGGCCAATCCCACGCGCGTTCCCGCCGACAGGCGCAGCAGCGACCACCCCGGAGCTTCCGAGGCGGCGCGATGCGTGTGAGGAGCGTGCGCGTGAGCCATGAGAAATGATATAATATTACGCTCGCGCCGGAGCAAGCGCGATTCCGCACCTGTCCCCGCGGCTCAGAACGGCAGGTACTGATAGAGCCAGGTCTCGGTCAGCACCGTATCGCCCGCCTTGAGATAGCAGCGCATCTCGACCGGCTCGCTGCCGGTGACGGTGAGGTCGAACTGGGCGCGCCAATGGCCGGTGACATCGTCCGGAACCGCTTCGGTGAAGACATAGGAGAAGCTGCCGCGCGAGGTCGAGAGCACCACCTCCGGCTTCGTGCCGAACGGGATCGCCTCCAGCGCCGGACCGAGGAACTCGACCATGAACTTGCGCACGCCTCTGGGCCGCGCCGTCCCGGGCTGGCCGCCATTGCCGAGCCGCATCGCGACGACCCGCCCGAGCTTCGTCGGGAAGGGCTCATCGGAGAGCCAGTGCAGGGTGTAGCGGAAATCATAGGCATTGCCGGCCTTGGCTGGCGCCTCCGGCACCCACATCGCCACGATATTGTCGTGGATCTCATCGTCGGTCGGGATCTCGATGAGTTGCACCGAGCCCCTGCCCCATTGCCCGTCCGTCTCGACCCAGAGGCTCGGACGGCGCTCGTAATGCACGCCGTCGAGATAATGCCCGGTCTCGCGGTCGCGCTGCATCAGGCCGAAGCCGCGCGGATCGGTGTCGACGAAGGACGAGGCCATGGTGTGCGGCGGATTGTTCAGCGGGCGCCAGGCCCGCTCGCCCGAACCGGTCCAGAGCCCGAGCCCGTCGGAATCATGCACTTCGGGGCGCCAGTCGACCGCCGTCTGCTTCACCGTTTCGGAATACCAGAACATCGAGGTCAGCGGCGCGATGCCGAGCCGCGAGACGTCCTTGCGCAGATGCAGCGCGGTCTCGATCTCCATGGTGACGCCCTTGCCGCGATGCATCCGGAAGCGATAGGCGCCGGCCAGGCTCGGCCCCGAAAGCAGCGCATGGACCACGACATGCTCGGCACCCGCCTGCGGGGTTTCCAGCCAGATATGAGTGAAATCGGGGAATTCCTCGGCCTTGCCGGAGACCGCCGGATCGATCGCGACGCCGCGCGCCGACAGGCCGTACTGGTAGAGTTCGCCGATGGCACGGAAATAGGAGGCGCCGAGAAAGGCGACCCAATCGTTCGTCTTCCAGTCGAGCGCCTCGCCGTTGCGGCCGGGATGGCCGCTGCGGCTTTCCTGGAGGCGGAAGCCCGCGAAGCCGGCTCCGGCGGGGAGTTCGCGCGCCGGCGAGTTGACGGGCATCTCGAAATAGCTGGCATCGTAGACGATCTCGCGCGCCTTGCCGTCATCGACGACATGCATCCTGACCGGCTTCTGGAAGAAGCGGCCGAGATGAAAGAAGGTCACCGGCCAGGGCGACGGGCCATTCGCCCAGAGCGCCGCTTCCGGCTTGAACCGGATCTTGCCATGGGCCTCGTAATCGATCCGCCGCATCACTTCGGGCCGCGGATTCGGCGGCGCCTCATAGGGCCTGGCCGCCATCTCCTTCGCCCGCGCCTTCAGGGCTTCGAAGCTGAAATCCCTGGCTTCGCCGAGCTTGAGCCCCTGCTGCGCCAGGGCCTCCGGCGCAAAACCGAGCGCCGCAAGCGTCGCTGTCGCGCCCGCGCCGGCGAGAAGAGTCCGTCGGTCGAGGCGAAGCCCCTGGCTGCTACCCTGCTCAGCGCGGTCCTGCATGTCGTTCCTGGTCGCTCGTTGCTCGGAGGCACGGCCCACCGCCCAGGGCGAAGTGACCGTGCGAAACCGGAGATAGGCAGCCGATCATGGCGAAACCAGTCCGGCCCTTCGGCTAAAGGCGAAGCGCCGTCGGCCGGCGAAGACTTTCCCTTTCGGTTCGAGCGTGCTCTAAAAACGCGATCAACCGGCCGTATGAGCCGGAACGACCCCATACACGGCCTCCCAGGGAGAGATCATGACAGCACTGTTCCGCAACCGCCGCCTCGCCGGCCTCGCCGCCGCCATCCTCATCGCCGCCGCGCCAGCCGCTGCCCGCGCCGAGGAGTTCGTCAACGTGCTGACCGGGGGCACCTCCGGCGTCTATTACCCGATGGGCGTCGCGCTCTCGAAGATCTACGGCGAAAAGATTCCCGGCACCCGGCCGACCGTGCAGGCCACCAAGGCCTCGGTCGAGAATCTCGTGCTGCTGCAGCAGGGCAAGGGCGAAATCGCCTTCACCCTCGGCGACTCGCTGGCCGCAGCGTGGAAGGGCGACGAAGAGGCCGGCTTCAAGGGACCGCTCAAGAAGCTGCGCGGCGTCACCGCAATCTATCCAAACTATGTCCAGATCGTCGCCTCGAAGGATAGCGGCATCAAGACGCTAGCCGATCTCAAGGGCAAGCGCCTCTCGGTCGGCGCGCCGAAATCCGGCACCGAGCTCAATGCCCGTGCCATTCTCGCTGCCGCCGGCATGACCTACAAGGATCTCGGCAAGATCGAGTATCTGCCCTTCGCCGAGTCGGTCGAGCTGATGAAGAACCGCCAGCTCGACGCCACGCTGCAATCGGCCGGGCTCGGCGTCGCCTCGCTGCGCGACCTCGCAACCTCCGTCGAGATCACCGTCGTGGAAGTGCCTGCTGCGACCGTCGACAAGGCCGGGTCCCCCTTCGTCAAGGCGACGATCCCGGCCAATACCTATACCGGCCAGAGCGCCGCCGTTCAGACCGCCGCCGTGGTGAACTACCTCGTCACCCACGAGGGGGTGAAGGAAGACCTCGTCTACAAGATGACCAAGGCGATGTACGAGAATCTCGGCGATCTCGCCGCCGCCCACGCGGCCGGCAAGGCGATCAAGCTCGAAAGCGCGCTGGAAGGCATGCCGATCCCGCTGCATCCCGGTGCTGCCAAGTACTTCAAGGAAAAAGGCCTGAAGGTCGGCTCCTGAGCCGTCCGAACGGGTATGGTGACAGGCGAGGCCTCCAGGCCTCGCCTTTTTGTCTGGCGGGTGGACCCAGCGCATGAGCGAAGACAAGCATAGGCCTCTGGCAATGCCGGATACCGGCGGCGTTCCAGTCGAAACGCAGCAGCCGATCGTCGATCCCGAACACGGGCTTCCGCCCGGATTCGGCCCCGGCCGGGCTGGCCGCCTGCTGTTCTGGATCGCCCTGGCCTTCTCGCTCTTCCAGATCGCGACCGCCTTCAACGTTCCGCTCGACCACCGGTTTGCCGGTGTCGACATCATCGACATGCTGCGGGTCACGATGGCGCTCTGGCTTGTCGCCATCGTCGTCCAGGCGGCGCGCGGCAAGCCCTATGTCGAGATGCTGCTCGCCTGGATCCCGATCGTGGTGGTCGTCGAGCTGCTCGCCCGTTTCGGCGGCTCGGTACCCAACCAGATTCTGCGCGCGCTCCATGTCGGCATGCTCTGCCTCGTGGCAGGCGGCCTTCTCGCCCAGCACAAGAGCCAATCCCGCGCCACCGCGGCGATCGCCTGGGCTCTGGCCATCGCCGGCTTCGGCATCGGCCTCTATCACTGGTTCTTCTACGAGGATCTGGTCGCCCGCGCCGGTGAGGTCACGCAGGCCGATCTCGTCGTCGGCATCGCCGCGATCGCGATCCTGTTCCTGATCTGCTGGCGTTTCATGGGCCCGGCCCTGCCGATCGTCGCCGGCCTCTTCCTCGCCTATTGCCTGCTCGGCAACCACCTGCCCGCCCCGCTCAACCATCGCGGCTACTCGCTGGAGCAGGTGATCGAGCACATGTCCTTCGGCACCGAAGGCATCTACGCGACGCCTACCGGCGTTTCCGCCACCTTCATCTTCCTTTTCATCCTGTTCGGCTCCTTCCTCGAACGGGCCGGCATGATCCAGCTCTTCACCGACGTCGCGATGGGCCTCTTCGGCAGCGCCCGCGGCGGCCCGGCCAAGGTCGCGGTCTTCTCCTCGGCCCTCATGGGCACGATCTCCGGTTCCGGCGTCGCCAATGTCGTCTCGACCGGCCAGTTCACGATTCCCCTGATGAAGCGCTTCGGCTACCGCGCCGCCTTCGCCGGCGGCGTCGAGGCGACAGCTTCGATGGGCGGCCAGATCATGCCGCCGGTGATGGGCGCCGTCGCCTTCATCATGGCCGAGACCATCGACGTGCCCTATGCGGCGGTCGTTCAGGCTGCGATCGTCCCCGCGATCCTCTACTACTCGGCCGCCTTCCTCGCCGTGCATCTCGAAGCAGGCAAGCGCGGGCTGGTCGGCATGCCGCGCTCAGCCCTGCCGAGCGCCGGCAAGGCACTCGCCGAGAAGTGGTACCTCATCCTGCCGCTCGCGGTTCTCGTCTACCTGCTCTTCGCCGGCTACACGCCGCTCTTCTCGGGCTCGGTCGGCCTCGCGCTCACCGTTGTCCTGATCCTCGGCGGCTCCTTCGCCCTCGGCATCGGGCCGATCGCGGTGCGCGTGCTGTTCTGGGTCGGCCTCGGCCTGCTCTGCGGCCTGTTCTTCTGGTACGGCATCCTCGTCATCGTCGCGATCGTGGTGGCGCTGATCCTGATCAACCTCTTCAATCAGGGCGGCGCCGAAACCGTGGCGGCCTGCCGCGAGGCCCTCGCCGACGGCGCGAGGCAGGCGATCCCCGTCGGCGTCGCCTGCGCCGTCGTGGGCATCGTGATCGGTACGATGACGCTCACCGGCGTCGGCACGATCTTCGGCAACGCGGTGGTCGCCGTGGGCCGGGATTCGCTGTTCCTCGCGCTAGTCCTGACCATGATCGTCAGCCTCATCCTCGGCATGGGCATCCCGACCATCCCGAACTACATCATCACCTCGTCGATCGCCGCCCCGATCCTGCTGAAGCTCGGCGTGCCGCTCATCGTCAGCCACATGTTCGTGTTCTATTTCGGCATCATGGCGGACCTGACGCCGCCGGTCGCGCTCGCAGCCTTCGCAGCGGCGCCGATCGCCAAGGAATCCGGTTTCAAGATCGGTTTCCAGGCGCTCAAGATCGCGATGGCCGGTTTTGTGATCCCCTTCATGGCGGTCTACGATCCCACGCTGATGCTGCAGCCGGTGCAGGTCCTGAGCGGCTTCGCCTACACGACCGCGGCGACCTACATCATCGTCAAGGCGCTGCTCGCGATCTTCCTGTGGGGCGCGGCCACGATCGGCTTCATGAAGCGCGACATGGCGGTCTGGGAGCGGGTTCTGGCCGCGGTGGCGGCTGCCTCGCTGGTCCTGGCCCTGCCAGCCACCGATGAGGTTGGTTTCGCGCTGGCCGCACTCCTGATCGGCCAGCATCTCTGGCGTGCCCGCGCCACCGCGGCTCCGGCATGAGCCTGTGCCTCGCCGCCGGCGCGCTCGTGGTAGCGCTCGGCACCGGCGAGATCACGCTGGGCTGGCGCCACTCGGTGCAGAAGACGCTGTGGGAAGAGGTCTGGCGGGAGACGCCCGCCGGGCTCGAGATCGTCGAGGCCCGGATCGAGGGCTCAGGCGCCGGCATGGACCCGCCCGACGGCGCGAAGCTCTCCAATGGCTTCTGGCGCTGGCATCCGGCGCTGCCGCCATTGAAGGAAGTGGTGATGCGGCGCTCGGGCGCGACCGCCGACTGGCGCGTCTGCACGCCCTCGGGCTGCCGCGCGATGGGAGACTATCTCCCGGCGGAGGCCGATCCGGTCACGCTGAAGATCTGCAACTGATGCGAGAGGCCCAAGGCCTCAATCGACCTCGGTCAGATGCTCGATCTTGAGCATGCGGCGCATCAGGTTGACGATGCCATAGGCCGCGAAGACCGAGAACAGCGCCATCATGATGTATTCGAAGATGGTGCCGAGCTCGAACAGGCCCGCCAGCGCCCAGCCAGCCGCCAGCGCCACGCCGAAGAGCTCGACCGCGATCAGAATCCCGAACGAGGTGACCATGATCAGGTTGCGCCAGTTGGTATGCCGTCCGGCCATGCTGTCCTTCCTGAGATCATCGCGCGTCCGACCGGACGCGGTCACGATGATCTATCACATTGTCATCGCATCGGATTGATCCGACGCGATAGCGCGAGCACTCAAGCGGTCATGCGCCCCACGCACCTAGCGGAGCTTGCCGCCCCATGCAACAAATTCGCGCCCCCGGCCCAGATGGGCATGATCTGCGCGCTTGAAAAGTCCTGATGCTGGATACGCCTGTCTTCGCTTCCGCCGCCGTGGCGGCCCCCCACCGCCTCGCCTCCGAAGCGGGACGGGCCATTCTGGCCGAAGGTGGCAACGCCATCGAGGCCATGGTCGCGATGGCCGCGACGATCGCCGTGGTCTATCCGCATATGAACGGCCTCGGCAGCGACGGTTTCTGGCTGGTTCATGAGCCCGGCGGGAAGATGCACGGCATCGAGGCCTGCGGCCCGGCCGGCTCGCTCGCCACGATCGAGCGCTATCGCGGCCTGGGTTACGACACCCTGCCTGCGCGCGGGCCGGAAGCCGCCCTGACCGTCGCCGGCGCCGTCGGCGGCTGGCAGCTCGCCCTCGATCTCTCGCGCTCGCTCGGCGGCCGCATGCCGCTGCGGGAGTTGCTGCTCGATGCGATCACGCATTGCCGCGAGGGCTATGCCGTCTCGGATTCCGAGCTCGGCAACAGACCGAACGAGCTGGAGGCGCTGAAGGCCGCGCCCGGCTTCCTCTCCAGCTTCTGGATCGATGGCGCCCCGCCGAAGCCCGGCGCCCGCCGCAAGCCGGAGGCGCTCGGCGCCGCCCTGCAGCAGCTCGCCGATGCCGGCCTCGACGATTTCTACCGCGGCGATGTCGGCCGCGAGATCGCCGCCGATCTGGAGCGCATCGGTGCCCCCGTCACGCGCACCGACCTCGAACGCTACCATGCGCGCAGCGTCGCCCCGCTGGCGCTGAAGCTGCCCGGTCTGACCGTCGCCAACCTGCCGCCGCCGACGCAGGGGCTGGCCTCGCTGATGATCCTCGGCATCTTCGAACGGCTCGGCGCCTGGAAGCTCGACTCGTTCGAGCATCATCACGGCCTGATCGAGGCGACGAAGCGCGCCTTCGCCATCCGCGACCGCTACGTCACCGACCCCGCCGAGCTCGACCACCCGCCCGCCGACTTCCTGACCGACATCGCCCTGATGCGCGAGGCGGCGGCTGTGAACATGAAGCAGGCGGCGACACTGCCCCTGCGCAACGGCGATGGCGACACGATCTGGATGGGCGCGATCGACGGCAAGGGCCTCGCCGTCTCCTATATCCAGTCAATCTACTGGGAATATGGCTCGGGCTGCGTGCTGCCGGCGACCGGCATCCACTGGCAGAATCGCGGCGTCTCCTTCTCGCTCGACAGGAACGCCACCAACCCGCTGGTTCCAGGCCGCAAACCCTTCCACACGCTGAACCCGGCCCTCGCCTGCTTCGATGACGGGCGCGTCCTGCCCTATGGCGCGATGGGTGGCGACGGCCAGCCACAGTTCCAGGCGCAGATCCTGACCCGCTACCGCGCCGGCCAGAGCCTTGCCGCGGCGGTCGATGCGCCGCGCTGGCTCTTCGGCAAGACCTGGGGCGCGGGCTCGACCAGCCTCAAGTTCGAGAACCGCTTCGACCCGTCGCTGCTGGAGCGGCTCGATGCCGCCGGCCACCCGGTCGAGGAGAGCGGCCTCGCCTATTCCGAGGGCTTCGGCCATGTCGGCATGCTGGTGAAGCACGCCAGGGGCCAGGTCGAAGCCGTGCATGATCCGCGTTCCGATGGCGATGCGAGGGGGCTCTGACGCATGACTTTCGACGATCCGTTCCGCTGCTTCCTTCCCTATCCCGACGCGCCGGTGAAACACGCCGTCGCCGGCCCGCTCGCCGGGCTGACGCTGGCGGTGAAGGATCTATTCGACATCAAGGGCTATCCGACCGGGGCGGGCTCGCCACTGGTGCTGGCGCAATCCGGCATCAAGGCCAAGACCGCGCCGATCGTGAAGGATCTGCTCAAGGCCGGCGCCCGCTTCGTCGGCAAGACTCATACCGACGAACTCGCCTTCTCGCTCAACGGCCAGAACGCGCATTTCGGCTCGCCGATCAATCCGGCGGCGCCCGAGCGCATCACCGGCGGCTCCTCCTGCGGCTCGATGGCGGCGGTTGCCGGGCGCCTCGCCGATATCGCCTTGGGCTCCGACACGGGCGGCTCGGTTCGCGCCCCGGCGAGCTATGGCGGCCTCTTCGGCATCCGGCCGAGCCATGGCCGGCTCTCGCTGAAGCGCGCCTGGCCGCTGGCGGAAAGCCTGGACACGCCCGGCTGGTTCGCCCGCGACGGCGAGACCTTCGCCCGCGTCGCCAATGTCCTGTTCGGTTCCGACAAGACGGAACTCCCCGAGGCGCCGCGCCTTCTCATTGCCGATGACATGTTCGCGCAGGCCGTGCCCGAGGCGGAAACAATCCTGCGCAATGTGGCGCAGCGCGCGGTTCAGACGCTTGGCCAGCCCGAGGGCGTCAAGCTCGTTCGCGATCTCGACGCACTCTACTGGGCCTTCCGCTGGATCCAGGGCCGCGAGGCCTGGATCTCGGACGGCCCGATGATCGAGCGCTTCGCTCCGCCGCTCGGGCCCGGCGTGAAGGAGCGTTTCGCCTTCTCGAAGGCGGTGACCGACTCCGAATACGCCAAGGGCGAAGCGACCCGGAAATCATTCCGCACCAGGCTGTCGCGCCTGCTCGGCCAGGACGGCATTCTGATCCTGCCGACCATGCCGGACATCGCCCCGCTGATCGCGGCGAAGGAGCCCGAGCTGGAGGATTTCCGCAACCGGGCGCTGCGCCTGCTCTGCCTTGCGGGGCTCTCCGGCTTCCCGCAGGTCACGATTCCCGTGGCGCAGCGCGAGGGTGCCCCGCTCGGCCTATCGCTGATCGGACCGAAGGGCTCCGACCGCTCGCTCGTCGCCTTCGCGGTGCGCTACGAGCGCGCCGCCCGCATCCGGATCGCCTGAGAGGAGACCGCCATGAGCGGAGATCACCACCACGATCACGACCACCATCATGACAACCACTTCACCGCCATCGAGGCACGGGTGAAGGCGCTGGAAACGCTGATGATCCAGAAGGGCTATGTCGACCCGGCTGCACTCGACGCGATCATCGACACCTATGAGACGAAGATCGGCCCGCGCGACGGCGCCCGCATCGTCGCCAGGGCCTGGACCGATCCGGCCTTCGCGGCGCGGCTGAAGGCGGATGGCACGGCGGCGGTGGGCGAACTCGGCTATGGCGGGCGCGGCGGCGAGCATATCGTCGCCTGCTTCAACACGCCCGAGCAGCACAACCTGATCGTCTGCACGCTCTGCTCCTGCTATCCGTGGCCGGTGCTCGGGCTGCCGCCGGTCTGGTACAAATCCCCGCCCTATCGCGCCAAGGCGGTGATCGACCCGCGCGGCACGATCGCCGATTTCGGCGTGACGCTGCCGGAGAGCCAGCGCGTCCGCGTCTGGGATTCGACGGCCGAGACCCGCTTCATCGTCATCCCGATGCGGCCCGCCGGCACCGAGGGCTGGAGCGAGGAGAAGCTCGCCAGCATCGTCTCCCGCGATTCGATGATCGGCACCGGTTTGCCGAAGGTGGAGGACGCCGCATGAACAGCGCCCACGATCTCGGCGGCCAGATGGGCTTCGGCCCGGTCGTCCCCGAGCCGAACGAGCCGGTCTTCCATGGCGACTGGGAGAAGCGCGTGCTCGCGATCAATGTCGCGGCCGGCGCCATGGGCGCCTGGAGCATCGACGAGATCCGCCATGCCCGCGAAAGCCTGCCGCCGGCGCAGTATCTCTCCTCGACCTATTATGAGATCTGGCTCGCCGCCCTCGACAAGGTGCTGGTCAGGCACGGCTTCCTGAGCGCGGGCGAACTCGTGAGCGGCAAGCCGGCGCCCGAGCGCCGCGCGCCGAAGCGCGTGCTCAAGGGCGAGGAGGTCGCGGGCGTCCTGCGTCGCGGCTTCCCCTATGAGCGCGAGGCCAAGGCGCCGGCCCGCTTCACTGTGGGTGACAAGGTCCGCACCATCGTGATGCACCCGCAGCACCACACCCGCCTGCCGCGTTACGCCCGCGGCAAGACCGGCGTGGTCGAGCGCATCACCGGCTGCCATGTCTTCCCGGATACCGGCGCGCAGGGGCAGCCCGAGACGGCGCAATGGCTCTACACGGTGGTCTTCGACGGCCGCGAACTCTGGGGCCGCGATGCCGACCCGACCTCCACCGTCAGCATCGAGGCCTGGGAGAGCTATCTTGAGCCGGCCTGAGACCGATCTGGCAGCGGCATTGGCCGCAGACACGCCGATCCCGCGCGATGCGGAGGGCCCGATTTTCGCCGAGCCCTGGCAGGCCCAGGCCTTCGCGCTGGTCGTCGAACTCCAGAACAAGGGCGTCTTCACCGCCGAGGAATGGGCGCAGGCGCTCGGCGCCGAAATCCGCGAGGCGCTCGCCGCCGGCGGCTGCAAGGACGGCTCGGATTACTACCAACGCTGGTGCGAGGCGCTGGAGCACCTGCTGATCGCAAAGGGGCTGGCCTCGCATGACGGCGTCGATGCGCTCGCCGCCTCCTGGGCGCGCGCCGCCGAGGCGACGCCGCATGGTAAGCCGATCGTGCTGGAGAATGATCCACTGCGTTAGTCATCAAGAGCCTGAGAACCTACGCCGTCATCCCGGGCTTGACCCGGGATCCATCGTAAGGCTCCGAAGCTCTACGATGGATCCCGGATCGGCGCGGCTACGCCGCTTGTCCGGGATGACGGTGAGGTTCCGTGCCAAACCGACCCGCGTCAGCTCCCCATCCCGCCGATCCAGAGGCCGGTGAACAGCGCCGCGCCGAGCACGGCGCCGAAGGCGGCGGCCTGCAATTCGAGCCCTGCGATCAGGCGCGCCGAGCGTAGGCTGCCGCCGCCGGCGAACTTCAGCGCCGCAAACTTGAAGAAGACGGCAAAGGCCGCCAGCGCCCCGGTGGTGATCGCCGTGCCCAGCGCCATGGCGAAACTCGCGGCGATACCGGCCCAGAACAGCCCCTGCGCATTGGCGAAGACCAGGATGATCAGCGCCCCCGCACAGGGCCGCGCCCCGGCCGCAATGACGACCCCGGCCATGTCGCGCCAGCCGGCGAGCCGCGAGACCTGCTCGGCATCGGGCATATGGACATGGTCGCAAGCCGCCGGATCATGCGCCCCGCCCGCTTCCAACCGGACCAACGCGCCCGCCTTGCGCCAGAGCATCAAGAGCCCGACCAGTGCAACCAGCAGGAAGCTGCCCTGCTCGATCACGGTCGTCGCGGCATTCATCTGCATCGCGGTCACCCGCAGCAGCAGCGTCGCCACCGTCACGATCGCGATCGCTACCAAGGCCTGCAGGAGCGCGGCCGCGAAGCTCAGGCCCAGACCCCGCTTCAGGCTGCGGTTATCGGCAACGATATAGCCGGAGATCACCGCCTTGCCATGGCCGGGCCCGGCCGCATGGAAGACGCCATAGCCGAAGGAGAGGCCGAGCAGACCCCAGAGCGCGCCCGGCGCCGTCGCGATCGCCTTCAGCGTCGCCGTGAGTTCGCGATAGAAGCTCGACTGCCAGGCGAGCAACACCGCGCCAAAGCCGGTCGTGGATGGCAGTGCCTCGCGCGGCAGCGCGGTGCCGAAGGGGTTGCGCGGCGGGGGCGGAGGTGGCGGGCTAACGCTCGCGATCAGCAGGGCGAGGAGCGCAACCACGCCCCCGACCAGAAGCAGCGCCAGCGCACAGGCGATCAATCGCCGCGACAGCGCTACACCGGCCGGGCGTGCTGTCTCGGCGGATGTCACGGACATGCCACCAGCGCCCGCGTCACGATCTCGAGCCCGCTGACATCGGGCGTCGCGGTGATGTCGGCCTCGGCGAGTCGCTTCTGCGTGGCGTCGTCGAGCTTGGGCGGGCGGTTCACCCGCACGACGCAGCCTTGCGGCGCGCCCTTAGTCACCACGGCATCGGGCTCGTCGACGATGGAGAAGGCGACGAAATAGGTGGGGTCGCCGATCTCGATGCCGAAGGAACGCGCTTTAGCCGGGGTCTTCAATGGCAGCGTGAAGACCAGCGTCAGCACCTTGTCGGCATAGGACATGACCTGTTCGCCCGGCGTGCCGAATTCCTGCTTGCGGCCGTTGAGCTTGGCGGCGGTGAAGAACTCGACATCGGGCAGTGATTCGACATTGATCTTGGCGAGCTCGGCGAGTTCGTCCGAGGTCAGCTTGCCGTCGCCGTTCTTGTCGAGGCCTTGCGTGATATAGGCCGAATAGGCCTCGTCGAAGCTCCAATGGTGCCGGATCGCCTGCACCGCACCGTCGGCCGTGAAGGCGATTTCCGCCTTGGCGTTGACGAAGACATGCGGATGCGCAGCCGCCGGCCCGGCCGCAAGGGCCGCCAGCAGGAGCCCGAGAAGGGCCGTAAGATGCGCGCGTCGCGTCAAAGGCGAACCCTCCGTGATCCCCTCAAGGCTTGCGTGGATCATGGTTAAGCGATCGTCAACGGGCGCTTCGTCGCGCCAGGTCACCGCAACAGCCATCCCTGCCAAACGGGGCCAAATCGCGGCGCTCCTCCTGTGGCGCACAGCGGCCGTTCCCGCAAATCTCTGGACCCGGCCTCGAAAACTGGAATGATACCAGATCAATTGACCGTCCCGGGTCGATATGTCAGCCTTGCTGACATATTCGCCGCGGAGACGGCAAAGCATGAGGCCGGGACTACCGGCCCGTCGGCGGGAATGACGATCCGGGAGGCCGAACATGGCCGAGACACCACGGAAATCCGGCACCGAAGCGGGGGCGCTGCGGAACGTCGCGCTCGACGACAAATACGATCTCGACAAGCGCGAGGTCTTCCTCACCGGCACCCAGGCTGTCGCCCGCATGCTGCTGATGCAGCGCGAGCGCGACCGGCAGGCCGGGCTCGACACCGCAGGTTTCGTCTCCGGCTATCGCGGCTCCCCGCTCGGCGGGCTCGACCAGCAATTGATGCGCGCCGCGAAGCCCCTCAAGGCCGCGAACATCGTCTTCCAGCCGGGCCTCAACGAGGACCTCGCCGCGACCGCGATCTGGGGCACGCAGCAGGCGGGGCTCAGCGGCGAGGGCAAGCATGACGGCGTCTTCGCGCTCTGGTACGGCAAGGGGCCGGGCGTCGACCGTTCCGGCGACGTCTTCCGCCACGGCAACATGGCCGGCACCGATCAGAAGGGCGGCGTGATCTGCCTGATGGGCGACGACCACACGGCGGAGTCCTCGACCAACGCCCACCAGACCGAATTCGTGCTGGTCGACCGGATGATGCCGATCCTCAATCCCGCCGGCGTGCAGGAGATCATCGATTACGGCCTGCACGGCATCGCGCTCTCGCGCTTCGCCTCGGTCTGGGTTGGTATCAAATGCGTCAAGGACAACATCGAATCGACGGCCTCGGTCGACGGCTCGCTCGACCGCGTCTCGATCGTCACGCCGACCGACTACACCTTGCCGCCCGGCGGCCTCGCCATCCGCCGCGAGCTCGATTTCGTCGAGCAGGAACGCCGGATGCATCTCTACAAGCGCGATGCGATGCTGGCCTATCTGCGCGCCAACAAGCTGAACCGCATCGTCACCCAGGGCGGCAAGAAGCCGCGCATCGGCATCGCCACCGTCGGCAAATCCTATCTCGACATGCAGCAGGCATTGGCCGATCTCGGCATCGACGAGGTCCGCGCCAATGATCTCGGCATCCGCCTGTTCAAGCTCGCCTGCCCCTGGCCGATCGATCCGGCCGAGCTGAAGGCCTTCGCCAAGGGACTCGACCTGATCATGATCGTCGAGGAGAAGCGCTCGCTGATCGAAGTGCAGGTCCGCGAGGAGCTCTACGGCGCCAAGCATCAACCCATGGTGATCGGCAAGAAGGACGAGAAGGGCGACTGGCTCTTCCCCGTCCATGGCGCGCTCGACCCCAACGATATCGCCATCGCGCTGGGCTCGCGCCTGCTGCAATACCGCGAAGATCCCGCGCTTCGTACCCGGCTGGAGGAGATCGCCGCGGCGCAGGGCCGCCTCGCCGAGGCGCAGGAGATCGCGAAGCGCACGCCCTATTTCTGCTCGGGCTGCCCGCATAATTCCTCGACAATCGTGCCCGAGGGCTCGCGCGCCTATGCCGGCATCGGCTGTCACTACATGGTGCAGTGGATGGACCGCGATACGGCGGGCTTCACCCAGATGGGCGGCGAAGGCGCCAACTGGGTCGGCGAGGCGCCGTTCTCGAAGCGCGGCCATGTCTTCCAGAATCTCGGCGACGGCACCTATACCCATTCCGGCTCGCTCGCGATCCGCTGGGCCGTCGCGTCGGGCGTCACCATCACCTACAAGCTGCTCTACAACGACGCCGTCGCCATGACCGGCGGCCAGCAGGCCGAAGGCCATCTTTCGCCCGACCAGATGGCAAGGCAGGTCGCGGCGGAGGGCGTCGCCCGCATCGCCGTCGTCAGCGACGACCCGGGCAAATATCCGCCGGGCACGCAATGGCCGGCCGGCACGACGCTGCACCATCGCGACGAGCTCGACGCCGTCCAGCGCGAGTTGGCCGGGACGTCCGGCGTCTCCCTGCTGCTTTACGACCAGACCTGTGCCACCGAGAAGCGCAGGCGTCGCAAGCGCGGGGCCTATCCCGACCCGGACAAGCGCGTCATCGTCAACGAGCTGGTCTGCGAGGGCTGCGGCGATTGCGGCGTGCAGTCGAACTGCGTCTCGGTCCAGCCGCTGGAGACCGAATTCGGCCGCAAGCGCCAGATCGACCAGTCGAACTGCAACAAGGACTTTTCCTGCGTGAAGGGCTTCTGCCCGTCCTTCGTCACGGTTCATGGCGCGAAGCCGAAGAAGGCCGATCCGCTCCGGCTCGATGCCGCCGCGCTCGGCGAAAGCGAACTGCCCGAGCCGATCGTGCCGGCGCTCGATCGCAGCTTCGCGGTCATCGTCACCGGCGTCGGCGGCACCGGCGTCGTCACCATCGGCGCCATCCTCGGCATGGCCGCGCATCTCGAAGGCAAGGGCTGCGGCATGATCGACATGGCCGGCCTCGCCCAGAAAGGCGGCGCCGTCTTCAGCCATGTGAAGCTCGCGCCGCATCCGGACGACATCCACGCCATTCGCGTCACCGCCGGACAGGCCGATCTTGTGCTGGGCTGCGACTTGACCGTCACCGGCTCGAAGAAGGTGCTCGGCGCGATCCGGTCCGATCGCGGCACCGTCATCGTCAACACGGCCGAGAGCCTGCCGGGCGATTTCACCCGCAATGCCGATTTCTCCTTGCCGACCGAGCGTCTGAAGCGCGCGATCCTCGGAGCCGCCGGCCGTGAGCAGACGCATTTCATCGATGCAACCGCGGCGGCCGTCGCCTTCCTCGGCAATGCCATCGCCGCCAACATGTTCATGCTCGGCCATGCCTGGCAACTCGGCGCCGTGCCGCTGTCACGCGAGGCGTTGCTCAAGGCGATCGAGCTCAACGGCGAGGCCGTCGCCATGAACAGGCAAGCCTTCAATCTCGGCCGCCGCGCCGCGCATGATCCCGAAGCGCTGGCCGGGCTGCTCTCGCAGAGCAAGGCGGCGACGCCGGCCCGCCAGCTCTCGCAGACGCTCGAAGAAATCATCGAGCGTCGCGTCACTTTCCTCACCGCCTATCAGAATGCGGCCTATGCGGCGCGCTACCGCCATCTCGTCGCCCGCGTGCAGACGCGGGAGGCAGCGGTGCTGCCCGGCCAGACCGCGCTCAGCGAGGCCGTCGCCCGCAACCTCTTCAAGTTGATGGCGTACAAGGACGAATACGAGGTCGCCCGGCTCTACAGCGATGGCGCCTTCCGCAAGCAGGTCGCCGCGACCTTCGAGGCTGAAGCCGGCGACGGCAAGCCGCTGCGCTACGAGTTCCACCTCGCGCCGCCGCTGCTGGCGCGGCGCGATCCGAACACGGGGTTGCCGCGCAAGATGAGTCTCGGCCCGTGGATGATGGGCGCCTTCTCCGCGCTGGCGAAGCTTAAGGGCCTGCGCGGCACCGCCCTCGATCTCTTCGGCTACACGCAAGAGCGCCGGACCGAACGCCGACTGATCGCGGATTACGAGGCCCTGTTGAACGAGCTGCTGACCCGTCTCACAACGGAGAACCACGCGCTCTGCGTGGCTCTGGCCGCGATCCCGGAGAAAATCCGCGGCTTCGGCCACGTCAAGGAGCGGCATCTCAAGGCGGCGAAGGCGGAAGAGGCGGCGCTGCTGGAGCAGTTGCGCGAGGGCGCTCCCGCGACATCAACTCTGCCCCAGGCTGCGGAATAAGACGCGGGGAACCCTCTCCCATAGGGAGAGGGCGGGGGTGAGGTGTCGGCCCCTGAACCAGCAAAGCGCCAGCCTCACGGCTGCGCAGCGACCACCTCACAGCAAACCACATGAGGGCTTACCCCTCACCCTGCCCTCTCCCTATGGGAGAGGGTTTTCTGTCGAGGTTCTCGTGCCACTGCCCGAGCATGACGCCCTGCCATGATCCGGAATTATCCCCCGAAGCTGTTGCTCTTTGGGAAGCCCTTCGGCGGCAGGCGCCCGGCCTCGCCGCGATGGCCGAGCCATTCCGTCAGATCGGCCTGTGCCACCGTCCAGGTCCGGCCGGAGGTATCGAGCCAGGTCAGGCCCTCGGCGAGGTTGAAGGTCCTGGCGTCGGAGACCCCGCCATCCTTGTAGCGCTGCAGGCGCACGCCCTTGCCGCGGCCCATCTCGGCCACTTCCGAGATCGGGAAGCAGATCAGCTTGCGGTTCTCGCCGATGATCGCGACATGGTCGCCGTCGGCGGGAGCAGCGAGCAGCGCCCGGATCGGCGTGTCGACATTCAGCACCTGACGGCCCTTGCGCGTATTGGCGACGACATCGTCGGCTGGCGCAACGAAGCCCCTGCCCTCGCTCGTCACCATCAGGAGCTTCGAGCCCGGCTTGTAGGCGAAAGCGGCGACGAGATCGGCCGTCTCCTCCAGCTCAATCATCAGCCGGATCGGATCGCCGAAGCCGCGCCCGCCCGGCAGCTTCGACGCGTCGAGCGTGAAGATCTTGCCGTTGGAGGCCAGCACCAGCACCTTCGCCGTCGTCTCGGTGAAGAAGGCCGTCTGGAGCGCGTCGTCGCCCTTGAAGGAGAAGCTGGAGCGGTCCTGCACATGGCCCTTCAGCGCGCGGATCCAGCCCTTCTTCGAGATGACGACCGTAATCGGCTCGCGCTCGACCATGGCCTGGGTCAGGTCGATATCGGCGGTGTCGGGCATGTCGGCGAAGTCGGTGCGGCGCTTGCCGATCGCCGTCTCCGGGCCGAAGGTCTTCTTCACCTCGCGAATATCATGCGAGATGAATTTCCACTGCGTCGCCTCGGAGCCGAGCAGTTCCTCGATCTGCCCCTTCTCCGTGGTCAACTCGTCGAGCTCGGTCTTGAGCGCCATCTCCTCGAGCTTGCGCAGAGCGCGCAGACGCGTGTCGAGGATGGCGTTGGCCTGGATCTCGGTGAGCTCGAAGACGCGCATCAGCTCGACTTTCGGCTCGTCCTCCTCGCGGATGATTTTGATCACCCGGTCGAGGTCGAGATAGACGATCAGCAGGCCGCGCAGGATCTCCAGGCGCTTCTCGATCTGGCCGAGCCGGAAGCGGGAACGGCGCAGCAGCACCTCGCGGCGGTGGTCCAGCCAGGCCCGCAGCGCCTCGGCGAGGCCGAGTACGCGCGGCACCAGTCCGCCGGTCAGCACGTTCATGTTCATCGGAATGCGTGCCTCCAGCTCCGAGAGCCGGAAGAGCGATTCCATCATGAGATTGGCATCGACGTTGCGGGCGCGGGGCTCGATGACGATGCGGATGTCTTCCGCGGATTCGTCGCGCAGGTCCGCGACCAGCGGCAGCTTCTTGTCGTTGAGGAGTTCCGCGATCTTCTCGATCAGCCGGCCCTTCGAGACCATGTAGGGGATCTCGGTGACGACCGCGAGCCAGGTGCCGCGGCCCTGATCCTCGACATGCCAGCGCGCACGGGTGCGGAAGGCGCCGCGGCCGGTGCGATAGGTCTCCGCCATCGAGGCGCGGCTCTCGACGATGATGCCGCCGGTCGGAAAATCCGGCCCGGGCACGAAGGTCATGAGCTGTTCCGACGAGGTGTCGGGATGCTGGATCAGGTAGAGCGCGGCGTCGCAGAGCTCGGCAGCGTTGTGCGGCGGGATCGAGGTCGCCATGCCGACCGCGATACCCTGCGAGCCGTTGGCGAGCAGGTTCGGGAAGGCGGCCGGCAACACGACCGGCTCCTCATCCTCGCCATTATAGGTCTCGCGGAAATCGACCGCGTCCTCATCGATGCCGTCGAGGAGGAGGCGCGCGACCTCGGTCATGCGCGCTTCGGTATAGCGGTAGGCGGCGGCGTTATCGCCGTCGATATTACCGAAATTGCCCTGCCCGTCGACCAGCGGATAGCGCTGCGCGAAATCCTGGGCGAGGCGCACCAGCGCGTCATAGACCGACTGGTCGCCATGCGGGTGGAACTTACCGATGACGTCGCCGACGATGCGGGCGCATTTCTTGTGGACCTGGCCCGGATCGAGCCGCAGCAGTCGCATGGCGTGCAGGATGCGGCGGTGAACGGGCTTCAACCCGTCGCGCGCATCCGGCAAGGCGCGATGCATGATGGTGGAGAGCGCATAGGCGAGATAGCGCTCTTCGAGCGCCGATTTCAGGTCGATGCGCTCGGCTTCGTCCTCCGGCGGCGGATCGACCGGTTTGCCCATACGTGCTCAGCCCTCGTGATGTCCGAATTCGCGCGGCTTCTATGGCACGTCGCGAATCAGCCTGCCAGAACGATGCAGCCCCGCGCCCATGCGTGCAAACGCTGCAGCGCCCCGCATGCATTCAAACAGTGGATGATTCCGGCATTTGCCGTGCGGCGAATTCGACCAGCCGCGCCCTCTCCGGCGGCTCGGGCAGGCCGCGGGGCTCGAAGAGGTGGCGACGCAGGAAATGCGCCGTCAGAGCGAAGCCCGCGAGGAGATCAGCGGGAGACGGCGCGCGCGCGCCCTGCCCTTCGACGAGGAAGGCCTGCAGCCCCAGGAGCC
>JAEWKP010000161.1 GCA_023393655.1 Pseudomonadota bacterium | reverse complement strand
CCCCCGCCATTCTGGCCGATGGCACCGTGACGGGGGTGGCTGAGGCCCGCGCCGATGTCGCGATCGGTTCGGCGACGGTCAGCTTGCCGGCGCGGGGGCTGGGAGCCGGCCCGGCCAAGGTCGCGATCCGGCCGGAGGCTCTGCTGCTGGGTGAGCCGGGGCAGGCGGGCTCGCTGCCCGGCACGATCCGCAAATGCGCCTATCTCGGCAACCATCTCGACATCATGGTCGAAACCGAGGTCGGTGAGCTCTTCGTCGTGCAATATGGCGGGCGTGAGATGCTGGCGCCGGGTACCGCGGTCTCGGTTTCCTTCGCGCAATCCGGCGTGACTCTGATTCCACCCGCCTGAGTGCAGGCGCAAACCGGGCATCTCCCTTTGCGGAGCCGCCAGGGCTGAACGCGCTGCCCAAATATCAGCACTTTCAACGTGTATTTCTGTTGAGTTGGCTAATCAAAAATTGGTAGATTTGGCCGAAGATCAACGCCTGAATCGGGGAAAGACCGCACGAAAATGGCCACGGGCGAGAGCGCAACCAATATCCTGATCCACCTTGCCGGCGGCGTCGCGCTGCTGATCTGGGCGGTCAGGCTGGTGCGAACCGGCGCGATGCGCGCCTTCGGTTCGCAGCTCAGGCAGGCGCTGCAGAGTTTCACGCGCAATCGCTTCGCCGCCTTCGGCAGCGGCGTCATCGTGACCATGGTGCTGCAGAGCTCGACGGCGACGACGCTGCTCGTCTCCTCCTTCGCCGGTCAGGCCCTGATCGTGCCGGCCATGGCGCTGGCCGTCCTGCTCGGCGCCAATCTCGGCACGGCGCTCGCCGCCTTCGTGATCTCGATGGATCTGGGCTGGCTCTGGGGGCTCTGCGTCGCCATCGGCGTCGCCATGTATCTCTCCAGCGAGGCGATGGAGCGCCCGCGCAATATCGGCCGCGTGCTGGTCGGCATCGGCCTGATCCTGCTCTCGCTGATCGAGCTCAACGCGGCTGCGGCGCCGCTCGCGCAGTCGCCGACCTTCCGCGTCGTGCTCGCCGCCATGGGCTCGGAGCCGCTGCTCGGCATCCTCGCTGCCATCGCCGCGACCTGGCTCGTGCATTCCTCGATCGCGATCATCCTGCTCGTCGCGACCTTCGCGGCATCGGGCCTGTTCCCGCCGGCGACGGCGTTGACGCTGGTTATCGGCGCCAATCTCGGCAATGCGGTGATCCCGGTGCTCGACCAGCTCGGCGCGCCTGCCGCCCAGCGTCGCGCCGCCGTCGGCAACCTGCTGACGCGCCTGATCCTGGCGCTCGCCGTGCTGCCCTTCGTCGGCCCGCTCTCGACCTGGCTCATCGGCTTCTCTTCGTCCGAGGCCAGGCTCGCGATCGAGTTCCACGTCGTGCTGAACGTCGTCGGCGCCCTGGTCTTCCTGCCCTTCGTCGGGCCAATCTCCGCACTGGTCGAGCGCTTCATGCCCGGCAAAGAGGACAAGGCGGAGGCCGTGACGCCGCGCTATCTCGACCCGAACGCGCTCGACAGCCCGACCGAGGCGCTCGCCGGCGCGATGCGCGAGGCCCTGCGCCTCGGCGACCGCGTCGAAGCGATGCTGCGCGATACCATGACGCTGCTGGAGAAGGACGAGCTCAAGCTCTCCCGCGCCATCGCCCAGGCCGATGACGGCGTCGACACCATTCACGAGTCGATCAAGCTCTATCTGGTCAAGGTCTCGCGCAACGAGCTCTCCGAAGAGGAGAGCCGGCGCCTGTTCGAGATCATCACCCTGATCACCAATCTCGAGCATATCGGCGACGTCATCGACAAGAACCTGCGCGAGCTCGCCGAGAAGAAGATCCGCAAGCGCTACTCGTTCTCGCCGGAGGGCCTTGCCGAGATCCGCGATTTCCATCATCGCGTCGCCGCCGCACTGGCGCTGGCGCTCAATGTCTTCGCGACGCGCGATCTCGACCTCGCCCGTCAGCTCTTCGCCGACAAGGCGGCGATGCGCGATGCCGAGCGGCGCGCTACCGACAGTCATTTCCAGCGCCTCCGTTCAGGTCGGTCGGAATCGATCGAGACCAGCGCGATCCATCTCGACATCATCCGCGACCTCAAGCGCATCCACGGCCATATCGTCTCGATCGCCTATCCGATCTTGGAGAGCGCCAACGAGTTGCGCGAGAGCCGCCTGCGCGAGACCAAGGCGGCGGCCGAGCAGCGCGAGATGCCGTCGGTGCTCATTCCTGCTCCACATTCGGGTGGGTGAGGGGGATCGTCAGCGTGGCGCCGCCAGGACGATCGCGGCGCCCACGAGGCAGATCGCGCCGCCGGTCAGGTCCCAGCGGTCGGGCCTGACACCCTCGACCGCCCAGAGCCAGCCGAGCGAGGCGGCGATATAGACCCCGCCATAGGCGGCGAAGGCGCGGCCAGCCGCGGCACTCTCGACCAGTGTCAGGAGCCAGGCGAAGAGCCCGAGCGAAACCAGACCCGGCAGCAGCCACCAGACCGGCTTGCCGAGGCGCAGCCAGCCCCAGAAGGCGAAGCAGCCGGCTATTTCAAAGAGCGCGGCACCGATATAGGCGGCGATGGTCGGCATGGCACGATCCGGGTAGGCGTAAACGAGGTTTCCTCGCAGCAAACGTCAGTCTAAGCCGAATGATGCGTCACGCCAGCAAGTCCGGATCATGTCAGCAAAGAACATCGCCATCATCGGTGCCGGCCCCGCAGGCCTGATCGCCGCCGAGCGGCTGGCCACGGCCGGACACCGCGTGATGATCTATGAGCGTATGGCTTCACCCGCCCGCAAGTTCCTTCTCGCTGGACGGGGTGGCCTCAACCTCACCCATTCCGAGGCGTTCGATGCCTTTCTTCGCCGCTATCGCGAGGCGGACGGCTGGCTGGAGCCGGCCTTGCGTGCCTTCCCGCCGCAGGCCCTGCGCGATTGGGCGGACGGACTCGGAGCAGCGACCTTCGTCGGTTCGAGCGGGCGTGTCTTTCCGCGGGCGATGAAGGCGTCGCCCTTGCTGCGGGCCTGGTTGCGGCGGCTGGAAGCACTAGGCGCGACGCTCGCGACCGGTCGGCTCTGGAGCGGCTGGGATGCCGATGGCGCCCTGACATTCCGCGTCGCCGGGGGCGAAATCGAGACCATCCGTCCCGATGCCAGCGTGCTCGCGCTCGGCGGCGCGAGCTGGCCGCGCCTTGGCTCCGACGGCAACTGGGTTTCTCTGCTTGCGGCGCGTGGCGTCGCGGTCTCGCCGCTCCAGCCGGCCAATGGCGGCTTCGCGGCTGCCTGGTCTCCTCAGATGAAGGAGCGTTTTGCCGGCCAGCCGTTGAAGCGCATCGTCATCCGCCATGCGGGCGAGCAGGCTGCCGGCGAAGCGATGATCGATGCCGAAGGCATCGAGGGCGGCGTGATCTATGCGCTGTCGGCGCCGATCCGCGAGGCGATCCGGCGCGACGGCGCGGCTACGATAGAGGTCGATCTGCGGCCCGATCTCGCGGCGCAGGAGCTTGCCGCCCGCCTGACAAGGCGGCGCAAGGGCGAGACATTGAGCAATCACCTGCGCAAGGCGGGAGGGCTTTCTCCTGTCGCGATCGCTCTGCTCCGGGATGCCTCTGGCGGGAAGCTCCCCGACGCGCCAGAGGCGCTGGCGACCCTGATCAAGGCGGCGGCGCTGCGACTTGAAGCACCGATGCCGATCGCGCGCGCCATCTCGACGGCTGGCGGCATCGCGCGTGACGAGGTCGATGCAGGCTTCATGCTCAAGCGTCTGCCGGGCATCTTCGTCGCCGGCGAGATGCTCGATTGGGAAGCTCCGACGGGCGGCTACCTGTTGCAGGCCAGCTTCGCGACCGGCATGGCCGCGGCCGCCGGCATCGAGGCATGGCTGGCGCGCCCCTAGAGCACCAGAGTTGTTCCTGCTCGGTCCGCAGGCTCCTCCCCGCCGCTTGTCTGGGCCGTGGAAACGACGCGGCGGCCGCTTTCCTCAACCGCTCGCAAGCAGCCGGCGTGCGAAGCTGTGACCGCCGTCGAGCGTAGAGATTTCACCGACGCGTGCCAGGGAGATCAGGATGTCGCGGATCGCCCGCTCCACCCTGAGACCCTGGCGGAACTGCCTCGCGATTGCCGCTGCATCGATCGGCGCGGGTGTTCCGGCCAGCGTCGCAAGCACGGTTGCGACACGGCCCACGGCATCGTTCGGGAAGGCAGGCCTGGTCGCTGCCGCAGGGGCCGGCACCGGGAAGGCTGCCTCGATCTGCTCGCCTATGCGACTGGGCGCGCCGAAGCGCGGGCGCTGATAGTCCGGCCTGAGCCAGCGAACCACGCCTTGTGCTTCCTCCTGCGCGCGCTGCCGGTTGAGGGCGACGAGGCGGGCAAGAATCTCCCCCTCGGCCAGGTCGGCCGGCCAGCCATAGGCGGCGGCCACGGCGGCTTCGAGTGCCTCGTGATGTTCGTCGAGGATCATGACGAGGCCGCGGTCGCGTATATCCACTTCCGTGGCCTTTAGCGCGTATCCGGCAAGGAGCGCCTCGCGCACATTGTAAAGCTTGGTCAGAGTCAGGCCGGGGTGTTCCAGCAAGACCTGCTTGCGTATGGCGTCTAGTGCCTCCGCCGCGCGGCGGATGGCCTCCTTTTGATGCTCGGTTGCATCTGGGAAGGGGAAAGGATCGAAGCAGCGCGATTTCGAGTATCGAGGCCGGTCTTCGAGCGTCGGGCCCTGCGCCAGACACCATGTGACATGGACGCGCGACGACAGGACGCCGAGATGAAAGGCGTCGGAAAGCCCGACGGTGACCAGCATGTTGTCAGGCAGGATCGCAGCATCGAGGAACTGGAAGACGCGGTGCTTGGTGGTTTCAACCGTGGCGATGTAGCGCTGAAGCGGAGCGAGGGCTGGGCGCAGCTCGCGTCGCGGTTCGCCGAAAATCCACCAGAGTTCGCGGTAGCTTTCGCGCCGGTTTGCATCCCGGCCGATGAGTTTTCCGTTGCCGTCCTTTTCCTCCTTCACCGTCCGTTTGATGTGCTGGTAGATTTCGGGGAACCGTTCCCGGACCTCTTCCGCAGCGAGGCCGAACAGGTCGATTACCATCACGTCACGCGAGCGCGCCGTCAGATCCCGTCCGTTGCGATAGTCGCGGACATGATCTTCCAAGCCCTTCCGGAGGCCGAGGCCGAGAGCCCGTGCCTCGGCAGGCGTCACAATGAAGCCCGCGCCATGCAGTTTCACGCCGGGCGAGCACAGCCCGTGATTGCTCCGCAATGGCGCAGCCTGGGTCATGTCCACGCCGATCGTCAGGTCCGAATTGATCCGCCCCTCGCTGATGCCGAGTTCGATCTGGGGCTGGTCGGTGTCGAGCCCGGTTTCGGACAGGACCGAGCAGAGCTTGCCGTCATGGGCTCCAGCCCGCGCGACCGTCATCGCGATCCGGACGGCGGCGCTGTCCCGCCCGGCCTTCGTCCAGGGATGGTCGGGAATCGCCATGACGATCGAGAGTGGCCGCTTGCCGCCGAGATGCCGTTCGACTGTCCGGCGCTGGAAGAGCTGCGTGATCGAGTTCGTGGTGACGAAACCGAAGCGGCGCAGATGCGTGCCCGGCTGCGTCAGCAATTCGGCGGCGTGGTCCCACCAGTACATCACGAGATCGGCGCTCTCGTTCATCTGCGAATGCGCCGTCCGGAGCGCCTCGGCATAGACGTTTCCCAAACGGGCCCGCAGGTCCTTGCCGCCGATGAAGGGCGGGTTGCCGACGATGAACTCGGCCTCGGGCCAGTCCGGTCGGCGCGGGTTCGGCAGGGTCTCCCGGCCGTCGCGCCAATCCGGGATCGGCCAGCCATCCCAGCTCAGCACCGCATCCCGCTTGTAGATATGATCGAGCTTTTCGAGGATCGGCTCGCGCGGCGCGTGAGGGCGCGTGCGGAAATGCCATTGCAGATGGCCGATCCAGAGCACGAGATCGGCGATCGCCACCGCCCTGCGATTGGTCTCCATGCCCAGGAACTGGTGCGGCCCGACCTGATGGGCGGCGAAGCCGGAGAGCTCCTCGTTACGGCCCAGCTCGCCGGCGGCATCCAACACCTCGCCCTCCAGCTTCTTCATGAGCTCCTGCGAGACGTGCAGGAAATTCCCCGTCCCGCAGGCCGGATCGAGAATGCGCGTGGTGCAGAGGGTTTCGTGAAAACCCTCGACCAGCGCCAATGCCCTCCGCTCGTCACCGCCATCGCGGGCCTGCTGCGCGGCGCCGAGAACCGCGCGCCAGTCCTCGCGCAGCGGCCCGATCACCGTCTCGACCACCAGCCGTTCGACATAGGCGCGCGGCGTGTAATGCGCGCCGAGCCGGGCGCGTTCCTGCGGATCGAGCGCCTGTTCCAGCAGCGTCCCGAAGATCGCGGGTTCGACCTCCTTCCAGTCATGCTCGGCCGCGGTCAGCAACTCGCCGATCTCCTCGCGCCCGAGCGGGAAGACTTCGGCATCCTCGTAGAGCTTGCCGTTGAAGCGCTTCATCCGCTCGCGCACGGAGGTCGAGTACTCGCCCTTGTCCATCGCCTGCCACAGCTCGGAGACCAGCGGCAGGAAGGAATCCGGTGCGTCGCGGCATTCGCGCAGCAGGGCCTTGAAGGCATCCTTGCGGATCAGCCCGACATCCTCGGCGAACATCGTGAATAGGCAGCGCATCAGGAAGAGCGCGACCTCCTCCGGATCATGCGCGCGCTCCAGCACCCTGGAGACAGCGGCCAGCCGCTCGGCGATGGCGCGGGTGACGCGGGCCGCATGGCGCGCAGGATCGAGCGAGAGCGGCTCGCTCCAGATCGCCGCGAGGCGCTGGCGCAGGCCGGCATCGCGCAGATCGTCGAGATAGACGCGGTAGCTCTGCCGGTCCGGAAACTGGACATAGTTCTTACCTTGCCCGGTGAAGTCGGCGTAGATCTCGAAGCAATGCCCGACATCGCAGACGATCAGGAAGGGCGGCCAGCCATGGCTCGCCGGCAGCGCCTTGGCGTAATCCTCGGCCTGGCGCCTGGCATTGAGCATCAGCACATCCCAGGCGCGATCGGCCCCACGCCTCCCGCGCGGTCCGGCCGGTTCCGCGAAGGGCAGGGCGCCCTGCGCCGACAAGACCTCCTTGGCCTGCCCCTTCAGGCGGCTCTGCTTGGCCTCCAGGACGAAGGCGCCTTTGCGATAGAGGTCGATCCGACCCGTGCTGTGCCCGCCCTGCCCATCCGGAAAGCGCACGGGATATTCGAAGCGATAGGTCACGGCATCGGAATCACTCGTCGGCGGCTGCGGCGGCTCGACCCCGATCAGACTGCAGAATTCGCTGAGGAATTGTGCGTAGGCCGCCCGCTCCGCACCTTCCGAGAGGCGCCAGCGGGCGATGAAGGCTTCGACCGCCGCCTCGGCTTCGGACCCGCCCCCCGACATGGTCCATCTCCATAGGTTGTGAAATGAAATAATATGCAATCTAAGATTGCATATTCTGTTCCTGTCAACTCCTGTCACCAATCATGCCCGGAGAGCGCTTCGCCCCCTCGCATCGCAGGCGGTTCCGCCCCATATTGCGACCATGCCGAAAAGCCCCGACACCACCGCGACCAAGCCGAAAGCGGCGAAGAAGCCCTCTTCGGCCCGTACGCCGAACTCCAAGGCGACCAAGCCCCAGCTGAAGCCGCTCGAAGGCTATCTCGCCGATCTGCTGAACCCCGCGATCAACCGCGGCACGGCGGTGCCGGGCGGCGCCTCCGGCTTCAGCGACAGGCCGCAGGCCGGCTACGAGACCAAGCCGAGCTATGCGCTGGAGCGTCCCGGCGGCGAGGAGAGACCCAAGCGCAAGCTCTCCAAGAAGGCGGATTCCGCCTTCATCGGCGCCGAGGGCGCGGCCGCCGCGACGGCGAGCTCGCTGCAGCATCTGCTGGAGACCGGCAGCCCCTTCATCCAGCCCGGCAAGCCCTGGACGCCGCACCGGCCCGAGCGCCCCGAGAAATCGGAGGGCGGCATCGCCTTCACGATGAAGAGCGACTTCTCCCCGTCAGGGGACCAGCCGACCGCGATCGCCGATCTCGTCGACGGCATCCGCCGGCAGGAGCGCGATCAGGTGCTGCTCGGCGTCACCGGCTCGGGCAAGACCTTCACCATGGCCAAGGTGATCGAGGAGACGCAGC
>JAEWKP010000132.1 GCA_023393655.1 Pseudomonadota bacterium | reverse complement strand
GGATGGCCGAGATCGTCGCGGCCGGCGTCGTGCCAGCGCCGCAAGGTGCGCGCGATGCGCTCGGCGAGCTTCACCGTGCCGCTGCGCCGCTCGGGCGCATCGACCGGCGTGGTCCAAGCATCGGGTTGCTCGCCGGTATCGTTGGCGGCGAGCGGCCAGATGTCGACGGTTCCCGGCGCATTGCGGCGCACCGTGTCGTGGATTTCCGGCCGCGTCGCGCCGTCGAAGACGAGGCCGCGCGCGTGCTCGGGCAGCGCAAAGACGGCATCGACCGCCTGCATGATGTCGGGCGCCGAGCGGAAGGAGGTATTCAGGCTGATCGCCTCGAAATCCCGCTTCGCCGCCCTGATGCGCCTCTCCAGCGCCTGGCGCTCCTCGCCGAAGGCGGCGGGCGCGGCCCCCTGGAAGCCATAGATCGACTGCTTCTCGTCGCCGACGACGAAGATGGTGCGCGGCTTCGCCCGGAGATCGTCTCCGCCCGTGAACTCTTCCGCCAGCTTGCGCAGGATCGCCCATTGCGCCTCGCCGGTGTCCTGCGCCTCGTCGAGCAGGATGTGGTCGATGCCGGCGTCCAACTTATAGAGCACCCAGGCGGCCTCGACCCGCTCCAGAAGCGAGCGCGTGCGCGCGATCAGGTCGTCATAGTCGAGCAGCGAGCGCAGGCTCTTCTGGCGCTGGTAGGAGGCGAGCATGCGCGTCACCAGCAAGGCGAGCGCCGCGCTGCGGTCGCGGATGGCGACCGCGTTCAATTGCTCGGCGGCGCTCAGAACACATGCAGCTAGTGCTTCTAGCGCAGATAGCAGCACGCCTTCGTATGCAGACTTACCCGTGCCGCGAATGTGGTTCTTTATCGTTCTCTCTGGCTTCTTTTTATCGGGCTTTGTGAGCAGACCCTCACCGCAAAATGCAATCGGGTCGCCATCGTCACCGCCGGCCAGCAATGTCCGCAGGTTGCCTGCAAAGGTCTGTCGCGTATCGCTGCCAGTCTGGAGAGCTTCGATAAGAGCATGCAGTCCCGGCAGCGCTGCCAGATCGGCGCGGAAACGTGTCCTGATCGCATCGGCCGACAGGTCTGGCGCGATGCCGAGGAAGGCGGCGATGCCGGCCTTCACCGCCTCGGGATCGCGGGCGCGGCCGTTCTCGTCGCTGAACAGCGCGCGCTGGCGCAAAGCCTCCTGAAACATCGTCTCGAAACTGTCCTGCGCCGCGAGCCTCGCAAGGAGATCGAGTGCACGCGCTTCCGGGCCGTTCGGTTCGGCAGCTACGAGGGCGAGCAGTTCGCGGCGCGCGGCGCGCAGCATCTCGGCCTGCGCCAGATCGTCGGCGACCTCGAAACGGGGCGGCACATTCGCCTCGAACGGGGCTGCCTGCAGCACCCGTGTGCAGAAGGCGTGGATGGTCTCGATGCGCAGGCCGCCCGGCGTTTCCAGCGCCTGCGCGAAGAGGCGGCGGGCCTTGGCCCGCTCCGCCGCATTCGGTGGCCGGCCGGTGAGGTTCGCCAGCTCCTTGGCGAGCGCCCCGTCGGAGAGCGTCGCCCAGGCACTCAATGCCCTGAAGATGCGGTTCGCCATGTTGGCGGCGGCGGCCTTGGTATAGGTGATGCAGAGCATCCGGCCGGGCGCGACATCGTCGAGCAGCAGCCGCAGCACGCGATTGACCAGCACATGGGTCTTGCCCGAGCCGGCATTGGCCGAAACCCAGGCCGAGAGGCCGGGATCGGCCGCCTGCGCCTGGCGCTGGTTGGTCAGCGACGGGACGATCCAGCCGGGCTTCATGCCTCGCCCCCTTCGTCACCGCCAGGCGCCGCCGACCATTCCTTGACGCGGGCCAAATGATCGTAGGGGCTGGCATAGCGGATATAGTCGGGGGCGCGGCGCGAGACGAAGGGCTCGCGGCCCGAGCGCAGGGCATCCAGATATTCGAGCAGGCGTTCGAGATGGCGCGCGGCGACATCGGCCAGGGACTCGTCGCCGAATTTGAGCGGCGCGCCCGTTCCCCAGCCCTTCGGATCGTGATGGAGCTTGACGTAGAGCACGTCCTCGACCGGCAGCGGCCCGGCCAGCCCCTTGAAGCCGGCGCGCGCCGCCAGATCGGCTTCAAGGGTCAATTGCGGTGCAAAACCCTTCTCGACCTGCTTCTTGGAGGGCGGCGCGCCGGTCTTGAAATCGACGATGCGCAGCGAAGGCGTGCGCGTCAGCTCGATCCGGTCGGCCTTGCCGCTCAGGCGGAATTCGCTGCCATCGGCGAGCGGGAAGCTCGCGGCCGTGAAGAGCTCGACGCCGATGCGGCCGATATCGCCGCGTCGGCGCTCCTCCCAGCGGATGAAATGCCCGGCCGTCAGCAAAAAGCGCGGCCACCAGAAGGCCTTGACCTCCGGCACGTCGTCATAGGCTCCGAAGAGTCGGGTCCCGATCTCGACCAACGGCCCCATCGCATCGGCCGGCAGACCTTCGGGATAGGTCTTGGTGAATTCCTCGACGATGCCGTGCAACAGCTTGCCGCGATCCTGTGCGGTCGGGTCCGCCACCAGCGCGTCGAGCGCATCGAGCTTCAGGATCTTGCGAGCATGGACCTGATAGGGGTCGCGGTAGAGCGTCTCGACCTCGGTGACGCTGAGCGAGAGCGGCTGGAGATCGCGCGGCGGGCGCGGCGCCGGCCGGCCGATCGGCTTGGCATCGGCAGGAGCGCTGAGGACACCGGCCAAAGCCCGCAGCTTCGCGCCTTCGTCCATGGCCTTCGTCCAGACCGGCTGTGGCGTCACCGCCTGCAGGCGCTGCCAGAAGCGCGACGCGATGGTCTCGGCTTCGCCGGCCTTGCGCGGGCGGGTCAGCGTCACCTGCGGCGCCAGCGCCGCCATGACGAAATCATGCGCGGTCTGCCCGACGCGCCGCTCGGGCGGCGACAGACCGAGCTCGGCGCGCATCGGCCGGTTGATAAAGGAATCGGTGGTGGTCTGCGGCGGCCAGACGGTCTCGTTCAGGCCGCCGAGCACGACATGGTCGGCCTCCAGCAGGCGCGCTTCGAGCAATCCCCAGACCGCGACGCGCGGATGGCCCGGCGCCGCGCGCTTGACCACGGTCTCCGCCAGCAGGCCGTCGAGGATGCCGACGAAATCCCGCGCCGTGCCGCCCGCCGGCATGATGGACTCCGTGGCGTCGAGATCGTCGAACAGCCCCGACAGGGCCTCGCCATCCGGTCCGACGAAGGCGAGCGGGGTGCCCGACTCGCTCATGCTGAAAGCGGTGACAGCTTCGCGCGCCGCGGCGGCGACGGCGGCCAATGACGGCACGTCGGCACTGAACGCATCGCGCAAGGATGCGCTTGCTGACCCGAGCGCGTGTAGCACCTTGGCCGCGGCAGCCTGATCCTCGGCGACCAATCGCTTACGCGGCTGCGGAACGTGCCCGCTTTTGCGGATCGCCTCCCAGTTTGCGAGCGCGACTTCCAGCCCCGGCATCCCCCGACCCACCGCCTGCCCGCGCCATGTCCCGATATCGAGCGCGGCAGCGCCGTGTGTCAGCGCCTCCCGGCCGAGCCCCAGCCGGCAGAGCGGATGAGCGAGCAGCGGCACGAGCGCAACCGGCGCCATCTCGGCCAGCACGGCGTCGAGGATCAGGCGCAGCAGCGAGCCCGCCGGGCAGCGCCCGAGCGGCAGGCCGGCGGAATCGTCGACCTCGACGCCCCAACGCCTGAGTTCGACGGCGACGCGCTCGGCGAGGCCGCGATCCGGTGTCACCAAAGCTGCATGAGCGCCCGGCCGTTCCAGCGTCTCGCGGAGCGCGATGGCGACGATGAGCGCCTCCTCGCGCTCGTCGGCGGCCTCGACGACGCGCAGGCCCTCGAATCCCTCCGCCGCGATCAGCTCGGGAACGCGGACGCCGAGATCGGACCAGAGTTCGGTGACCGAGGCCGGCAGCATCGCCTCGCGCAGCAGCGCGGCGCGGGCTTCGCGTGCGGCATCGGGCTGCGCCAGCGCACGAACATCGTCGCGATCCGCTTCGAGCGTCTCCATCAGGTGATGCAAGGCGGCCTGCGGATGCGAATGGGCCGGCTCCCTCGCGATCGCGTCCCAGGCGCGAGCCTCCAGTCCGAGATCGATGCCGGGCAGGACCACGGCCCCGTTTGGCAGCCGGGCGATGGCCGCGAGCAGCCGCGCCGTGGCAGGAACCGTACCGGTCGAGCCGGCGGCGATGATCGGCCCGCTCGCTCCGCCGCCGACCAGCCTGTCGCGCTCGGCCGCGAGCATGCGGTTGCGGAAAACGGCCGGATCGCAGGCGCTGCGCTCGGTGAGAATCCCCGGCCAGGCCTCGCCAAGGATGGCAAGGAAGCCGGCATTGAGCTGCCAGACACGGTCGAAACGCGCGGCATCGAGCGCGGCGAGCCGCTCGACCGATACGCCTTCGGTCTGCATCTGGTCGAGCAGGGCCGCGAGATCCCCGGCGAGCCCATAGGCCTCTGCCAGCGTCGCCGGCACCAGCGCTGGCTCGGCCGGATCGAGCTTGAGATGGCTGCGATTGGCGCTGCGGCCCCAGGCATCGACCAGTCGCGTCAGCAGCATGCGGCGTTCGAGCGGGGCGATCGGCGAGACGCGCTCTTCTGCCCAGCCGCCGGCGCCGATCAGCGCCGTTTCGGCTTCGTCGACATCGCCGAGCGGGACGATGCGCGGCAGCAGCAGCGGCCGGCCGGCGAGCTTTCCGGCGAGGATCGCGGCGAAGGCGCGGGCAGCGCGGCGCGTCGGCAGGTAGAGCGTCGTGCGCGCCATCGCGGCAGGGTCGGCGGGGTCGTGGACCGGCCCCAGCCGCCCGTCGAGCATCGCCTGCGCCAACACCTCCAGGAAGGGCGCACCGGCCGGGATGCTGAACAGGTTGAGTTCAGGCATCGACCGGCAGGGCGGTGGCGAAGGCGGCCTCTGCCGGCGCTATCGCGTCGGGCGTGCCGACATGCAGCCAGCGGCCTTCCAGCCGCTCGCCGAACAGGCGGCCCCGCGCGATGGCGCGGTCGAACAACAGGTTGAGCGAGAACGGCCCTTCCGGCGTATCGGCAAAGAGCTCCGGCTTCAGGATCGCGACGCCGGCATAGACGTGAGGCGCGCTCGCGGCGCTGCCGCGGCGTGACAGGCGAGCGTCGTCGGCCAGAACAAAATCGCCGGCGCCATCGAAGCCGCGGCTGGTTTCGCGATCGGCGAGCAGCAGCAGCATGTCCATCCGATCGGGATCCCAGGCGGCCGCCATCGCCTTCATCGCGGGCCGGCCGGTCTCGCGCCAGAGCGCATCCGAATTGACGTGGAAGAAGGGCGCGGCACCCAGCAATGGCAGCGCCTTCCGGACCCCGCCGCCGGTCTCCAGCAACTCCGCGCGCTCGTCCGAGATGGTGATGCGGGGGCGGATGCGATCCACGAGATGCGTTTCGACCTGCCCGGCGAGATGGTGGACGTTGACGACCGCTTCCTCGACACCGGCTTCGGCCAGCCGGTCGAGCATATGGTCGAGCATCGCCTTGCCGCCGATCCTGACCAGCGGCTTCGGCAGCGTGTCGGTGATCGGGCGCATGCGCTGCCCGAGCCCGGCCGCCAGCACCATCGCCCGGCGGATCGGCGGCGAAGCGGTTGTGGTCACGCGAATCTCCGTAGTGATCGGCTTGAAACTAGTCCGTCGCGCCGGTCTCGAACAGCTTCGGCATATGCGCCTGATACCAGCCCTTGAGCTCTTCCAGGGCAGGATGTTCGAGGTTGCGGCGCAGATAGCCTTCGACGCGCGGCAGATGCTTGAGATAGTCGGGCTTGCCGTCGCGCTTGTCGAGGCGGGCGAAGATGCCGGCGATCTTGGTGTTGCGCTGGGCGCCGAGGATCGCATAGGCGCGGGCGAAACCGGGGAGATCGAAATCGGGGGCATCGCCGCGTCGCGCGGCGCCATAGGCCGCGAGCAAGCGCAGTTCCAGCGAGGCTGGAACGTCGATGCGGGCATCCTGGCCGAGCGAGACGAGGTCATAGGCGGGATGGCCGAGCACTGCGTCCTGGAAGTCGATCAGGCCGAGCCGCGCATGGCCCTGGCGCTGCTCCAGCCAGATCAGGTTGGGCGAGTGCACATCGCGCATCGTCCAGGTCTGGGGCGCCGCGAGGATCTCGTCGAAGAGCCTGCTCCAGATGCGCGCGAACTCGGCCTGGGTGACCGCAGGAAGCGTCACGCCGGCGATATGCGGCGCATACCATTCGAGGATCAGCTCGGTCTCGATGGCGAGTGCCTGGCGGTCGTATTCCGGCAGCGTATGGTCGCGCCCCTCCGCCACCGGCAGGATCGTCGGCAGGGTGTGGCGATGCAGGTCGGCGAGGAGTTGCGCCGCGGCCTCGTAACGCTCGGCGATCGGGCGACGCTCGGCATCGATCACGCCTTCACCACCCAGATCCTCGATCACCAGCAGGCCGGTCGTCAGGTCCTGCGCCAGAATCTCCGGCGCCGAATAGCCGAGCGAGCGCAGGCCGCGATCCATCGCGACGAAGGCCTCGATCGTCTCGGCGAGATGGGCGAGCGCGCTATAGGGCTTGCCGAGCCGGACCGGTGGACCGTCGGGCCGCGGCGGCGAGATCATCAGCACGGCGGTCTCGCCATTCGGCCGGGTCAGGCGCTCATAGGCGCGCGTCGAGGCGTCGCCGAGCATGAAGTCGCGGCGGGCCTCGCCCCAGCCGGCATCGTCGAGGAGACGGCGCGATGCCACCGCAATGGCCACGCGCTGCTTCCAGAGGACACCGCCGGAGAGATCGGCGATGCGGCCGGTTTCCGGATTGTCGGGATCGACATCGAGCACGATGTCGATGCGGCGGGCCGCCGGCAGGCGCGAGCCGGCCCGGTCCGGCCACTCGACCAGCGTGATCAGGCGATCGATATCCTCGACCAGCCCGATATCGTCGAGCTCGTCGGGCGAACGCACGCGATAGAGATCGGCATGCAGCACCGTGCCATGCGTCGTCTCGTAGCTCTGGACCAGCGTGAAGGTCGGGCTCGGGGCCTCCAGCGCCGGATCGTCGGCGAGGGCGCGCAGGATGGCGCGCGCCAGGAACGACTTGCCGGAGCCGAGATGGCCGGAGAGCGCGACGATGTCGCCCGGCTTGAGGATGGCGGCGATATCGGCAGCGAGGCGCAGTGTCGCCGCCTCGTCCGCCAGCAGAAGCCGGTGCGTCCCGGCCTTGCGGACTTCTTCGGTCATTCGGCGGCATCCGAGAGCGGCACGCCCTGTGCCGGGAAGACGGCCGTCACCCGCGTGCCGCGGCCGGGCGCGGAATCGAGCTCGACATGGCCGCCATGGAGCTCGACGATCGAGCGGACGATGGACAATCCCAGCCCGACGCCGCGGTGGCTGGAGCCGAGCGAATGGCTCTCGAAGCGCTCGAACACCTTTTCCACCACCTCGGCCGGGATGCCACGGCCCTGATCGACGACCGTGATGCGGATGTCCCCGCCTGTGCGCGTCGCGCTTACCGTGACGGTCTGGCCGGCGGAGGAGAAGCCGATGGCGTTGGAGAGCAGGTTGAACAGCACCTGGCGCAGGCGCTTGCCGTCGGCGCGCAGCGGGCCGGTGCGCGGATCGATCTCGACCTTGAGGTCGAGCTTGCTGTCGGTCAGCCGGTCATGCAGCCCGGCCGCCGCCTGGGCGATGGTATCGGCGACGTCGACATCCTGGATTTCGAGCGTCAGCGCGCCGTTGTCGATGGTGGCGAGATCGAGGATGTCGTTGATGATGGCGAGCAGCGCGCCGGAGGAGCGGACGATGTGGGAGGTGTAGTCGCGCTGCTTGTCGTTGAGCGCGCCGACTGTCTCGGTGCCGAGCAATTGCGCGAAGCCGATGATGTTGGTCAGCGGCGAGCGCAGTTCGTAGGAGACGTGGTGGACGAAATCCTCGCGCAGCCGCGAGATCGTCTCCAGCGCCTCGTTCTTCTCGGTCAGTGCCCGCTCGACATTCACGCTGGCCGTGACATCGGCGAAGGAGATCAAGGTCGCGCCGTCCGGCAGGGGAGCCGCGGCCATGTCGAGCACCGTGCCGTCGCGCCGCTCGATGCGGCTGCTGTAATCCTCGCGCGCATCGCGGACGCCAGTGACGACGCTGTGCAATTCGCTCCAGACCGCGTCCTGCGGGAAGAGCGGCCGGCAGAGCCGGATGACCTCGTCGATATGCGGCGCGCTGGCCGCGAGATCGCCGCCCTGGATGCGCCAGGACTGGGAAAAGGCCGGATTGGAGAGCTTGAGCCGCCCGTCCGAACCGAACACGGCGACGCCTTCGCGCAGCGAATCCAGCGTCTCGCGCTGGGTGCGGGACAGGGCGTTGAAGCGGGATTCCAGCGTGAAGCGCTCGGTGACGTCGTCATAGAGATAGGTGACGCCGCCCTGCGGATTGGGGCTGGCGACGACATGGATCGTGCGCCCGTCCGGCAGGTACCACCAGTCCTCGCTGGCGCGCGTCGCGGTATAGGCGACCTGCGCCGCCGCCTTCCAGCTGCGGTAGTCGCCGAGCTCGGGCAGGCGCCGCTCGGCGCGCAGCTTGTCGAGAATCTCGCCATCGGTCGGCTGGCCGTCGAGGAAGCCCGCGTCCAGCGACCAGAGCGCATCGAAGCCGGAATTGCGGTAGACCAGACGCTGGGTGCCGTCGAAGACGGCGACCGCCGTCTTGAGCCGGTCGAGCGTGCGGACATGGGCGTCCATCTGGCGCTGGAGATCGGCCCGGACCGCCTCGAGCTCGCTCATGTCGGTGGCGAAGCCGGCATAGCCGGTCGCGGTCGGCAGCTCCACGATGTCGAGCGTACGTCGCTGCCCGGAGACCACGGCTGGCGCGCGCAGGGCGAAGGTCGCGCCTTCCCGGCGCGCCCGCGAGGCGGCATCGCGCTCGGTGCGGTCGAGCAGTTCGAGACCGCTCTTGGCGACGACAGCCGGATCGGCAGCCTCGACCGCCCGCGCATAGGCGGCGTTGACCCAGGTGAGGCGGCCATCGGCATTGCGCATCCAGGCGGGATGCGGCAGCCCGGCAAGCAGGCTCGAAAGCGCCGCATGGCCGACGGTCACGCGTTCGAGCTCGCCGCGCAGGGTCATGACCTCGGCCCGCTCGCCCGTGACCTCGCGAAAACGGATCACCGCGCGCCCGGCGACGGGCCGCCCCTCGACGTCGATGAAAGGCCCCGCCTTGCTGCGGAGCGTGAAATTGAAGGCTTCTCCGCGCTGCTTGAGCGCATCGGTCGCCAGCTCCAGGCGCTTGGCATCGGCCGGCGGCGCCCAGCTGCCATAAGCCAAGGCGAGCGTCGCACCGGGAGCTCCGAGGAAGCCGCTGTCGCCCTCGAAGATGGGCTCGGCATCACGGCCCTTCCAGCTCACGACCACCTGCGGATCGGCCGCGAGCAGGATGGAGAGCCGTTCCTGGTGGCTGCGCGCCGCTTCGAGATCGGCGGCGAGCTTGGCCTCGCGCTTCTGCCAGCGCGTCCGCTCGCGCACATAGATCAGCGATGTCGTCGTGGCGAAGACGGTCAGCCCCGCCAGAATCAGCGACAATCCGCCGGAGCTCAGGGTGTCAAAGGGTGCGGGCGCCAGCCACTCGCTGCGCGCCATGGTCGGAACGGTCGCTGACGCCGCCGCCAGCGCCGGCAGCAACGCGCGCGGTCGCCAGCCGCCATCTCGCTCCTGTCGCCTCGCCCGTGCCATTCTCGCGTCCGTCGTCTCTCCGGCGGCCTTGAGCCGCCCTGTCCATCGGGCCCATCGGAATCAGCCGGGGGAGCTGGCAGGGCTGCCATCTCCGGAGGGGCCGATCCACGCTCGCCACCACGCCAACCACATCAGAGCTTTCGACCCGGCCCGCGCATCGCGGCGACCGAATCAGTCCCACTCTAATCATCGCTGGAGTCCGTCAGGAAGTGCTTAATGGCAGGTAAATCGTTCGATTTGCCGACCAAACCGGCCCATTGCCGGAGATCGTCAAGCAGTAGATGCCTTCTGCCGGCGAGGCACAATTTGTAGTAGCTCGGGGTCTGATTCCCGGAAGGCACAGACATGAAAAAAGGCCCGGCTGACGCCGGGCCTCGCGATGGTCAGCGCTTGAGCGCGTGTCAGTAGCGGTAGAGTTCCGGCTTGAACGGGCCGCTCACCGGCAGGCCGAGATACTTGGCCTGCGCATCGTTGAGCACGGTCAACTTGGCGCCGACCTTGGCCAGATGCAGCGCCGCGACCTTCTCATCGAGGTGCTTCGGCAGCGTGTAGACCTTGTTCTCGTACTTGGCGTGGTGGTTCCAGAGTTCGACCTGGGCCAGCGTCTGGTTCGAGAACGAGCAGGACATCACGAAGGACGGATGGCCGGTCGCGTTGCCGAGGTTCACCAGACGGCCTTCCGAGAGCAGGATGATGCGCTTGCCGTCGGGGAACTCGATCTCGTCGACCTGCGGCTTGACGTTGTCCCACTTGAAGTTCTTCAGGCCGGCGACCTGAATCTCCGAGTCGAAATGGCCGATATTGCAGACGATGGCGCGGTGCTTCATCGCGCGCATATGCTCGACGGTGATCACGTCGAGGTTGCCGGTGGCGGTCACGAAGATGTCGGCGCGCGGAGCGGCGTCCTCCATGGTGACGACCTCATAGCCCTCCATCGCCGCCTGCAGGGCGCAGATCGGGTCGATCTCGGTGACGAGCACGCGGCAGCCGGCCTGGCGCAGCGAGGCGGCCGAGCCCTTGCCGACGTCGCCATAGCCGGCCACGGCCGCGACCTTGCCCGACATCATGACGTCGGTGCCGCGGCGGATGGCGTCGACCAGCGACTCGCGGCAGCCATAGAGATTGTCGAATTTCGACTTGGTGACGCTGTCGTTGACGTTGATCGCCGGGAAGGGCATGCGGCCGGCCTTGGCCAGCTCGTAGAGGCGGTGCACGCCCGTGGTGGTCTCCTCGGAGACGCCCTTGATCGCGGCGCGGGTCTTGGTGAACCAGCCCGGATTGGCCTTGAGCTCGCGCTTGATCAGCTTGAAGAAGATCGTCTCTTCCTCATTGCCCGGCTTGTCGAGGAACTCGGCCTTGCCGGCCTCGGCCTCGGCGCCGAGGATGATCAGCATGGTCAGGTCGCCGCCATCGTCGAGGATCATGTTCGGCGTGCCGCCGTCGCCCCAAGTCGCGGTCTTCAGCACGTATTCCCAGTACTCCTCCAGCGTCTCGCCCTTGATGGCGAAGACGGGGGTGCCGGTCGCGGCGATCGCGGCGGCGGCATGGTCCTGGGTCGAGAAGATGTTGCAGGACGACCAGCGCACATCGGCGCCGAGATCCTTCAGCGTCTCGATCAGCACGGCGGTCTGGATGGTCATGTGCAGGCAGCCGGCGATGCGGGCGCCCTTGAGCGGGAACTTGCCCTTGTGCTCGGCGCGGATCGCCATCAGGCCCGGCATCTCGTCCTGGGCCATGTTGATTTCCTTGCGGCCGTAATCCGCGAGGCTGATGTCCTTGACGATGTAATCCGACACGGGGGGCTCCAATCGCTGTTACCGCTGATGATGGCGGGCTCTCTAGCAGCGGTCGGAGCGAATGGCAATCAAAGATATAAAGATGTCTTTATATGAGACCTCGAACACGGCGAGCGGCTGTCATGCTCGGGCTTGACCCGAGCATCTCGTGGCGACGAGGCGCCGCCCCTCGCCCTTTCCTGAAAGAGATTCCCGGGACTGCGCTACGCTGCGCCCGGGAATGACGCGGGCTGCGGCCCTCACTCCCCCTCGCCGAACCTGTCGGCGATCAGGGCCGCGAGCGCGTCGAGCGCGGCTTGAGCCTCAGTGCCCTGGGCGACGATGGTGATCGTGGAGCCGATGCCGGCGCCCAGCGTCAGCACGCCCATGATCGAGGTGGCGCCCACCGTCTCGCCGCAGCGGCTGACGGTGATGTCGGCATCGAAGCGGGCGGCGCATTGCACGAATTTCGCCGTGGCGCGGGCGTGCAGGCCCTTCTTGTTGACGATCTCGAACTCACCATGGACGGCGCCGGCAGGGATCTCGACCTCTGGGCAGTCACATTCCTCGTCCAAGCCGCCCTCCAGTCGGG
>JAEWKP010000127.1 GCA_023393655.1 Pseudomonadota bacterium | reverse complement strand
GTCGCCCTTCGCGATGACGCCGCCGAGCGCCGAGGTCTCGACCGGCTTGACCTTCACCTTGATGCCGACCTTGGCGAGCATCGGGATCGTCGCCTCGACGATCGGAATGCCCCAGCTTTCGTTCGGCGTCGCGGTCCATTCGAACTCGAAGCCGTCGGGATAGCCAGCCTCGGCCAGCAGCTTCTTGGCCTTCTCGGGATCAAAGGCGTAGGGCTTCGCGTCCTTGTCGAAGGCCAGCGAGGAGAGCGGCAGCCAGCTCACCGCTCGATAGGCCTTGTCGCGGACGAGGCGCTTGATGATCAGCTCACTGTCGATCGCATGGTTGATCGCCTGGCGCACCCGCTTGTCGGAGAAGGGCTTGAACTCCGGGTTCATGCCCATGTTGCGGGTGAAGACCTCAGCGACCTCCAGGATGCCCTTGGAGAGGTTCGGGTCGGCCTTGTAGGCGACATACTGGGTCGAACCCAGGATCGAGACGTCGATCTCCTTGTTACGGAAGGCGACGTCGCGGGCAGCGGCTTCGCCCATCGGCGAGATCACGAGCTTGTCGGCATAGGGCTTGCCGGGCTTGTAGTACTTCTCCCAACGCTCGAAGACCATGCGCGAGCCGGGCACGTGCTCGACGAACTTGAAGGGCCCCAGCCCGATCGGCTTGTTGAAGAAGTCCGGCGCCTGCGCCTCCTTGGCCGGCAGGATCGCCGTGGTGGCACTGTAGAACAGGAAGCCAGGATCGACCGCGTCGGTCATCGTCATCTCGATGGTGAAATCATCGATCTTCTTGAGGCCGGAGATCTCCTTGGCCTCGCCCTTGCGGACCTCAGCACCGCCCTTGATGCGCGAGACGTGGCGCGCGCCCGGATAGTTCTTGGAGCCATCGACCAGGCGATGGAACGACCAGATCACATCGTCGGCCGTCATCTTGCGGCCGTTGTGGAAGAAGGCGTCGTCGCGCAGCTTCAGGGTGTGGGTCAGCCCGTCCGCCGAGGTGGTCATGCTCTTGACGAGCTCGGGCTCCGGCTTGCCGGCCTTCGAATCCCAGCGGAACAGCATGCTGTGCAGCGCGTAACCGAAGATCTCGTCCTGAATCTGGTTCGAGACGTGGCTGTCATTGCTGACGAAGGACGCGCCATAGGGCGCGGTGAAGCGGATCGTTCCGCCGCGGCGCGGTTCCTGGGCCTGCGCTTGCGCCGAGATCGTAAAGGCCGCCAGCGTCAGCGCGGTGGCGAAGGCAAATTTCTTCAACAACACGATTTCTCCTCCCGTTTCCCATCTGCTCCGGCTGATCCGGAGTTGTTTGTTTCAAGTGGAACCATAACGGCTTTGCCGCGCTTGTCTTCCCCCGCACGGTCAAATTCCCGAACCGCTCCGCGATTCACGGCATCGCGGGACTTTTCGGGGTTCTTTTCGCATTTTCTTCTCGCGAGCGAGGCCTTTTCGCTCGAAAATGCTCTCATTCGCGTTCAACGCTCGTAGACGACCTCGCCGCCGAGAATGGTGAGATCGCAGCGGATATCCTTGAGGATAGCAGCCGGATCGGCGGTCAGCAGGTCGCGCGAGAACACCGCGACATCGGCCAGGAAACCGGGCGCGAGGCGGCCCTTCACGTTCTCCTGTTTCTGCGAGAAGGCGCCGAACTCGGTATAGGCCTGCAAGGCTTCCTCGATCGAGACGCGCTGAGCCGCATCCATCACCGTGCCCTTCCAGGTCTCACGCGTCAGCATGGTGTGGAAGTTCGGGAAGGGGTTGGGGTCGCAGACCGGTGCGTCGCTGCCTGTCGCCGGCCTCAGGCCGAGATCGAACCAGGTCCGGAAGGGATAGCTCGGCAGCGCCCGCTCGGGGCCAAGCACCTTCACATAGGCATCGCCGAAATCATGGATGAAGACCTGCTGCGGGCAGGGATAGATGCCGGCCTTGACCATGCGCTCGTGCTGGGCCGGCGTCGAGAAGCCGCAATGCTCGATACGGTGGCGCCGGTCCGGGTCCGGGTAGGCGGCGAGCGCCTTCTCGTATGCCGTGATGAGCTGCTCGATCGCGGCGTCGCCGATGGCGTGGCAGACGAGCTGGTAACCCTTCTTGTGGGCATCGAGCACCATGCGCTCGAGCTCGGCATCCTCCCACATCCAGACGCCGGTGGTCTTGTCCTCGCCGAGATAGGGCTCGGTCATCCAGGCGGTGCGGCCGCCGGCCGAACCGTCGAGGAAGAGCTTCACGCCGCCAATCATCAGCATCTCGTCGCCGGTGCCTGAGATCAGGCCGGCGTCATAGCATTGCGGCACGATCGAGCGGCCATCGTCGCCGAGCAGCGTCAGCCAGGTGCGGACTGGCAGGCGGCCGTCGCGCTTGGCGCGATGATAGGCCGCGATCTCGCGGAAACCGCCCTTCTGGCCGACGGCGGCATCCATGCAGCTCGTGATGCCGAGCGAGAGCAGATACTGCCCGCCGCGCTCGATGCCGGCGATGATATCCTCCTCGGTCGCGGCCGGAATTGCCGCCTGGACCGGGGCGCGTGCGTTCTCGGCGAGCAGGCCGGTGAGCCGCCCGTTCTGCTGCTCGATCAGGCCACCCTGCGGCGTCGGGGATTTCTCGTCGATGCCGCCAAGGCGCAGCGCCTCCGAATTGCAGATCGCGATATGGCCGCAGGCGCGCACCAGCATCACCGGATTGTTCGGCGCCGCGCGGTCGAGCTCCTCACGATAGGGATGGCGGCCGGTATCGAGCTTGGTCTGGTCGTAGCCGCGCGAGAGGATCCATTCGCCGGGCTTGGACTGTGCGGCACGGGCCGCAATGGCGCCGAGCAGGGCTTCCAGCGTCGGCGCGCTCTCCGGCTTGGAGTCGACCCAGCCCATGGTCATGCCGAGCGAGACCAGATGCAGGTGCGAGTCGTTGAGGCCGGGCGTCGCCAGCCGGCCCATCAGGTCGATTACGCGGGTCTTGGGTCCGATCAGAGGCTTGATCTCGGTATCGCTGCCGGCGGCCAGCACCTTGTCGCGGAAGATCGCCAGCGCCTCGACCACGCCCTCCTCGCGCCCGCACCAGATCGGCCCGTTGCGCAATACGATATCGGCCTGAATCGCCATGGTGTTCTCCTCAAGTCCAGTCGTCGCCTGCGCCTGCGCGCGGCGGGGAGA
>JAEWKP010000119.1 GCA_023393655.1 Pseudomonadota bacterium | reverse complement strand
CTGCAGTCCGACTACAACGCGGTGATGGGTTTTACCCTCTGTACGGGGGCGTTGTTCGTCCTCATCAACCTGCTGGTGGATATGTTGCAGGCCGCGATCGATCCGCGGGGAGCGGCGTGATGGGTCTTCTCAAACGCCTCGCCAGGGACAAGGCCGCTTTCATCGGGTTGAGCCTGTTGAGCCTTCTCGCGCTGGCTGCGCTGTTTGCGCCGCTGCTGGCTCCCTTTCCCAACGATGTCTTCGATTTCCACATCGGGAACCGGCTGCAGCCGCCCTCGGCCACTGCTCTTTTCGGTACCGACCGCATGGGCAGCGACATCTTCAGCCGCATGCTGTTCGGCGCCAGGATCACGCTGATGCTGGCCGGGATCGCCATCGGCTCGGCACTGGTCATCGGCGTGCCGATCGGCCTCATCGCCGGCTATTACCAGAACTGGGTCAGCGATGCGCTGATGCGGATCGCCGAGATCTTCCTGGCCGTGCCCCAGATCGTCCTGGCCATCGCCATCGCGCAGACGCTCGGGCCATCGATCGAGAACGTCATCCTGGCGCTCTCGCTGACCTATTGGCCGTTCTGGGCGCGTCTGGTCTATGCCGAGACGCGGTCGATGCGGAACGAGGTCTTCGTGGAGTCCGCTGTTGCGCTCGGGGCTTCGCCCTGGCGGGTCATCGTCCTGCACATCCTGCCGAACATCGCCTCGCCGATCATCGTCCGGACGTCGATCGGCATGGGCGCGACGATCCTCACCGCGGCAACGCTGGGCTTTCTCGGGCTTGGAGCGCCGCCGCCCACGCCCGAATGGGGCCGGATGATCGCGGAGAGCCGCGAGTTCCTGCCCGAAGCCTGGTGGTACGCGCTCGCTCCGGGCATCGCGATCTTCCTGACGGTGCTGGGCTTCAATCTCTTTGGCGACGGCCTGCGCGACATCCTCGACCCGCGCACGCGGCGCAGCGTCTGATCATGAGCAATCTTCTCGATATCCAGGCCCTGTCCCTGGGCTTCCGAACCGAAAAGGGCATCGCCAAGGTGCTCGACCGGATCGATATCAGCGTGAAGCCGGGAGAGATTGTCGGCCTGGTCGGAGAGTCCGGCTGCGGCAAGTCGACGCTTGCCCGTGCGATTCTGGGAACGCTTCCCGAAGGCCAGACGGAGATCAACAGCGGGCATATCCGGCTCGACGGTGTCGATATGCTCGCGGGCGGCAAGGCGGCCGAACATCTGCGTGGCCGGGTCGTGACCTTCGTCCCGCAGGACCCCTTTGCGAGCTTCAATCCGCTGTTCCGGATCGGTACCCAGATCCAGGACCTGATGCGCTTCAAGGCTCCGCAGGACGGCGGGGGAGGTTTCGGCCGCTCGCGGAAGGCTGACGAGGCGAGTGCGATCGCCATGCTCGATGCGGTTCAGCTGCCGCAGCCGAAAGCGATCCTGGCGAAATATCCCCATCAGCTCTCGGGCGGCCAGCGTCAGCGCGTCATGATCGCCATGGCTTTGCTCCCCCAGCCCCGGATGATCATCGCCGACGAGCCGACGACGGCTTTGGACGTGACGGTTCAGGCGCAGATCCTCGGGCTGTTGCGCCGGCTGGCGGTCGAACGCGGCGTATCCGTCCTGTTCACGACCCATGACCTCGGCGCCGCCTGGGAAATCTGCGACCGGATCGTGGTGATGTATGCCGGGCAGACGGCGGAGATCGCTCCGCGCGAGCAGTTCTTCGGCGATCCCCGCCACCCTTATACTCGCATGCTGCTCGACAGCCTGCCGTCCCCGGGGCGCGATCCCGTCGGAATTCCCGGTGGTGTCCCAAGCCCGCTCAAGGCTCCCGACGGTTGCCGCTTCAATCCCCGCTGCCCGCGCGCAACGGACATCTGTCACGAGAGCAGGCCGGCGCTGACGACAGGTTCCGATGGTCACGCCGTTGCGTGTCATCATCCCTGGTCGGCCAAGGCGGAGGGTGCGCATGTCTGAGCGCGATCATCCCGCGATCCTGGAAGTCGACAACCTGGCCCGGCACTTTCCGGTCCGGGGATTCCTCAACCGGAAGGTCGGCAGCCTGCGCGCGCTGGACAACGTCTCCTTCGCGGTCGAGCCGGGCGAGATCCTGGGAATCGTCGGTGAATCCGGCTGTGGCAAGTCCACGCTCGGCAAGACGCTCATGGGTATCCACGAACCCAGCGAGGGCGAAGTCCGGATGCTGGGCGAGAGGATCGCCTCGCCGGGCCAGAAGCGCGCTGCGCGAATCCGGGCGCGGCTGCAATATGTCTACCAGGACCCCGGCGCTTCCCTCGACCCGCGCTGGACGCTGCGTCGTTCGCTCCACGAGCCGCTGATCATCCACACGGACTGGCCGAAACAGAAGCGGGAGGAAAAGGTCAGGGAGATCGTGAAGGCGGTGGGATTGCCTGTCGAGCATCTCGATCTTTACCCCCACGAGATCAGCGGCGGCCAGCAGCGACGGGTCGGTCTGGCGCGGATCCTGGTTCTCGGGCCGGAACTCGTCATTTTCGACGAACCCACATCGGGGCTCGACGTTTCCGTCCAGGCGACCGTGCTGAGGCTGTTCCGCGACCTGAAGTCAGAGTTCGATCTGACCTACGTCTTCATCAGCCATGACCTCGCCGTCGTGCAGTCGATCTGCGACCGTGTGATCGTGATGTATCTCGGGAGGATCGTCGAGATCGGGCGGACCGCCGAGGTCTTTGCCGCACCACGCCATCCCTACACGCAGGCCTTGCTGTCGGCTGCCCCTGTGATCGGCGGGCCCCGCGTCACCGAGAATTTCTCCCTGCAGGGCGAGCCGCCCGATCCGTCCAATGTTCCGAGCGGGTGCCGCTTCCGGACGCGCTGCCAATACGCGACATCGCAATGTGCCGAGATCGATCCGGCGCTGGATGATGAAGACGGTCACGGCACCGCGTGCTTGCGCTGGCGCGAGTTGAGCGTGTGAAACCCGGGCGCCTGGCGACCGGGTCCGCCCCATCCTGGCAGCTCGCTCTCGCCACCATGGTTGCGGTACAGATGGCTACGGCCTTCCTCAGCCGCATCCCTCCCACGATCGCGCCAATCCTTGCCGCCGAGCGGGGCTGGTCGGATTCAGTGGTGGGTTATCTCGCCAGCCTGAACACGCTGGGGTCGATTCTCTTCCTCGCCCTGGGGGCGCCCTATCTGAGAGCTCTCGGCTCCGTGCGGGCGCTCCAGACCGGGCTGATGATCGGAATCCTGGGGCTGGCGCTTTTTCTTCCGAGTTGGACGATCGCAGCCTGTATCGCGTCGCTCCTCATCGGAGTTGGCTACGGGCCGTCTTCGCCGGCGGGTAACGATGTCCTGCATCGAACGGCACCTCATGGCCGTCGCAGCATGATCTTCTCGATCAAGCAGGCTGGCGTGCCCCTCGGAGGGGTCATCGCGGGACTCGCCTTGCCGCCTCTCGCGGCAGCCTATGGCTGGCGCATCGCCCTCCTGGCATCGGCAGTCTTCGTGCTTGCCATCATCGCCAGTGTCCAGCCGATGCGAGAGGCGCTCGATCGTGATCGGGAGAGGGGCCTGAAATTCGGACTCGGAGTCATCCTCTCCGTCTCCAATCTGGTGACGCCGATCAGGACGCTGACAGCGTCTTCGACTTTGCTTCGTCTGGCGGCGGCCGGCGCCTGCCTGGCCATAGGGCAGGGGATCTGGTTCGCCTATCTCATGACCTATGCGGTCTCGCAGCTCGGCTACAGCCTTGAGACCGCCGGCGCGCTCTACGCGCTGATGCAGGCCACGAGCGTGGCAGGCCGTGTCTTTCTCGGTTGGCTATCTGATCACCTGGGCGCTCCGCGGCTCCTGTTGCGCCTGATCGGATTGGCGTCGGGCGCGACGTCACTGACTTTGGCCCTGGCGACGCCGGAGTGGTCCTTCCCCATATACTGCGTCATCGCAGCGATCGCCGGCGTTACCGTATCCAGCTGGAACGGTGTCCAATTGTCCGAGATCGCGCGCGCTTGCCCGCCAAGCCTGGTTCGGGAGGCATCTGCCGCCGCGACGCTCGTGATCTTCCTCGGTTACGTCGTGGCCCCGTCGGCGTTTGCGATGGTGCTGAGCCTGACCTCCCGCTTCGACCTCGGCCTGTTCGCCTGTGCGCTGTCGGGCGTGATCTGCTTCTTCATCGTGCCTCTGGACAAGCGCGGCGCGTGATGTCGTCAAGACGGCCGCTCCGGGCGGCTTTGGTTTCGGGTCCGGGTCAGCCCGGCTCTATGCCATCATTCCGGGCTTGTCCCGGAATGATGGCGCGTTTCCTTCAGGCGAGGCGGGTTCAGCCGACGATCGCCTTGTCGTTTTCTGTCCGTCTCCAGAACAGCCTGACACCGCCTTGGTCTGTGGCTTCGAGGCCCGGGACCGCTGCGAGCAGCTTCTGGGTATAAGGGTGTGTCGGGTTGTCGAAGATGTCGTCGCGGGGCCCTTCCTCGACGATGCGTCCGTCCTGCATGACGATGACGCGGTCGGCGACCTGCTCGACCACGCCGAGATCGTGGCTGATGAACAGGCAGGAGAAGCCGTGCTTCTTCTGGAGCTCGTCGAAGAGCTCCAGCACCTGGGCGCGGACGGTGACGTCGAGCGCCGAGACCGGCTCGTCGGCGATGACGAAGCTCGGTTGGCGCACGATCGCGCGGGCGATCGCGATGCGCTGGCGCTGGCCGCCGGAGAGCTCGTGCGGATAGCGCTCGGCAAAGCCGTCGCCCAGCCCGACCTCGGTCAGGACCTCGGCGACGCGGGCCTTGCGGGCGGCCGGGCTCATGTCGGGAACCAGCCTGAGCGGCTCGGCGACGAGCTGCCGGATCGTCATGCGCGGATCGAGCGAGGAGTAGGGGTCCTGGAAGACCATCTGGCAGTTCAGCCGGTAGTCCCAGTAGGCGGCGTCGCTCTTCTCGATCGGCTTGCCGTTGAAGAGGATCTCGCCGCCGGCCGGCTTGACCAGGCCGGCGATCGACTGGCCGAGCGTGGTCTTGCCCGAGCCCGAGCCGCCGACCACCGCGACGACCTCGCCCGGCTGCACATCGATGCTGATGCCGTGCAGCGCGCGCTTCGCCTCGCCCTTGCGGAAGAAGCCCTGCCGGCCGGGATAGTCTACGACGAGGTCGCTGACCGAGACGATCGGCGTCTTCGCCTCCGGTACGAGCCGCGCAGGCAGGCGATGCGGCATCGCCGAGAGCAGCTTGCGAGTATAGGGGTGCTGCGGCCGAGCCAGGATCTCCTCGGTCAGGCCCTGCTCGACCACGTCGCCCTGGCACATCACGACGATGCGGCTGCAATAGCGCGCGACCATGCCGAGATCATGGGAGATCAGCAGCACGGCGGTGTCGTTGGCCTTGGTCAGCTCGACCATCAGCTCCATCACGTCGCGCTGGACGACGGCGTCGAGCGCGGTGGTCGGCTCGTCCGCCAGCAGCAGCGCCGGCTTCAGCAGCATCACCGAGGCCAGCATGATGCGCTGGCGCATGCCGCCGGAGAACTGGTGCGGATAGGCGGTGAGCGCGCCTTCGGGATCGCGCAGGCCGACGCTGCGAAGCATGTCGAGGATCAGGGCGCGGCGCTGGGAGGCGTCGAGCTTGCGGTGCAGCGCCAGCCCCTCGTCGAGCTGGCGCCCGATCAGCATCGAGGGGTTGAGCGAGGTCATCGGCTCCTGGAAGACCATGCCGACCTTGGCGCCGCGCATGGCGCGCAGGTCCTTCGGGCTCATCGCCATGACGTCCTGGCTGTCGAAGCGGATCGTGCCGCCTTCGAGCCGGACCGCCGGCGGGATGAAGCCCATCACGGCCCGCGCGGCAAGAGTCTTGCCCGAACCGGATTCGCCGACGATGCCGACGATCTCGCCCGGGAAGACCTGGAAGGAGACGTCGTTGACGACGGTGCGGCCGGAGGCCCCGATCTTCAGTGTCAGGCCGGAGACATCGAGGAGTGGAGCTGTCGTGTTCATCGCGAGCCCCTCATCCGCGGGTCGAGCCTGTCGCGCACGGCGTCGCCGAGCAGATTGATGCCGAGCAGGGTCTGTGAGATGGCGAGGCCCGGGAAGATGCCGAGCCAGACGGCCTGGCCGATATAGGGCCGGGAGCCGGCGAGCATGTTACCCCAGGTCGGGGCCGGCGGCGGCACACCGAGGCCTAGGAAGGAGAGCGCGCTCTCGGCCAGCAGGACATAGCCGAACATCGAGGTCGCCAGCACGGTCAATGGCGCGATGCAGTTCGGCAGGATGTGGCGGGCCATGGTGAAGCCCTCGGAGTTGCCCATCACGCGCGAGGCGGCGATGAACTCGCGCTCGCGCAGGGACAGCACCGTGCCGCGTACGACGCGGGCGACCGAGGGCGTATAGGCGATGCCGAGCGCGACGATGATGCCGTATTTGTTGGCGCCGACGACCGCGAGCAGGCCGAGCGCCAGCAATATGCCGGGGAAGGCGAGCAAGGCGTCGTTGAAGGCCATGATGATGCGGTCGGTCCAGCCACGCATATAGCCGGAGAACAGGCCGATCAGCGTGCCGAAGATGACGGCGAGCGTCACCGTCAGGATCGAGATCCAGACCGAGGTCGCGGCCCCCGCCATCAGGCGCGAGAGCACGTCGCGGCCGAACTCGTCGGTGCCGAGCCAGTGCAGGGCCGAGGGTGCCGCGAGCTTCTCGCGGAAGGAGAGCTTCAGCGGATCATAAGGCGTCCAGAGCGCGCCGGTGCCGGCGGCGATGAGCAGGATGCCGATCAGCGTGCCGCCGACGATCGCATTGGGAGCGGGGAGCTTCATGCGGCTCGCCTTCTTCACGGTGCCGCTACGGCTCACGGTGCTTTCGCTGCTCATTGCGCCGTCACCCTTGGATCGAAGACCGGGTAGCAGAGGTCGATGACGAGGTTCACCAGCACATAGGTGAAGGCGACGAAGAGCATGCAGCCCTGGATGACCGGATAGTCGCGCGCGAAGATCGCATCGACGAGCAGGCGGCCGAGGCCGGGGATGGTGAAGACCGTCTCGACCACCGCGATGCCGCCGAGCAGGTTGCCGAGGACGAGGCCGATCAGGGTCCAGGTCGGGCCGAAGGCGTTCTTGAAGGCATGGCGCCAGAGCACCGCGCGCTCCGACAGGCCCTTGGCGCGGGCATGGGTGATGTAGTCGAGCCGGAGCACCTCCAGCGTCGAGGCGCGGGCCATGCGCAGGATCACGCCGATCTCATGCAGGAACAGCGTCAGGATCGGCATGACGAGATAGAGGATGCCGGCCCAGGGGTTCTCGGCGATCGAGACATAGCCGACGACCGGCAGCCATTCGAGTTTGAGCCCGAAGAACAGCAGCAAGAGCAGGCCGAGCCAGAAGGTCGGGATCGAGAGCAGTAGCGTCGCGGTCGCGACCAAACCGAGATCGAGAGCCGAATCCTGCTTCCAGGCGGCGATGACGCCGGCGGGCACCGCGACGCAGCTCGCCAGCAGCACGGCGACGAGCACGATCTGGGCGGAGACCCAGAAGCGCTGCAGGATCAGCGGCAGCACCGCCTGCTGCGACGAGATCGACTGGCCGAAATCGCCGGTCAGGACATTGCCGATCCAGATGCCGAACTGCACCGGCAGAGACTGGTCGAGCCCGAGCCGCGCCCTGAGATCGGCCAGGCTCGCCGGCGTCGCCAGGTCACCCAGCATCAATTGGGCCGGATCGCCCGGGATCAGGCGGATCAGCACGAACACCGACACCGCAACAATCAGCAGCGTCGGCAGGGCCATCCCGATCCGGGTCAGCGCAAATCGAAACATCGAAGGCCCTCCCAAGCCTCAAGGCCAACTCCGCCTCTCAGTCGAGACGGAGCCGGCAATAACGTCACTTCGAGACGCTGACTTCCCAGAGGCGCAGCTGGGACGCCCAGGGTGTCACGCCGCTCACCTTCTTGGAATGGGCGATGATGTCGAGGTCGTTATGGGTGAAGATGGTCGGGACCTGATCGATGAAGCGCTTGTGCAGGTCGTCGAAGATCTTCTGACGCTCGGCGGTATCGGTCACCACCATCGACTTCTGGATCAGGGCGAGCGCCTCCGGCTCCTCCCAGATCTTGCGCGGCTGCTTGTCCTTCGGGCCGGCGATCTGCTCGAATCCGAGCGCGGGGTCGAAGCGGCTCGAATAGGAGAAGGACTGCATCTGGTAGTTGCCCTTGTTGTAGCGATCCAGCTGCGTCGCCCATTCCAGCACTTCGATCTCGGCATTGATGCCGACCGCCTGCATCATCGCCTGGGCGATGACGGCGGTGTTGAAGCTCGGCACCGAGGAGCGCTTGTTGGCGAGGATCGTGATCTTCTCACCCTTGTGGCCGGCCTTCTGCAGCAGCGCCTTGGCGGCGGCGGGATCATACTTGAAGCCCTGCTTCTCGACATCGCCATAGTATTTCGAGGTCGTGTAGACCGGCGAGTTGTTGGGCTTGCCGAGACCGTTCGAGACATTGGCGACGAGCTCGGGGAAGTCGATCGCGGCCGCGATCGCCTGGCGCAGCGCCTGGTTCTTCATCACCGGGTCACGCGTCTGGATGATCAGGCCGTGCCGGACCGGGTTCGGGGCGATGGCGAGCGTGAGATTGGGCGCGTTCTTGAGGTCGGGCACGTCCGATTCCGGCATCAGCGCCATGTCGAGCGAGCCGGCGAGCAGGCCCGCCTTCACCGTCGCCGCGTCGGGAATGACCATGAAGCGGGCTTCCTTCACCAGCGGGCGCTTCGAGCCGATATACCCGTCGCGCTTGTCGCCCTTGGGCGAGACATACTGGTCGAAGGCGAGGAGCTGGACCGATTGCCCGCGCTTCCAGTCGCCGAGCATGAAGGGGCCGGTGCCGATCGGCTTGTCCCAGCTGCCATCGGCCTTGACCGAATCCTTGTGGATCACGGCAGAGCCGCCGCAATCGGCGCGGGCGAGCGAGTCGAGGAAGAGACCGTTCGGCGCGTTGATCTCCATCACGACGGTGTCGGCATCCGGAGCCGAGATCTTCTCGACCTTGAGGCCGTTGCGCCCGTCGAAATCGGACAGGCAGCGCCAGTCGGTCTTCGGGTCCATGTAGCGGTTCCAGCTCCACAGCACGTCGGCCGAGGTCATGGTCGCGCCGTTATGGAACTTCACGCCCTTGCGCAGGCGGAAGGTGTAGGTCTTTCCATCCGGCGAAATCTCGACCTTCTCGGCGAGCAGCGGGCCGACCGAGCCGTCCTCGGCATAGCCGACGAGGCCCTCGACCATGTGAAGCACGACGGAATCGGTATTGCCGTCGCGGTTCACGCCGGGATTGGTCGAGCGGATGTCGGCGTTGAGCACGGCCGTCAGCGTCTGGGCCTGAAGGGCGCCGGCCGAGAGGGCGAGCGCGGCGGCGGAGACAAGCAAGCGCTTCATGATGTTTCCCCTGTTGTTCTTATGATCGTTCAGCCGGCCTTGCGGGCGGTGCGGATGCGGCGGAGTTCGCCGGCGAAGAAGTCCTCGACGACCGGCACGACCTTGACGCCGTCATGCGGCGTGTTCGGCACGAGGTCGAAGCGGGCGGCGATGCCATGCGCGGCGAAGTTGTCGCGCAGGCTCGCCAGACGCTCCGGCCGGTTGGTGCCGGCATGGTTGGCGTCCGGCATCCAGTTGCGGCCGCCCGGCTTGTGGGTGATTTCCCAGGTCTCGAGATCGGCAGCGCCGACGACCATCTGCACCGCGACCTGCTTCATCGCGGGGATGTCGAGTGCCTGGCCGAAGAGCTCGGCGAAGTTGCGGGTGCCGACCCACCAGTCGCGGCTCGGGTCGAGCAGGGTGACCGAGCCCGGCGCGCCGATCGAGACGCCCCAGAGCTTGTTCGGCTGCAGAATCAGGAAACGGTGGGCGAAATGACCGCCGCCGGAATAGCCGAACAGGCCGAAGCGGTCGAAGGCAATGCCGTAACGCTCGGAGACCTCCTCGATGATGGCGAGCAGTACGTGGTCGTAACGGAGGTTGCCCTCGCGCATGTATTTGAAGCCGTCGCGATAGCCGTCGCCCATCACACCGATCGGGAAGAGCGGCGCCAGGATGATGCAGTTGTTCCAGCGGGCGAAGGCCGAGAAGGCATCGCGATAACCGGTGAAGCCACGGCCGGTGCCGTGCATCGCTACGATCAGCTCCGGCTTCTCGCCACCCTCGCCCAGGCTCGGCGGGACATAGAGGCAATAGGGGAAGCGGGGATCGTGCTTCGACGAATAGATCGAGGTCGGCCCATACTCGTAGAGCGCCTTGGCGCGGGCGGCCGCCTCGGGATCGGGCTTGGCGGTTTGTTCGGCCACGGCGTTCACGGGTTCTCTCCTATGGCGAAATTATTGGCGCCAATTATGTTGCATGATATGGTTGGCTTCGCAACCAACTTCTTCCGGCCTGCGCGAATCCTGTTAGAGCATTGTTCCGCTGCACTTTCTCCACGCGAACCGGTGTTCACCCCGCTCGAAAATGCTTTAGAGAGCCTGCCATGACGTCCGAGCGGAAACGCAAGAACACCAGCACGCGGCGCGCCGTGCTCGCCAACGAGATCGCGCAGGCGATCCGTCTGCGTGCGTTCAGGCCAGGGGAATGGCTGCGCCAGATCGACCTCGAGGAGCGTTTCCAGGCGACCCGCTTCGACGTGCGCAGCGCGCTCGACGAACTCGCCGTGCGCAAGACCATCGAACATGTCCCCAACCGGGGCTATCGCGTCGCCGAGGTCGACCTGAAGACCTATGAGGAGATCCTGGCGACGCGCATCATCCTGGAGCGGGCCACCGCGGAAGGCATCGTCGCGCGGATCGACGACGCCGCCATCGCGCGGCTGGACGCGCTGGCAGCGCAGTTCTCCGCCGCGGTCACGACCGGAAGCCGGACCGAGCAGAGCGAGATCAACCGCGCCTTCCATCAATTCATGTACTCCTTCTGCGGCAACGCCGTGCTGGAGGAGATGATCTGGGGCCTGCGCGACCGCGGGCGCGGTTCGCAGATCACGGTGTGGAGCTCGCATGAACTGCTCCAGAAGAGCGACCGCGAGCATTACGAGATGATGGCGGCCCTGAAGGCGCGCGACGCAGTGCGGCTGGCGGCCCTGATCGCGACGCATATCGTCAAGGGCGCGCCCGTCGGTCCGGCTCCGATCGAGCCGGGCTGAGCGGCCACCGCCTTACTTGGCGACGGAGACCTCCCAGAGACGCGGCTTCGAGGCGACCCAGGGCGCGAAGCCCTGCAGGCGCTTCGAGACCACGGCCGTGTCGACCTGATTATAGAGGAAGATCAGCGGCGCATCGGCCAGCATCATCACATGGAGCTGGTCGAAGATCTTGCGGCGCTCGGCCTCGTCACTGACCAGCGTCGCCTTCTCGATCAGCGCATCGGCCTCGCGATTGTCCCAGACCTTGGAGGGGAGTTTGTCCTTCGGGCCGGAGAACTGATTGTAGCTCTGGGCCGGGTCGATGCGGGCGGAGTAGCTGAAGGACATCATCTGGTAGTTGCCCTTCGAGAAGCGGTCGAGCTGCGTCGCCCATTCCAGGATCTCGATATCGGCCTTGATGCCGGCGGCCTGCAGCATCGCCTGCGCCATGATCGCGATCGGATAGCTCGGCACGGTCGAGCGCTTGTTGGCGATCAGCTTGATCGTCTCGCCCTTGTAGCCGGCCTCGGCGAGCAGCTTCTTCACGCGGGCGGGGTCGTGCGTGTAGCGCTTCTTCTGGACCTCGTCGTAATAGGGCGAGGTGACATAGACCGCCGAATTGTTGACCTTGCCGAGCCCGTTCGAGACAGCGCCGACGATCTCGTCCTGGTCGAGCGCCGCCATGATCGCCTGGCGCATGCGGATGTCGCCGAGCAGCGGGTCGCGGCTCTGGAGCAGGATGCCGTGCTTGGTGGCGCTCGGCGCCGTCAGCACCTGCAGGCCGCTCTTCTTCATCTCCGGCACGTCCTCGTCCGGCACGTCGGCGACGTCGAGCGCGCCCGACATCAGGCCGGCCTTGACCGTCGCGCCATCGGCGATGGCGAGGAACTTGACCTCGGCCGCGAGCGGGCGCTTGGAGCCGACATAGCCGTCGCGCTTGTCGCCGGCCGGGGAAGCATAGGCGTCGAAGCGCTTGAGCAGCACGAACTCGCCGCGACGCCAGTCGGCGAGCTGGAAGGGGCCGGTGCCGACCGGCTTGTCCCAGCTTCCGTCGGCCTTGAGCGAGTCCTTGTGCAGGATCGCGACCATGGCGCAGTCGGTACGGGCCATGGTGTCCAGGAAGAGCGCGCTCGGCTTCTCCAGCTTCATCACGGAGGTCGTGGCGTCGGGCGCGGTCGCTTCCGTGACCTTGAGGCCGATGCGGCCGTCGAACTCAGGCTTGCAACGCCAGTCGGTCTTCGCGTCCATGTAGCGGTTCCAGCTCCACAGCACGTCGGCCGAGCTCATCTCGGCGCCGTTATGGAACTTCACGCCCTTGCGCAGGTGGAAGGTATAGGTCAGCCCGTCCTGCGAGACGTCGATCTTTTCGGCGAGGAGCGGGGCAACGGCGCCGTTCTCGCGATAGCCGACAAGGCCCTCGACCATATGCAGCACCACGGCGTCGGTGTTGTCGTCGCGGTTGACCCCCGGATTGGTCGTGCGGATGTCGGCATTGAGCGCGACATTGATGGTCTGTGCCTGGGCTGCGCCACAGAAGAGCGCGAGCGCCAGCGCAGAGGCCGAAAAGCGGATCATTCCCGTTCCCTCGTTGTCTTGTCGTTCGGGCGTGCCCCGGAAGGGCATGCCCTGCAGTCGGATACCGAAAGCGAGGTGAGCGGTGCTTACTCGTCGAGGCTGACTTCCCAGGCCCGCGGCAGCGACATGATCGTCGAGGTATAGCCCTTGGCCTTCGTGCTCGTGGCGCCGCCGACGATGCCGTTATAGAGCATCACCATCGGCACATCCGCGAGGAAGCGCTTGTGCAGCTCGTCGAAGATCTTCTGGCGCTCGCCCTTGTCGGCGATGACCATCGACTTCTCGAGCAGGGCCTGCACCTCCGGATTGTCCCACAGCTTGCGCGGCTGCTTGTCCTTCGGACCGGTCATGGACTCGTAGCTCAGCGCCGGGTCCATGCGGCCTGAATAGGGGAAGGCCTGCATCTGGTAGGTGCCCTTGCTGTAGCGGTCGAGCTGGGTCGCCCATTCCAGCACTTCGATCTCGACATTGAGGCCGGCGCTCTTGAGCATCTGCTGCGCGATCACGGCGGCGTCGAAGCTCTGCGGATAGCGCTTGTTGGCGAGCATGACGATCTTCTCGCCCTTGTAGCCGGCCTCGGCGAGGAGCTTCTTCGCCGCGGCGGGGTCATATTTCCAGCCCTGCTTCTCGACAGGGCCGTGATAGGCGGAGAGCACCGGCACGATCGAGTTGTTGGGCATGCCGAGGCCGTCCGTGACCGCCGCGACCAGCTCTTTGATGTCGATCGCCGCGGCGATGGCCTGGCGCAGTTTGGCGTTCTGCAGAACCGGGTCGCGGGTCTGGATGATCAGGCCGACGAGGCCCATGCTGGAGACCACCGAGGTGCGGATCTTGTCGTTCGTCTTCAGGTCGGCGATGTCGGAGTTGGCGGCATCCGGCAGGATATCGATATCGCCGCGCACCAGGGCGGCATTCGCCGTCGCGCTGTCCGGGATGACGAGAAAACGCACCTCGTCGACCAGGGGCTTCTTCGCGCCGGTCAGGCCGTCGATCTTGCCGGGCAGCGAGGCGTAGTCGGCGAAGCGCTCCAGGCGGATCGATTCACCGCGCTTCCATTCAGCGAACTTGAATGGCCCCGTACCGATCGGCTTGTCGAAGGAGCCGTCGGCCTTGACCGAATCCTTGTGCAGGATGCCCGTCATGGCGCAATCGGTACGGGCGAGCGAGGCGAGGAACAGCGCGCTCGCCTTGTCGAGACTGAAGACCACGGTCCTGGCGTCGGGAGCCGAGACCTTATCGACCTTGACCTGGCCGCGGCCGTCGAATTCCGAGAGGCAGCGCCACTCGGTCTTCGGGTCCATGTAGCGGTTCCAGCTCCACAGCACGTCGGCCGAGGTCAGGGCCGCGCCGTTGTGGAACTTCACGCCCTGGCGCAGCGTGAAGGTATAGGTCTTGCCGTCCGGCGCGACGTCGATCTTCTCGGCCAGCAGCGGCTTCGGCAGCGAGTCCTCGCCATAGGCGACGAGGCCCTCGACCATCTGCAGGACGACGCCGTCAGTGTTGTGGTCGCGATTGACGCCCGGATTGATCGAGCGGATGTCGGCGCGGAGTTGGATCTTGAGCGTGCTCGCTTCGGCGACCTGGACGAGGCCGCCGCACAGAAGCGCGGCCGCGAGGGCAGTCTTGGTGGTTCGGCGCATCATGTTCCCCTGTTGTTTTTCGGTTGTGACGCGGTGTTGCCGGCTTATTCCGCCGCTTCGGCGAGCAGCACGGGCTCCTCGGTCAGGCTGTAGCGTGTGAAGACGCG
>JAEWKP010000065.1 GCA_023393655.1 Pseudomonadota bacterium | reverse complement strand
GCGTCAGGATGCGGCCGAGCCGGCCGGCATCGATCGCCTCGCGCGCCTTCCGGATCATCGGATTGTGGCGGCGGTGATGGCCGACGAGCAGCGGCACATTGGCTGCCTCGGTGGCATGGACGAGCTTGCGGGCGCTGTCGACGCTGTCCGCCAGCGGCTTCTCGACCAGCATCGGTATGCCGGCCGCGACCAACTCCAGCCCGTTGGCGACATGGAGCTGGTTCGGCGTCGCGACGATAACGCCGTCCGGCTTTTCGTTAGCGAGGAGGGCATCCAGGGCAGGATACCAGGCGACGCCGATCTCCTCGGCGAAGACCTTGCCGGCCGGCGCGGGATCGATGATCGCCGACAGCGTGGCGCCAGTCTCGGCCCTGACATGGGCGGCGTGGCGCTTGCCGATCAGGCCCGCCCCCATCACCGCCATCTTCACCGGAGCCATCGGGGCGCTCCTCACGCGGCTTTCTCATCGATGAGCTTGGCGATGCGCCGCAGGCCGAGCTGATAGCCCTGCGTGCCGAAGCCGGCGATGACGCCGTCGGACCGCAGCGAGACATAGGAATGGTGGCGGAAGGCCTCGCGCTTATGCACCTGCGAGATATGGCACTCGATCACCGGCCCCTCGAAGGTGTTCAGCGCGTCGAGCAGCGCGACCGAGGTATGCGTGAAGGCGGCCGGGTTGATGACGATGCCGGCGCCGTCCTCGCGCGCCTCGTGAATCCAGTCGATCAATTCGTATTCGCGGTTGGACTGATGGAAGCGCAGGGTCAGCCCGAGCTCCTCGGCAAGCTTGCGGCAGTCGCGCTCGACATCGGCCAGGGTCTCATGCCCGTAGATATGCGGCTGGCGCTTGCCGAGCAGGTTCAGGTTCGGACCATTCAGGACATAGACGAGACGGGACATCGATCGCATTCCGTTGAGGCGTCCGGACTTCCGCCGAACGGGCGTTTCAGTGCTTGTGCAGGATTTCGCCGAGAAACTTCCGCGTCCGCTCGTGGCGCGGGTTGTGGAAGAACTCCTCCGGCGGCGCCTCCTCGACGATGGCGCCCTCGGCCATGAAGATCACGCGGTTCGCGACCTGCCGGGCGAAGCCCATCTCATGGGTGACGCAGATCATGGTCATGCCCTCCTCGGCGAGGCCGATCATGGTGTCGAGGACTTCCTTGACCATCTCGGGGTCCAGCGCCGAGGTCGGCTCGTCGAACAGCATGACCTTGGGCTTCATGCAGAGCGCCCGGGCGATCGCGACGCGCTGCTGCTGACCGCCCGAGAGCTGGGCGGGGTACTTCTCCGCCTGTTCGAGGATCTTCACCCGGCCGAGCAGCTCGCGGGCGGTAGCCTCGGCCTCCGCCTTGCTGGCACCGAGCGAGCGCATCGGCGCCAGCATGCAGTTCTCCAGCACGCTCATATGCGGGAACAGGTTGAAATGCTGGAAGACCATGCCGACCTCGCGACGCACCGCGTCGATGGTCCTCGCGTCGTCCCCGAGCCTGGTGCCGCCGACCCTGATCTCGCCCTTCTGGTAGCTCTCCAGATGGTTGATGCAGCGGATCAGGGTGGACTTGCCGGAGCCCGACGGTCCGCAAAGCACGATACGCTCGCCTTTGCGGACCGTGAGACTGATATCGGTCAGGGCCTTGAACTCGCCATACCATTTCTCGACATGCGTCATGGCGATCATGGCATCCGCCGAAGCGGCGCTCTGGACGGCTGGCTGGTTCATGGCCCGGATCCCGTGCTAGGAGGCTTCAGCTCGCGGTGAAGGGGATGCCTTCGAGGCTGTCCGGGAACTTGTGCACCGGCACTTTCATCCACTTGTCGTAGATCTTCTGCAGCTCGCCATTGGCCTTGATTTTGTCGATGAAGCTGTTGATCGCCGCGTTGATCTCCTTCTCGCCGAGACGGGTGCAGGCGCCGTTATAGAGGTTCTGGAAGTCGAGCTTGTTCTCGAACTCGCCAGGCCGGGCCTGCTCGATGCGCTGCATGTAGAAGATGTTGCCGCCGATGGCCTGGACCTGGCCGGAGACCAGCGCCTGGATCGAGGGCGCATCGCCGTCATAGCGGCGGATCGTGGTGTTGGCGGGCGCGTTCTTGGTCACCTGCGTGTCCTGCGCCGCGCCCTTGGCGACGCCGATCGTGTAGCGGCCCATATCCGCGTTGGTGGTGATCTTGTCCTTCTTCGGCCCGATGAACACGATGGTGTTGGCGACATAGGGCTTCGAGAACTGCACAGCCTTGGCGCGCTCGGGCAGCATCGCCATGGTCGCGAACAGCACGTCAACGCGGCCTGTGGTCAGGGCCGGGATGCGGTTATTGACCTCGAGCGGCACGAACTCGACCTGCACGCCGAGCTCCTTGGCGAAGAGCGTCGCGATATCGGCATCGAGACCGTCCTGCTTGCCGGCGCTGGTGACGAAACCCCACGGCGGGTTGTCGCCCTGGATGCCGACGACGATCTTGCCCTTGGCCTTGATCTCGGCCGGGGTGACGGCGAGGGCAGGGGTGCCGAACACGGCCGGCAGGGCCAAAGCAGCCGCGCCCGCGATCAGGACGTTGCGGCGGGTGGTCTTCATCTTGGTCATGTTTCTCTCCCTCTTTGTGCTTGGTGGTTGGTTCAGGCGGTGAACGGGGTCAGCGCGCGGCGATGGCCATGCGGCGCTCGAGATGCGAGCCGTAGAGCGAGAGCGGCCAGCACAGCAGGAAGTAGAGGATGCCGACGATCCCGAAGACGAGGAGCGGCTGGAAGATCTGGTTGGAGACGATGTTGCCGGCCCGCGTCAGCTCGGTGAAGCCGACGATGGCCGCCAGCGACGTGCCCTTGATGAGCTGGACGAGGAAGCCGATCGTCGCCGGCAGCGAGATGCGGATCGCCTGCGGCAGGATGACGTCGTGCATGCGGGAGACGTAGCGGAGGCTCAGCGCCTTGGCAGCCTCGGTCTGGCCCTTCGGAACGGCCTCGATCGAGCCGCGCCAGATCTCGCCGAGATAGGCGCTGGCATGCAGCGTGAAACCGATCGCGACCGCGACCCAGGCATCGAGCCTCAGCCCGACCAGCGCCAGCCCGTAATAGACCACGAAGAGCTGCATCAGGAGCGGCGTGCCCTGGAACAGGGCGATATAGCCCGCCGTGATCCGCTCCATCAGCGGCCGGCCGGAAACCCGCATCAGCGCGATGACGAGCCCGCACACGCCGCCGCCGATGAAGCCGACGATCGAGAGCAGCACGGTCCATTTCAGGCCGGTGAGCAGGAAGAGGAATTCGTTCGATCCCATCGCGCCCTCACTTCACCGGATAGCTGAAGTAACGGGTCGAGATCGCCGCGAAGAAGCGCATCATCACCCAGGAGATCACGAGGTAGAACAGCGTGATCGTGCCGTAGACCTCGAAGGAGCGGAAACTGTCGGACTCGATCCGCTGCGCCACCGACGTCAGTTCATAGGCCGAGATCGCCGAGGCGATGCTGGTGGTCAGCGTCAGCAGCACGAACTGGCTGGTCAGCGACGGAAAGATCGCGCGCAAAGCCGGCTTCAGCACGATCAGCCGGAAGACCTGCGCCTTGTGCAGTCCGAGCGCGAGGCCCGCCTCGATCTGGCCCTTGCCGATCGACTGGACGCCGCCGCGGATGATCTCGATCGCATAGGCGCCGCCATTGATGCCGAGCGCGATGATCGCGGTCGGCGTCGGATCGAGCCGCAAACCTGCGAGCGGCAGGGCGAAATAGATGAAGAAGATCTGGACCAGGAAGGGCGTGTTGCGGAT
>JAEWKP010000030.1 GCA_023393655.1 Pseudomonadota bacterium | reverse complement strand
CCATCACCATGATCACAACCACGATCACCACCACCACAGACACGACCATGGCCATGGCCAGGTTTCGCATGACGTCAACCGCCACGACGCCTCGATCCGGGCCTTCGTCCTGACCGCCGGGCAACCCGTCGCCCGCGCCACCTTCGACCTGTTCTGGACCCTGCTGCGCTCGATTCACGGCCCGCGCCTGCTGCGCCTGAAAGGACTGGTGGACATCGTCGGCGAGCCCGGCCGCCCCCTGCTCGTCCATGCCGTCCAGCAGATCCTGCATCCGCCGATCCAGCTCGATGCCTGGCCGGATGCGGACCACCGCTCCCGCCTCGTCCTGATCGTCAAGGACGTCGAGGAGGACACGGTGCGCAAGCTCTGGTCCGCCTTCCTCGGCCAGGCATCCGCGCAGCCGCAGCCCGCCTGATCGGCCGGCCCGTTTCTTGAACCCAAACTCCTGATGGATGAGGCGCGCCCGCGCGCCTTGCCATTCCGGCACAGCAACGCGCCGGAACGATCCAGGAAGGGTACGGGCAGATGAGCACGATCACGGCTCTGGCAGCGACCGACGGCACCGCGACCACAATCCGGCCATACCCGCCGCTTCCCCACCCGGACACGGCGGTCTACAGCGAGCTGCGCGCGCTCGCCGCCTGCGAGAGCATCCGCCACGAATGGGCCGATCTCGCAAGCCGCGCGCTTGAAGCCAATCCCTGCCTCGAACCGGGCTTCGCGCTTGCCGCCGCACAGCATCTCATTTCCTTCCGCGATGTCGAGCTGATGCTGCTCTGGCAGGGCGGCCCGGGCGCGGCGCAGCGTCGTCTCGTTGGGCTCGTTCCCTGCCGGACGCAGCGCCATGTCTTCGCGTCCGATACGCTGGAAGGCTTCGCCAATCCGCGCCTGCTGAATGGCACGCCGCTGCTCGACCGCAGCTTCGCCGCGCCTGCTCTGGCCGCTTTCCTGCGTGGCTGGCGTGGTCGCAGCCATGCCACAGGAGCGTTCTCCCTCTCGGGCATCGACCCTGCGGGCGCTTTCGCCACCACGCTCGCGCGCGCCGCCGGCGGCCATGGCGTGACCGTCGGTTGGCAGCCGCTCATCGGCCGCAGGCTCGAACTGCCACCCACCGCCCGCATCGCCACCTCCGACGAAACGCTGCGCGACAAGGGACGCCTGATCCTTGCCGAAGCCATGAACCAGGTGGACCGGCGCGACGCCGTCGAGATCCTGCTGGCGATCGAAGCCTCCGGCTCGCGCGGTCGGGCGGGGAAAGCGACGCTGCAGGACACCCGCGAAGTCGGCTTCCTGCGCAGCATGAGCCGCGATCTCGGCCGGCAGAAGCTCTGCCGCATCGCCGTGCTGGTGCTGGACGACCGGCCGATCGCCGCCGCGCTCACCCTTGGAAAGGGCGCCTCCTGCTGGCTCTATCACGGCGTCGGCGACGAGGCCTTCGCCGCACTGGAGCCCTTGCCGATGCTGCTTGCGATGATGCGCAAGGCGCAGCCTGCCCGGCAGATTCTCCTGCCCGGCGGCCTGCCACTCTTCGGCGCCCGCGACGAGGCCTTCGGCACGATCACCCTGACCCGGCGCCCGCAGCAGCCTGTGCGCCGGCCATCCGACCTGGCGATACGCATGCGCGAACGCCTCGCACGCGCGCTGTTCAGGCCTCGGCCCGCAGCAGTCGACGGATGATCTTGCCGGTCGTCGTCAGCGGCAGTTCGTCCCGGAAGGCGATCTCGCGTGGATATTCATGCGCCGAAAGGCGGGCGCGGACGAAGCTCTGCAGCTCCGAGATCAGGGCTTTCGAGCCGTGATAGTCGGGCTTCAGCACGACGAAGGCCTTGACGATCTCGGTGCGCAGCGGATCGGGCTTGCCGACGGCTGCGGCCAGCGCCACCGCCGGATGCCGCAGCAGGCAATCCTCAATCTCGCCCGGCCCGATCCGGTAGCCCGACGAGGTGATCACATCGTCGTCGCGGCCGATGAAGCGGACATAGCCCTCCTCATCCTCGACGCCCTCGTCGCCGGTCGTCATCCAGTCGCCCACGAACTTCGCCGCGGTCGCCTCCGGATTGCGCCAGTATTCCAGGAACATCACCGGGTCGGGCCGGCGCACGGCGATCTGCCCTTCCTCGCCGGCCGCGCAGACCGAGCCGTCCGGCCGGATGATCGCGACCTCATGGCCGGGCACCGCCTTGCCGATCGTGCCTGGGCGGCTGACGCCGATCGCGGCGCTCGACGCCAGCACGAGGTTGCACTCGGTCTGGCCATAGGCCTCGTTGATGGTCAGCCCGAGCGCCTCGCGCCCCCATTCCAGCGTCTCGGCGCCGAGCGCCTCGCCGGCCGCCGCGACCGTGCGCAGGTTGAGATTCCAGCGCCCCTGCGGGCTGCCGGCACCGCGCATCATCCGGAGCGCCGTCGGCGGCACGACGGCGTTGCGGATGCCGAGGTCCTGGATCAGCCGGTAGGCCTCCTCCGGCTCGAACCGCGTTACCGGCCGCGCCACCACCGCAACGCCGAAATGCAGCGCCGGCAGAAGCATGTTGAGCAGGCCGCCGGCCCAGGCCCAGTCGGCCGGTGTCCAGGCAAGATCGCCCGGCTGCGGCATGAACTCGTGCGGCATCCGCACGCCCGGCAGATGGCCGGGTAACACGCGGTGGCCATGCAGCGCGCCCTTCGGATTGCCGGTCGTGCCCGAGGTGTAGATCATCAGCGCCGGGTTGTCCGGCGTCGTCTCGACCGGCGTGAAATCCGGACGGCCTTCTGCCAGCAGTGCGTCCCATCCTTCCACAGCGCCATCGGCGCCGTCGGTGGAGATGCGTAAGCCGAGCTCCGGCAGCGGCTGCGTGATCTGGCCGAGCTTCGTCAGCCCGCCGGCATTGGTCACCACGGCCTTCGCGCCTGAGTCGGTCAGGCGATAGGCAAGCGCATCGACACCGAACAATGCGGCCAGCGGCACCGCGATCGCACCAAGCTTGTAGGCCGCAAGATGCGCCGTCAGCACCGCTCTGCCCTGCGGCAAGAGGATCGCGATGCGGTCACCCCGGCCGATGCCGCGCGCCCGCAAGGCGTTCGCCAGCCGGTTCGAATGCTCCCGCAGCCAGCCGAAGCTGACCGGCGTCACCTGCCAACCCGTGGAGACCTCGATGATCGCGGGGCGCTCGGGCTCCACCGCTGCCCAGCGGTCGCAGACATCGACGGCGATGTTGTAGTGCTCCGGAATATTCCAGCGGAAGCGCTCGCGCAGCGCGGCGTAATCAGTCAGGTCTGGCAGGATCAAGATGGATGTCCGGTGGGAGGCGCGGCACGATAGGCAAGCGCCCGGCCGCTGTCACCCGCCTCGGGGGCTTCCTCTCCCAGCGTAACGATGCACTCAGAACATGCGTTCGCCGGCAGGGGGCAGATAGGCATCGGTAAACGCATCGCCTGCCCGCGCCTTGTCGCGGAAGCTCCCCGCCAGGACGAGTTGGTCCAGCGCCTGCGCCCAGCGCTCGCGGTCGATCCCACCCAGACCATGGGCGCGCACATACGGGGTCAGGATATTGCGCTCGATCACGGCAGCGAGCTTGTCACGCTCCACCTCGGCCTGGGCGTTCTCGTTGCGGCGCAGGATGAATTGCGCGCCAGCGCCGGTATTGACCACGGTATCTCGGACGCCGCGCATGACGGCGCGCACGAGCCCGCGCACGGCATCCGGCTTGGCCGCAGCGAACTTGCCGGAGACGATCACCGCGCTGCCATAGAGCAGCAGGCCGTGCTCGGCCATTTCCATCAGCACGATATCGTCGCCCGGCACGCCCCGCGCCCTCAGCGACACAGCGGTGGAGGGGCCAAAGGCGAAGAGGGCATCGATCTCGCCGGAGGCCAGCATCGGCTCGCGCACCGGCAGGCCGATGGTCTCGATCCGGATCTTGCTGTCGTCGATCTTGTTGAGGCTCTTGAAGATCGGCCATTGCGCGAAGCTGGCATCGATGCTGGCCGTGCCGAGCTTGCGACCTTCAAGGCTCGTCGGGGCGGTCGAGATCCCCCGGCTCTTGCGACCGATCAGGGCATAGCCCGGTCGGTCATGGATGATCATCACCGCCTTGAGATCGGCGCTGGGATTCTCGTCGCGGAAGCGGATCAGCGCGTTGATATCGCCGAAGCCTGCATCCTGCGCGCCGGCCGCCAGGCGCTGCAGCATGGCACGCGCGCCATTGCCCGGCTCGATCACGACATCGAGCCCCTCGGTGCCGAAATAGCCCTTGTCCTGCGCCGCCAGGAACGGCGCCGTCAGCGCATCGAACCGGCGGTCCAGCGCGAAGCGGATCGCGGTGTTACCCTGCGCATGGACCGGTCGGCCTCCGGCGAAACAGGCCGCCACTGCCCCAACCGCCAGCTGTCCGAAACCGCGCCGGCACAGGACAGGGGAACGTGAGGGCGAAGCGATCGGCATGTCTGGCCTCCGGGCGCCATGCTGGTTGGGGCACGGCATATCCGTGCGTCCAGTCTTGTTGACATCATAAGATGTTGAAATGGCGTCAACACCGAAGAAGTTCCCCGGCAAAACCGCATTATCGGCGGCCCCAGGCCTCATTTGTCATCGCAGAGGGCAGCATTTCCCGCGCGTCGACCGAGCAACGCCACACCGCAAACGAAAAGAGGAGCCGCAAGGCCCCTCTCTCATCGCATCTCGCTTCGAATGAAACGTCTCAGGCGGCGCGATAACGCGCCAGCCAATGCGCATAGGGCGGCGGCAGGGTCGCCCAGGCCGGGTTCTCGACGCCGAGCGCCTGTGCCGCCGCATAGGGCCAGTGCGGATCGGCCAGCAGCGGCCGGCCCAGCGTCACCAGATCGACCTTGCCCTCGCGCACCAGCGCGTCGGCCTGCTCGGGCTTGCTGATGTACCAGCTCGTCGAGGCCGGCAGGCCCGTCTCGCGGCGCACCCGCTCGGCGACCGGCGCCAGGAAGGCCGGCCCCCACGGGATCTTCGCTTCATTGGTCGAGAAGCCGACGCTGACATCGATGAAGTCGAGCCCTTCGCCCTTCAGGCGTTTCACCAGCTCGATCGCCTCGGCGAGCGTCTCCTCGTCGCGCCCGTCATATTCGATCACGCCGAGCCGTACGGAGAGCGGCCGGTTCTCCGGCCAGACCTTGCGCACGGCCGCCAGCGTCTCGATCAGAAAACGGCTGCGGTTCTCGAAGCTGCCGCCATAGGCGTCCTCGCGCTTGTTGGCATGGGTCGAGAGGAAGCTCTGCGCGAGATAGCCATGGGCAAAATGCAGCTTCAGCCACTGGATGCCGATATCGCGGGCGCGCTCTGCCGCAGCGACGAAATCGCTGCGCACGCGCTCGATATCGGCGGTGGTCATCGCGCGGGGCACGCGCGGCAGCCCGCCGCCCTGCGCGACTGCCGAGGGCGCGATCGTCTCCCAGCCGCGCACGTCATTGGCCGGGATATGGTCGTCGCCTTCCCAGGGCAGGTTGGCGCTGGCCTTGCGTCCGGCATGGCCGATCTGGATGCCGGTGACGGCGCCAGCCTTGCGCATCTCGGCGACGATCGGTGTCAGCGCCTCAGCCTGCCCGTCATTCCACAGCCCGAGGCAACCGGGCGTGATCCGGCCTTCCGGCGAGACACCGGTCGCCTCGATGACGACGAGGCCGGTGCCGCCCCGCGCCAGCCCCGCAAGATGCGCGCGGTGCCATTCGTTGGCGACACCGTCCTCAGCCATATACTGGCACATCGGCGAGGCGATGATGCGGTTGCGGAGGGTGACATCCTTCAGGCTGAAGGGATCGAACAGGCCAGGCATGATGCGGCTCCAAGCGGGTGATTTTCTATGTTTCGATAGTTCGATATTTTTCGAATTTTGGCAAGTTCAAAACCCTGTGATAGGCTGAAGCCATGCGACATGCCCGCCTGCCCGCCTCCGAAGAGATCGCGCTCGAAGACGTCTTCCATGCCTTGAGCGACCCGTTCCGGCTCGAAGTCGTGCGCCGGCTTGCCGTCGAGGGCGAGCAGAGCTGCCAGGCGCTGGAGGGCGACCGGCCGAAGTCGAGCGTCTCGCACCATTTCCGCGTCCTGCGCGAGGCCGGGCTGATCCGCACCCGCAACGAGGGCGTGAGCCGGATGAACGCGCTGCGTCGCGACGATATCGAACAGCGCTTCCCCGGCCTGCTCGCTTGCGTCGTTCCCAAGCCGGGCGGTTGATCCGCGACGGGTTTCGCTTCGCCTGACCTCGCCCTAAGCTCGCGCCATGAATCTCCCCTACCGACCCAATGTCGGCATCGCCTTGTTCAATGCGCAGGGCCGCGTCTTCGCCGGCCGCTCGCACAGCGCCGGACCCGAGATCGTCCTGCCCGGCTTCGAGTGGCAGATGCCGCAGGGCGGCATCGATCCGGACGAGGACATCGTCGCCGCTGCCCGTCGCGAGCTGGAGGAGGAGACCGGCGTCACGCAGGCCGAGCTGCTGGCCGTCACCGAGGCGTGGTGGAGCTACGACTTCCCGCCCTATGACGGCCCCTGGCACAAGCTTTCGGCCTTCCGCGGCCAGCGCCAGCGCTGGGTCGCCTTCCGCTTCACCGGCAGCGAAAGCACGTTCGACATCGGCAAGCCCAATGGCGACGAGCCGCCGGAATTCAGCGAATGGCGCTGGCGCCCGCTCGCCGAGATGCCGGAACTGGTCGTGCCGTTCAAGCGCCCGGTCTACGAGAAGGTGGCGCAGGCATTTGCGGCTTTCGCTGCGGCCTGACCCGTCTTGTCATCGCGGACAAGCCGCGAAGCGGCGCAGATCCGGAAACCACCCAAGGACGAGACAGCCAGTCGTGGCTTCCGGGTCTCCGCTTCGCTCCGCCCGGAATGACAAGAATGCACATCCAGAAACAAAAAAGGACCGCTCGCGCGGCCCTTTCGCATTCCGAAGCTGCAGCGGATCACGCCGCCTTGCGCTGCTCGAAGACGTGCTTGAACTCGCGCAACTGCACCAGCGCCTCCCGCAGACGCTTCTTCTCGTCATCGTTGTGCGAACCGGCCAGCCGCGTTTCTGCGGTCAGGATCTCGGCGTCGAGCACGGCGGTATCGACATCCTCGAGGAACTTGCCCTGCTCGGCCAGGATGGTCATCGTTTCCTGGTTGACCTCGGCGAGGCCGCCATTGACGAAGAATTCCTTGCCGTTCTGGTCCGTCGTCTGGACGAAGACGATACCGGCCTTGAGCGTCGCCACCAGCGGCGCGTGCCCGGCAAGCACGGTCATCTCGCCCTCGGTCGACGGGACGATGACGCTGACGACCTCGCCTGAGAACAGGATGCGCTCCGGCGAGACGAGTTCGAACTTGAAGGTGGCCATCGCCTGTCTTTTCCTCCGACCTTACCCCGGTCGCGGATACGCGGCGCGGGGCTTGCCAGATCTGTCAACAACCTATGCCCGGCATGGTTCCGGGCAGCAGCAGCCGCCCGGAAGCCGGTCGCGAGAGGCTTACGCGGCCTCGGCGGCCAGGCGCTGCGCCTTCTCGACGGCTTCGTCGATCGAGCCGACCATGTAGAAGGCCGCCTCCGGCAGGTGGTCGTACTTGCCCTCGACCAGGCCCTTGAAGCCCTTGATCGTGTCCTCGAGCGGGACGAGCTTGCCGGGCGAGCCGGTGAAGACTTCCGCGACGAAGAACGGCTGCGACATGAAGCGCTCGATCTTGCGGGCGCGCGCCACGGTCAGCTTGTCGTCTTCCGAGAGCTCGTCCATGCCCAGGATCGCGATGATGTCCTGCAGCGACTTGTAGCGCTGGAGGGTTTGCTGAACGCGGGTGGCGACATCGTAGTGCTCCTCGCCGACGATATCGGCCGAGAGCATGCGCGAGGTCGAGTCGAGCGGGTCGACCGCCGGGTAGATGCCCTTTTCCGCGATCGAACGCGACAGCACGGTACGGGCGTCAAGGTGGGCGAACGAGGTCGCGGGCGCCGGGTCGGTCAGGTCGTCTGCCGGGACGTAGATCGCCTGCACCGAGGTGATCGAGCCCTTGTTCGTGGTGGTGATGCGCTCCTGCAGGTTGCCCATGTCGGTGGCGAGCGTCGGCTGATAGCCCACCGCCGACGGAATACGGCCGAGCAGCGCGGACACTTCCGAGCCGGCCTGCGTGAAGCGGAAGATGTTGTCGACGAAGAACAGAACGTCCTGGCCCTTGTCGCGGAAGTCCTCGGCGATGGTCAGGCCGGCGAGAGCGACGCGCATGCGGGCACCGGGGGGCTCGTTCATCTGGCCGTAGACCAGAGCGCACTTGGAGCCAGCGGTCGAACCGTTGTTCTCCTTCGGGTTCTTGTTGACGTTGGACTCGATCATCTCGTGATAGAGGTCGTTGCCCTCGCGGGTGCGCTCGCCGACGCCGGCAAACACGGAATAGCCGCCATGGGCCTTCGCGATGTTGTTGATCAGCTCCTGGATGAGC
>JAEWKP010000010.1 GCA_023393655.1 Pseudomonadota bacterium | reverse complement strand
CGACATAGATGCCGAGGAAGTCGAAGCCCGCCCGGTTGGCGAAGCCGACCGAGCCGTAGAAGGTCCAGGAGGTGCAGTAGACACCGAGCGCCAGCGCGTAGATCGTCGTCCGCGCCCGCCCGGTCATCAGCTTGCGCCCGGATGTGTCGGCCATATGGGCGACGGCGAACAGCCCGCACAGATAGGCGAGTGCGACCAGCACCACGGACCAGGCGGGCATCATGCCGCCCTCATGGGGGTTGGGTGCGAACGGGGCCGGGATGCAGGCGCCATAGTGCTCGGTTTCCGGATTTTGCGCAGAGTATCGGACCGCCTGTCGGCTCGCCATAGGCCATTGGCGCAAGCCTTCAAACGCGTTTCATCCCCAACTCTTTGCGTTTCAGGTGCCGTTGGGCCGGCTTTGGTGTGTTTTCGGGCTTTCCCTGCTCTGTAAGGCTGGTTTAGCGTCCGGCTCAGGCTGTTGGGGTAGCCTTGCCGATTCTCAAGGGGTGCAGCATGTTGGAAGAATTCAAGAAATTCGCTCTCAAGGGCAATGTCGTCGATCTCGCCATCGGTGTCATCATCGGTGCGGCGTTTGGCAAGATCGTCGATTCACTCGTGTCCGACATCATCATGCCGTTTATCGGCGCGCTCGGCGGTGTCGATTTCTCGAACTACTTCCTCGGCCTCAACCGCTCCGTCACGGCGCCTGTCCTCGAGGAAGCCAAGAAGCAGGGCGCCGTGCTGGCCTATGGCAACTTCGTCACGGTGGCGATCAACTTCCTGATCATCGCCTTCGTCCTCTTCCTGGTGGTCAAGGGCATCAACCAGCTGCAGAAGAAGCCGGCGCCAAAGGATGAGGCGCCGGCGCCCAAGCCGGAAGACGTCGTCCTGCTCGGCGAGATCCGCGACCTGCTGAAGCAGAAGCAGGCCTGATCCTGCTATCCGCGCGGCCGTGATTCATCACGGCCGCCGATCGACCCGATCTCGCGATTTCATGCCTCGCCGCACCGCAATCGGCTAAAGGTGGAGCACTGATTTTCGCGAGGCCGACCCCGATGAACAGCGCCATCCTGCCGGGCAGCACCCTGCTTGCCGAGCTTCGCCCCGAGGCCCGGAATGCGCCGGAAAGCGGCATCGTCGAGGTGGTCAATCACGGCCGGCTCAAGCCGGGCCTGATCCCGCTCTGGGTGGGCGAGGGCGATCTCTCGACCCCCGCCTTCATCGCCGACGCGGCGGCGCGCTCGCTTGCAGCGGGCGAAACCTTCTACACCTGGCAGCGCGGCATTCCGGAATTGCGCGAGGCGCTCGCCCGCTATCACCAGCGCCTCTATGGCCGCGTCTTCTCGCCCGAGAGCTTCTACGTGACCGGCTCGGGCATGCAGTCCGTCCAGATCGCCGTGCGGATGATCGCCGGCCCCGGCGACGAAATCCTCATCCCGACCCCGGCCTGGCCGAATTTCGGCGCCGCCGTCGGCGTCAGCGGCGCGGCGACCGTCTGCGTCCCGATGGACTACGCGCAGGGCCGTTTCACCCTCGATCTCGACCGGCTCGCGAAGGCGATCACGCCGCGCACCCGCGGCATCCTGGTGAATTCGCCGTCCAACCCCACCGGCTGGACCGCGACGAAAGCCGAGCAGGAGGCGCTGCTCGCGCTGTCCCGCAAGCACGGCATCTGGATCGTCGCCGACGAGATCTATGGCCGCTTCATCTATGACGGCTCGGAGCGCGCGCCGTCCTTCCACGATATCATGGAGGCGGAGGACCGCGTCATCTTCGTCCAGACCTTCTCGAAGAACTGGGCGATGACCGGCTGGCGCATCGGCTGGATCGAGGTGCCCGTCGCCTTCGGGCAGGTCGTCGAGAACCTCATCCAGTATTCGACCTCGGGCTCGCCGGTCTTCGTCCAGCGCGGCGCCATCGCTGCTCTCGACGAGGGCGAGGGCTTCGTCGCCGAACAGATCGCGCGTGCTGCCGAAGGCCGCCGGATCGTGTTCGAAGGCTTGAAGGCGACGAACCGCGTCACGCTCTCGGCCCCGGTCGGCGCGTTCTACCAGTTCTTCTCGGTCGATGGCCGAGAGGATTCGCGCAAGCTCGCGCTCGATCTGGTCGACAGCGCCAATGTCGGCCTCGCTCCCGGCACCGCTTTCGGCCCCGGCGGCGAGACCGGGCTGCGCCTCTGCTTCGCCCGCAACTCCGCCGATCTGGTCGAGGCCGTGGCGCGCCTGCAGAAGGCACTCGCCGCCCTCTGATCTCGAAGCGGATGGCGCAACGCCGCCCTGCGCCCGGCGGGCAGCCGGTCGGTTGACCCGCCGCCGGACCATCGCCATGAACGCCCGGCGCCTCCTGTCCTCGGCGCGGCGGGAAGGCGATGAAAGCGTTCGGCTATCCTTCGAACCGGCTGACGCTGCTCTGGCGGGAAGTTCTGGTCATCGCGCTGGCCGCGGCCGGGGGCGGGGCCTTCGCCCTGCTCGGCATGCCGGCAGCCTGGCTCTCCGGTTCGATGCTGCTGAGCGCGGTCGTGGCGCTGATCCGCCCATTGCCGAGCCTGCGCCGGCCCTGGTTCGATTCGACCATGGTCCTGTCCGGCGCAATCCTCGGCTCGGCGGCGACGCCCGAGGCGCTGGCGGCGGCGGCGCGCTATCCAGCCTCCCTCGTCATTCTCCTCGTCGGCGTCGCCGTGATCATGCTCGCGACCGGCGCCTATCTGCGCCATGTCGCGCGCTGGCCCTGGATCGATGCCCTGCTGGCCGCGGCGCCCGGCGCCTTGTCGACCGTGCTCGCGGTGGCGCAGGCGAAGGGCGCCAATATCGGCCGGATCTCGGTTGTCCAGCTGTTCCGCCTGCTCGTGTTGGTCGCACTTCTGCCCAGCGTGATGCAGTTGAGCGGCGCCGCCACCGGCATGCCGACACCAGCCGTCCAGGAAGTCGATGCGGGCACCATGTTCGGGGTGACGATGGCGGGGCTGACGCTCGGGCTGGTCTTCGAACGGCTCGGTCTCTCCGCCCCGCTGATGTTCGGTGCCACGTTCGCCAGCGCCGCCCTGCATGGCTGCGGCCTCGTCGAGGGTGCCTTGCCCATGCCGATCCAGATTGCCGTGCAGGTCCTGCTCGGCACCACCATGGGCGGGCGCATCGCGCATATCCCGCGCAACGAACTGAAGGGGCTGTTTCCGCTCGCGATCGGCGGCTTCGCCGTCTCGATCGGTGTCGCCTTCCTTTTCGCCTGGCCGGCGGCCTGGCTCGCCGGCGTCTCTTATGCCAGCGGCATGGCGGCCTTCGCGCCCGGCGGCCTGGAGGCGATGGCGATGCTCGCCTTCGCGATGGGGCTGGATACGCTTTATGTCGGCGCGCATCATCTCGTGCGCTTCGTCATCATCGGCCTGGCGATGCCGCTGGTCCTTAGCCGCATGAAGAATGTGCCGCCGCGCTGATCTGCGGCCGGACTGGGCTTAACGATCGATTATGTTCGGATTCGATGATTGCGGTTTTTCCGCAAATCCGAATTCATTCGCTCCTGCTATAGGGTGAGCCATCGACATAGGTCGATGGATGCGGAGCGACCGCCATGACCCCCCCCGTGCAGGCTCCGAACGTCTGGCGCCGCATCGCCAAGCCTGTCGCGATTATCGGCGCCGGCATTGCCGGTCTCACCGCCGCCCTCGACATCGAGCGCCGAGGCTTGCGGGCCACCGTCTTCGAAAGCGGCCGCGCTGTCGGCGGCATGGCCTCCTCCTTCAAGGACGCCGAGGGCTATACCTACGATTTCGGGGCGCATTTCGTCAGCAATCGTTTGGCCGATGCCATGGGGGCGAGCGCGGTCTCGCGCACCGTCCGTCATTATGGCGAGGCGGTCGCGCTGGGGCAGAAAAGCTACAGCTATCCCTTCGGCCTCGCGCTTTCGCCGCGTTATGCGGCGAGCGCAGTATCCGCGCGCCTGAAACCGCGGCCGGTCGCGAGCGCGGCCGACTGGTTCCGCAACGCCTATGGCGAGGCGCTCGCCGACGATGTCGCGATCCCGCTCGCCGAAGCCTGGTCGGGCGCGCCGGCAAGCGAGCTTTCGCCTGCCGTCGGCAACAAGCTCGCGGCCGGGGTGATGAAGACCTTTCTCCTGAAGGCGGCGTCGCGCCTGTCGGGCCGCGCGGTCTGCAACGGCTATTCGCACGAGATGCCGGAGAGCCCGCGCGTCTACCATGTCTATCCGGAAGGCGGCGTCGCCAAGCTGCTCGAGCCGACGGTGGCTCGCCTCGGTGACAGCATCGTGCTGGAATCGAAGGTCGAGCGCGTCTTCGTCGAGAACGGCAAGGTTGCGGCCGTCAGGGTCAATGGCCGCGAGATCGGTGTCTCCGCCGTGATCAGCACGGCGCCGGTCCATGTCCTGCCAAGATTGGTCGAGGGCACCGAGGCGCTGGATGAGCTCGCCGGCTTCCGCTACCGCCCGATGATCTTCGTCAACCTGCGCTTCGAGGGGCGGAACCTCCTGCCGGACACGATGCTCTGGGTGCCCGATCGCACGCAGCCCTTCTTCCGCGTCACCGAGGCGCCGTTCTCCATGCCCGGGCTCGCGCCGGAGGGGCGCACGCAACTGACCTTCGATATCGGCTGCGAGGTCGGCGATGCCTGGTGGACCATGTCGGACGAGAAGTTGGCGCAGGCCTGCCTCGATGGCCTGTGCCGGATCTACCCGCATCTGCGTGAGCGCTATATCGGTGCCGGCGGCATGCTGAAGACGCCGTTGGCCTATCCCGTCTATCTCGCGCGCTACGAGAAGCGCCGCCAGGATTTCGCCGAGAGGACCGGCGTCGACGGCCTCTACAGCATCGGCCGCAACGGCGAGTTCGCCCACCTCCTGATGGAGGACATCTACTGGCGCACGCTGAAGCGCATGAGCGACGTCGCCAGCTATGTCGGGCAGGACGTCTGACCAGACGTCCTAGGTTGGCCGCACCGCCCCGTTCGTATGCGTCATGACCGAATACAGCGAGGTCGTGCCGCAGATGAACAGGCGGTTGAGCTTGGGGCCGCCCCAGCAGACATTCGCGACGATTTCCGGGATCGCGAGCTTGCCGACCAGCGTCCCGTCCGGGTGATAGATGTGGACGCCGTCGGCGGCGCTGGCCCAGACCCGGCCTTCGGCATCGAGGCGGAAGCCATCGAACAGACCGGCGGTGCAGGTGGCGAAGACCTTTGACTCGCCGAGCGCGATGCCGTCCCGGCCCATCCGGAAGCTGCGGATATGCCGCGGCCCGTTCTCGGGATCGTGGCTCGCGCCGGTATCGGCGATGTAGAGAATGCTCTCGTCCGGCGAGAAGGCGAGGCCGTTGGGCTTGACGAAATCATCGGCCACGATGGCGATCTCGCCGGTCCGCCCGTCGATCCGGTAGACGTTGCAGGCGCCGATCTCTCCCGGTGACTTGTCACCTTCGTAGTCGCTGAGGATGCCGTAATCGGGATCGGTGAACCAGATCGAGCCGTCCGACTTCACCACCGCGTCGTTCGGTGAATTCAGGCGCTTGCCGCCGAAATGGCTCGCCAGTACGGTGATCGACCCGTCATGTTCGGTCCGCGTCACCTGTCGCCCGCCATGCTCGCAGGTGACGAGCCGGCCGTGCGCGTCGACGGTGTTGCCGTTGGAGTTGCGCGCCGGCTGGCGGAAGGTGCCGACCTGCCCGCTCAGCGCGTCGTAGCGCAGCATGCGGTCGTTCGGGATATCCGACCAGATCAGCGTGTTATGGGCCGGGAACCAGGCCGGCCCCTCCGACCAGCGCGCGCCGGTCCAGAGCCGCTCGACCCGGGCGGAGCCCGGAATGACGCGGTGGAACCGCGGGTCGAGGACCGTAACTCCCGTGCCTTCGAGCTGGCCGAACATGTCATGTCTCCTTGAGCGTTTGCCGGAGCATCGCCAATCCGGGTGAGGTCGGGCAATGGCCTAGAGTGCAAGCCCCGCATCCCAATAGGGCGTGGCGCCGTAGAGCTCGCCGAGATAGTCGACGAAGGCGCGGACCTTCTGTTCCAGATGCCGGCGGCTTGGATAGACTGCGTAGACCGCGACGCGCGAGCCGACGGCATAGGCCGGCAGGACGCGTTGCAGCGCGCCGGACTTGAGCTCCGGCCCGACATCCCAGGTCGAGCGCAGCGCGATGCCGACGCCGCCGAGCAGCGCCTCGCGCACGACCTCGCTGGAATTGGTGCGCAAAGGGCCGTTGACCCGCACCGAGACCGGCCCTTCCGGTCCGTCGAGCCGCCAGTGGTCGGCGTTATGGGCGATCAGGGTGTGGCGCGACAGTTCGGCGATATCGGCCGGCACGCCATGCTCCGCGAGATAGCCCGGCGTGGCGCAGAGCACCCGGTGGTTGCGGGCGAGCCTTTTTGCCACGAGGCTTGAATCCTGAAGATCCGCGATGCGGATCGCCAGGTCGAAACCCTCGCCGACGACGTCGACGAAGGCGTCGCTCAGCACGAGCTCGACCGTAACCAGCGGATTGGCATCGAGGAAGCGCTTGAGATGCGGCGCGACATGCATCCGGCCGAAGGATGTCGGCGCCGAGACCCTGAGCGTGCCGCGCACCTGCCCGGCCCCGCTCGACACCCAGGATTCGGCCTCCTCGATCGAGGACAGGATCGAGACGACGCGCTCGTAGAAGCCCTGTCCGGCTTCGGTGAGGGCGAGCTGCCGCGTCGTGCGCTGGAGCAGGCGCACGCCAAGGCGCTCCTCCAGGCGGCGAATGCGCTTCGAGATCACGGCCGGCGACAGGTTGAGCTGCCGGCCGGCCGCCGACATGCTCTTGGTCGTCACCACATGTGCGAACACGTCGAGATCGCCGAACCGGTCCATCGCCACGCCACCTTTTCCAATCTGGAAATAATGGCTGGCTTTGGCCGCACTGCAAGTGCCATTGAATTGATCTAATCTGCCGCGCAGAGAGAATGCCGTGTGGCGTGCCATGAGTCGTTGAAAGCGGAGGGAGAGATGAGCGCGATAGCCTTTCCGGTGCCGGATGCCGGCATCCTCGCCCGCCGCGAATCGATCCTCGCAGGGCTCGCGCGCCTTGTCTCGCCGCAGGCGCTGATCACCAGCGACGACGAGCGCCGCCCCTACGAGACTGATGCGCTGACCGCCTATCGCCGCATGCCGCTCGCCGTCGTCCTGCCATCGACCACGCAGGAGGTCGCGGCCGTCCTGCGCTATTGCCGGGAGGAGGGCGTGCCGGTGGTGCCGCGCGGCTCCGGCACCTCGCTCGCCGGCGGCGCGATCCCGCAGGAGGACGCGGTCGTCATCGGCGTCTCCAAGATGAACCGCATCCTCGAGATCGACTATGCCAACCGCGTCGCGCGGGTCGAGGCCGGCGTCACCAATCTCGCGGTCACCGGCGCGGTCTCGGCCGAGGGCTTCTTCTACGCGCCCGATCCGTCCTCGCAGCTCGCCTGCTCGATCGGCGGCAATATCGGCATGAACTCGGGCGGGGCGCACTGCCTGAAATACGGCGTCACCACCAATAACGTGCTGGGTGTCACGATGGTCATGCTCGACGGCAGTATCGTCGAGATCGGCGGCAGCCACCTCGATTCCCCCGGCTACGATCTGCTCGGACTGATCAACGGCTCGGAGGGCCAGCTCGGCATCGTCACCGAGGCGACGGTGCGCATCCTGCGCGCGGCCGAGGGCGCGCGCCCCGTGCTGTTCGGCTTCCCGACCAGCGAGCAAGCAGGCTCGGCGGTGGCTGCGATCATTGGCGCCGGCATCATCCCGGTCGCGATGGAGTTCATGGACAAGCCGGCAATCGAGATCTGCGAGGCTTTCGCCAAGGCCGGCTACCCGATGGATGTCGAGGCGCTGCTGATCATCGAGGTTGAGGGCTCCGACGACGAGATGGACGCCCAGCTGGCCCGCATCGTCGCGATAGCGCGGGAGCACGGTGTCAGCACCGTCAAGGAATCGAAATCGGCGATGGAGGCGGCGGCGATCTGGAAGGGCCGCAAATCCGCCTTCGGCGCCACCGGCCGCATCGCTGATTACATCTGCATGGACGGCACGATCCCGACCGGGCAATTGCCCTATGTGCTCCGGCGCATGGACGAGATCGTGAAGGGCTACGGTCTGCGCGTCGCCAATGTCTTCCACGCCGGCGACGGCAATCTCCATCCGCTGATCCTCTATAACTGCAACGATCCCATTGAGGCGCAGAAGGCGGAGGATGCCGGCATGGACATCCTCAAGCTCTGTGTCGAGGTCGGCGGCTGCCTCACCGGCGAGCACGGAGTCGGCATCGAGAAGCGCGACCTGATGACCTTCCAGTTCAACCCGGAGGACCTCGCCCAGCAGATGCGGGTGAGGGCTGTGTTCGACGAGCGCTGGCTGCTCAACCCGGCGAAGGTGTTCCCGCTGGAAGGCAGGGTGGCGGCGTGATCGTCCACACTCCCACCACCGAGGCGCAGGCCTGCGCCGTGGTGAAATCAGTCGTCGATAGCGCCACGCCGCTTACCTTGCGGGGCGGCGGTACGCGCGCCGGCCTCGGGCGGCCCGCTCAGGCTGCGAGCACGCTTTCCAGCGCCGGCCTCACCGGCATCACGCTCTATGAGCCGGCCGAGATGGTCATCGCCGCCCGCGCTGGAACGCCCCTCGCGCTGGTGCAGGAAACGCTCGCCGCGCGCGGCCAGATGCTGCCTTTCGAACCGATGGACCACCGCGCCCTCTATGGCAGCGAGGGCGAGCCTTCGATCGGCGCCATCGCCGCCTGCAACATCTCCGGCCCGCGTCGGATCAATGCCGGCGCCGCCCGCGATTCCCTGATCGGCGTCAGGCTGGTCAATGGCCGCGGTGAGATGATCAAGTCCGGCGGACGGGTAATGAAGAACGTCACCGGCCTCGATCTCGTGAAGCTGCTCAGCGGCAGCCACGGCACGCTCGGCTTCCTCACCGAAGTCACCTTCCGCGTGCTGCCGCGGCCGGAACGCATCGTCACGCTGCAATGGAGCGGTCTGTCCGACAGCGATGGCGTCGCGCTTTTGTCCAAGGCGCTGGGCTCGCCCTTCGAGCCGATGGCGGTGGCGCATCTTCCCGCCGGCCTCGCGGGTGACGAAGCGCGGACCCTGCTGCGGCTGGAGAATTTCTCGGACTCGATCGAGTACCGTGCCGGCGAGCTCGCCCTGCTGCTCGGCGAATATGGTGTGCCCGAGCGCCTCGAAGGGGCTGCGCCGACCGACCTTTGGCGCGATATCCGCGATGCCGCCTTCTTCGCCGGGTGCGATGAAGCGGTCTGGCGGCTCTCGCTCGCGCCGACCAACGGTCCGAAGGCTGCCGCTGCGATCACACGTGCCATCCCCGCCGCGCGTTGCTTCTATGACTGGGGCGGCGGGCTGGTCTGGCTCGCGGTTCCAGCCAGTGGCGATGCCGGCGCCGCTGCGATCCGTGCTGCGCTGAAGCCGCTCGGCGGCCATGCCACGCTGGTGCGGGCGCCGGATGCGATCCGCGCCGCCATCGACGTGTTCCAGCCGCTGGCCGAGCCGCTGATGCGGGTCACCGCCGGCATCAAGAAGAGTTTCGATCCCGCCGGCATCTTCGAGCCCGGCCGGATCTATGCGGGGATCTGATGACGCTCGCCGATACGCTTCCCGCCGAAACCCGCGATAATCGCACAAGCTGGGCACCCAACCGGCTCGGCCCCGTGGCGCTCGTGCTTGTTGCCGCACTGCTGATCGCCGGCGTCGCTGCGATCCTGCTCTGGATGGGCCGCGAGCCGATCTGCAAATGCGGCACGATCAAGCTCTGGCAGGGCACGGTGATGTCCTCCGAGAACTCCCAGCATATCGCTGACTGGTACAGCTTCTCGCACATCATCCACGGCTTCCTGTTCTATGGCCTGTTCTGGCTGATCCGCCGCATCACCGGCCTGCCGATCTCCTTCGGCCTCGCACTCCTGCTCTCGATCCTGCTCGAAGGTGCCTGGGAGATCGCCGAGAACACCGATGCCGTGATCAACCACTATCGCTCGGCGACGATCTCGCTCGACTATTACGGCGACAGCGTCCTGAACTCGGTCTGCGACATTCTCTCGATGATGCTGGGCTTCCTGATCGCGCGTCTGGCGCCGGTCTGGCTGACGGTGACCAGTGCGCTGGCGATGGAGCTGATCGTCGGCTGGCTGATCCGCGACAACCTCACCCTCAACGTCATCATGCTGCTCTGGCCGATGGACTGGATCAAAGCCTGGCAGGGTGGAGCCTGACGCGCCATGCAGACGAACTTCACCCCCGAGCGCCTCGCCTCCGATCCGCGCATGCCGGCCTCGGAGAAGATCCTGCGCACCTGCGTGCATTGCGGCTTCTGCACCGCGACCTGCCCGACCTATCTGCTGCTCGGGGACGAGCTCGATTCCCCGCGCGGGCGCATCTACCTGATCAAGGACATGCTGGAGAACGGCAAGCCCGCCACCGAAGAGGTGGTGAAGCATGTCGATCGCTGTCTCTCCTGCCTCTCCTGCATGTCGACCTGCCCGTCGGGCGTGCACTACATGCACCTCGTCGACCATGCGCGTGCCCATATCGAAGAGACCTATACGCGCTCCCTGCATGATCGTTTGCTGCGCAAGGTGCTGGCGGCGATCCTGCCCTATCCCGGCCGTTTCCGCGCCGCGATGCTGATGGCGCTGATCGGCAAGCCGCTCGCGCCGGTTCTCGGCGTCATCCCGGTCATTGGCCCGCGCCTCAAGGCGATGCTGGCACTGGCGCCGGCACGCCTGCCGACGCGCTCGGCCATGGAAGGTCCGCAAAGCTTCCCGCCGCCGGCCGAACGCAAGCGCCGCGTCGCCCTGCTCTCCGGCTGCGCCCAGCCGGTGCTCGATCCCGCCATCAACGAGGCGACGATCCGCCTGCTCAACCGCCATGGCGTCGAGGTCGTGCTGCCGAAGGGCGAGGGTTGCTGCGGCGCGCTCGTCCACCATATGGGGCAGGAACATGATGCGCTCACCTTCGCCCGCAGGAATATCGATGCCTGGGTGGCCGAGATCGATGGCGAGGGGCTCGATGCGATCCTGATCACGGCCTCCGGCTGCGGCACGACGATCAAGGATTACGGCTTCATGTTCCGCAACGAACCCGCCTATGCCGAGAAGGCGGCGAAGGTTTCGGCGCTGGCCAAGGATATCACCGAATTCCTGGAAACGCTGGAGCTTTCGCCTGTCCGCGACGTCGCGATGCCGATCGCCTATCACTCGGCCTGCTCGATGCAGCATGGCCAGCAGCTCAAGGACGGGCCGAAGCGTCTGCTCTCGGGCGCCGGCTTCAAGGTCAAGGAGGTGCCGGAGGGCCACATCTGCTGCGGCTCGGCCGGCGTCTACAACATCCTCCAGCCCGAGATCGCGGGGAAGCTGCGCGAGCGCAAGGTCGGCAATATCGAGCGCACCAAGCCGATGTTGGTCGCGACCGGCAATATCGGCTGCATGACCCAGCTCGCGAAGGGTTTCGCCGACAAGGGTGCGACGACGCCGGTGGTGCATACGGCCGAACTGCTGGACTGGGCGACCGGCGGGCCATTGCCGGAGAAGCTGGCACGGGCGGGGATCGAGGATCGACCTTTAAGGGCGGCGCGGCTGGCGGCGGCCGAGTAGTCGAGCTTGCCCCTCGCGCCCGTACGGTCTAACCCGCAGTCAACTTTCCGTTGATTGTCCGAGCTCGCCCCATGTCCGCCGACAAGACCGCCCCTGCCAAGCTGAAGGCCCGCCAGCCGCGCGGCTTCGTCGATCGCGGCCCGGCCGATGTCGCCGCCACCGAGCGCATGCTCTCCGTCATCCGCGAGAGCTTCTCGGTGTATGGCTTCGATCCCGTCGAGACGCCCTTCGTCGAGTACACCGATGCGCTCGGCAAGTTCCTCCCCGATCAGGACCGGCCGAACGAGGGCGTCTTCTCCTTCCAGGACGATGATGAGCAGTGGCTCTCGCTGCGCTACGACCTGACGGCGCCGCTCGCCCGCTACGTCGCCGAGAATTTCGACGCGCTGCCGAAGCCCTATCGCAGCTACCGCGTCGGCTATGTCTTCCGCAACGAGAAGCCGGGGCCGGGCCGCTTCCGCCAGTTCATGCAGTTCGACGCCGATATCGTAGGCAGCGGCACCGTCGCGGGCGATGCCGAGATCTGCATGCTCGCCGCCGACACGATGGAGAAGCTCGGCATCAGGCGCGGCGACTATGTCGTGAAGGTCAATAACCGCAAGGTGCTGGATGGGGTGATGGATGCGGCCGGGATCGACCCCGCCGCGCGCCTCACCGTGCTCCGCGCGATCGACAAGGCCGACAAGTTCCCGCTGGAAGAGGTCCGAAAGCTCCTCGGCGAAGGCCGCAAGGACGAGAGCGGCGATTTTACCAAGGGCGCAGGGCTCTCCGATGCCCAGTCCGACCGCATCCTGCGCTATCTCGAACTCGGTCAGAAGCTTGCCGAACTGGGCAAGACGAACGCTCAGGATAATGAAGGCTCCGCCAAGCTCTCGGCAGCGGCACTCATCGATCTGCGCGGCCTCGTCGAAGGTGCCGAGAACGGTCAGGCTGGTATCGCCGAGCTGGAGCAGATCCGCGAGCTGATCACGGCGGCCGGCTATCTCGGGCGCATCATCATCGACCCCTCCGTCGTCCGCGGCCTCGAATACTATACCGGCCCGGTCTACGAGGTGGAGCTGACTTTCCCGGTCACCAACGACGACGGCCAGGTCGTGCGCTTCGGCTCGGTCGCGGGTGGCGGGCGCTATGACGGCCTTGTCGGCCGCTTCCGACCCGAGCCCGTGCCGGCGACCGGCTTCTCGATCGGCGTCTCCCGGCTGTTCTCGGCGCTGAAGGCGGTGAAGTCGCCGATCGTCGACAGCCGCAACGAGCTGCCGCTCGTCGTCGTCACCGCGATGGACAACAAGTCGCCGGAATTCATGCCGGGCTATCAGGCGATGGTCGCAGGCCTGCGCCAGGCCAAGGATGCTGAGGGCAAGTCGCTGCTGCGGGCCGATCTCTATCTGGGTAGCTCCGGCTTCAACGCCCAGATGAAATATGCCGACCGTCGCGGCGCGATCTGCGCGATCATTCAGGGCTCGTCGGAGCGCGAGGCCGGGACCGTCGTCATCAAGGACCTGATCCTCGGCGCCGAACTCGCCGCCGCCAGCCGCGACGTCAAGGATTCCGCCGAGCACAAGGCCAAGCAGGCCGAGGCCCAGTTCGCCGTGCCGGTCGCGGAACTGGTCGAGGGCGTGAAGCGGGTGCTGGCGCGACATTCGTAAAGGGCGCTGCCGTCATGCTCGCCCTTGTGGCGGGCATCCACGTCTTGAGCGCGGCCTCTGTCCGGCGAAGACGCGGATGGTCGGGACAGGCCAGACCATGACGATGGCGGCTTCCTTCGATTCCCGTTCACCCATTTCCCTCAAATCCCTCGAAAATTCGCGACGTCACTGCTAGGACGACGCTCGCAACAGGACAGGACAGGACGAGCCGTGCCCGCAAGCCGCGCCAGCATCGAGACCGTGATCGCGCTCTTCGCCGGCGAGGGCTACGCCCATGCCGAGCCGGCGATCCTGCAGCCGGCCGACGTTTTTCTCGATCTCTCCGGCGAGGATATCCGCCGCCGGATCTTCATGACGCAGGATGCCGACGGCCGCGACTGGTGCCTGCGCCCCGAATATACAATCCCCGTCGCGCTCGATCATATCGCCTCCGGCAAGGCCGAGCCGGCGGCCTATGCCTATGCCGGCCCGGTCTTCCGCATGCGGTCCAATGAACCCGGCGAGTTCCTGCAGGCGGGCCTCGAATCCTTTGGTCGCAACGATTTCACCGCTGCCGATGCCGAGATCATGGCGCTGACCATCGACGCGACGGCCATGCTCGGCCTCGCCGAGCCACGCATCGTCATGGGCGATGTCGCCGTGCTCGGCGCATTGCTCGACGGTCTGAACGTGCCGCAGGGCGCCCGCCGTCGTCTGGTTCGCGCCGTCGTGCAGGGCAAGGGCACGGACGCGGTCGACGCGCTCGATCCGCCCGCCGCCGAGGGCGATGCCGCCCATGCCGGCTTGCTCAAGGCGCTCGAGGGGCAGGACCCCAAGGCCGCCCGCGCCTTCGTCGAGGACGTGCTCTCGATCGCCGGCATCTCGACCGTCGGTGGGCGCTCCGCCGCCGACATCGCCGAGCGCTTCCTGGCGCGCGCCGCCGAGCGCGAGAACCCGGTCAATGGTGACGTCAAGGCGCTGCTGGCGCAGGTGCTGGCCGTCTCCGGCGATCCCGATGCCGCTTCGGCTTCGCTGCGGGCGCTCGCCGATCAGGCTTCGCTCGACATCGGCCGTCAGCTCGACGCCTTCGACGAGCGCACCGGCTTCCTCGCCGCGCGCGGGGTCGATATCGGCGCGATCCGCTTCTCGGCCGGCTTTGCCCGCAATCTCGACTATTATACCGGCTTCATCTTCGAGCTTCACGACACCGCCCGCGGCGACGGCAAGCCCGTTGCTGGCGGCGGCCGCTATGACAATGTGCTCGGCCGTCTCGGCGCGCGCCAGCCGCTTCCCGCTGTCGGCGCCTCGCTCTGGCTCGACCGCCTGACGGGAGACGCCGCATGAGCCAGATGCCGGACAACGACGCCCCGCTCGTCCTCGCCGTGCCCTCGAAGGGCCGCCTGCAGGAGAACGCCACCGCCTTTTTCGGCCGGGCCGGACTGAAGTTCGTCAAGTCGCGCGGCGAGCGCGACTATCGTGGCGCCATAGCAGGCGTCGACGGGGCGGAAGTCGCCTTCCTCTCGGCCTCCGAGATCGTCGCCCAGCTCTCCTCCGGCGCCGCCCATATCGGCATTACCGGCGAGGACCTCGTCCGCGAGCAGCTCTCGGATGCCGATGCGGCGGTCGAGATGTTGACCCCGCTCGGCTTCGGCAATGCCAATGTCGTGGTCGCCGTGCCGCAGGCCTGGATCGACGTGCGCAACATGGCCGATCTCGACGATGTCGCCTCGGCGATGCGGGCGCGCCACGGCAAGAAGCTGCGCGTCGCCACCAAATACGTCAATCTGACCCGCCGCTTCTTCGCGCAGCACGGCCTTGCCGATTACCGCATCGTCGAAAGCCTCGGCGCGACCGAGGGCGCGCCTGCTGCCGGCACGGCCGAGATCGTGGTCGATATCACCACGACCGGAGCGACGCTCTCTGCTAATGCGCTCAAGGTGCTCGACGACGGTGTGATGCTGGCCTCCGAAGCCAATCTCGTCGCCTCGATGCAGGCTCCCTGGGGCGCGCGGGCGAAGGCGGCGGCCAGGACCATCCTGTCGCGGATCGCGGCGGAGGAGGAGGGGCGCACGCTCCGCGAGGTCCGCGCCCGGCTCGATCTTGCTCCGAATGCGCTCGCCGGACTTGAGGACCGCTTCGGCGCGCGCCTGCCTTTCGGCGCGCCGGCAACTGCTGCGCCGCTGACGCTGCATTGTCCGGAGAAGATGGTCTTCGCGCTGGTCGAGCATCTCGACGGGCTCGGCGCCGACGACATCACCGTCAGTGCTCCGACCTATGTCTTCCGCCGCGCGAACCGTTTGCTGGAGCGACTGAACGCCCGCGTCTGATGCTGCGCGGCAGCATCGGAATGACGCGATCGTCGGTGGTTCAGCCTTGATCCCGAACCAATTGGCCTCTAGGCGTGTTAACCGGTTTGGCGGCACGTCGCGTTGCCGTGCGAGTGAATGCGGGTAAGACGATCATGATCCGACGCCTTGGCCTTGCGGCCGTTCTTGCGACCCTGGCCGTGCCGATGCTGATGCCGGGCGAAGCGATGGCGCAGCGCCGCCAGAAGATGCCGTCCCGCGAGGAACTCGGCGGCGGGACCACGGCGATTCCGTTGCCGCAGCAGGAGAAGAACTTTCCGCTCGGCGCGAGCTGGAGCGTCGTGGCGATGAACGGCAAGCCGGTCCAGGACCGGCGCGCGACCCTGATCGTCGACCAGAATCTGCGCGGTACCGGCTTCGGCGGCTGCAACACCTTCTCGGCTTCCGCCTATCCGCTGCGCCAGCAGGGCTTCGCGGTCGGCCCGATCGCCATCACCAAGCGCAGTTGCGACAAGGGCACGCTCGATTTCGAGAGGGCGTTCCTGATGGCGCTGCGCGCGACGAACAAATGGGATCTCGTCAGCGGTCGCCTCGTGCTGAAGGGCGGGGCGGGCGAGTTGACGTTGAGCCGGTCTCTTTGACCGACGCGGTTTCTTCCGGTCGCGGAAGAAGGCTCTTGCGCAGCTGATGAATCGGAAAAGGGTCGCGCGAGCGACCCTTTTCGTTTCGGCAAGCGGAGAGGGCGGCGGCGTCAGGCCGCCGGGGTTTTCGCGGTCGGCGTCGGCGTGAAGGTGCCGTCCGCATTGGGCTCCATGGTGACGATGGCATCGTGCATGGCGCGCAGCGTCGCGCGGTGGCCGATCGAGACGATCCGGGTCTGCGGCAATTCGCGGTCGATCGTTTCATAGATCTCGCCTTCCAGCTTCTCGTCGAGCGAGGCGGTGGCCTCGTCGAGGAAGAGCCAGTCCGGCTTGCTCAGAAGCGCGCGCGCCACGGCCAGGCGCTGCTGCTCGCCACCCGAGAGGCGCTGGCCCCAGAGATCGACCTCGTCGAGCTTGTCGGCGAGGTGGCCGAGCTTGACCTTCTCCATCGCGGCGCGGGTCGCAGCGTCGTCATAGGCGCCTTCCTCGGCCGGATAAGCGAGTGCTCCCCTGAGCGAGCCCTGCGGCAGATAGGGGCGCTGCGGCAGCAGCATGATCCGTGCATCGGCGGGAATGCCGACCTTGCCGTCGCCGAAGGGCCAGATGCCGGCGATGGCGCGGAACAGCGTCGACTTGCCGGAGCCGGAAGGGCCGATCAGCAGCGTCGAGCGTGCCGTGCCGAGATCGAGCGCGCCGAGCTTCACGATCGGCTTGCCGTTGGGCAGGAGGAGCGTGGCGTCGCGGATATGCAGGCTCTTGTCGGCGGAGGTCTCGCGGCCGAGCGCTTCCTCGCTGATCGTGCCGTGCTGGGCGTCTTCCACGGCGGTCTCGAAAGAGGTCAAGCGGTTGATCGAGGCGAGATAGGAGGCGATCGAGGAGTAGCTGTTGATGATGAAGGACAGGGCCGTCTGCACCCGGTCGAAGGCGCCGGCGACCTGCATCATGATGCCGAGCGTGATCGTGCCCGCGAAATAGTACGGAGCCAGAATGATGTAGGGCAGGACGACGCTGAGCTGGTTGTAGGACAGCGTGAAGCTGGTCAGCTTCAGCCGGCGCCAGACCAGCCGGTAGAAGTTCTCGACGATATCGCGGAAGCGCTGGGCGAGATGGCCGCGCTCGGTCGGCTCGCCGACCATCAGCGCGATCTGCTCGGAATATTCGCGCAGGCGCGCCAGCGAGAAGCGGAAATTCGCCTCGCGCTTCTCCTGCTCGAACTCGAGCCGGATCAGCGGGCGGCCGATCACATGGGTGAGCCAGGTTGCCGCCACCGCATAGAAGAACGCCACCCAGAAGATATAGCCGGGGATCGCAACCGAGGTGCCGGGCAGGGTGAAGCTGACCTGAATGTTCCAGAGGATGATCGAGAACGAGACCAGCGTGGAGACCTGCGAGAGCAGGGGCAGCGCGAAGCCGTAGGTCGAGTTGACGAAGGAACGCGTGTCCTCGGCGATACGCTGGTCGGGGTTGTCGACGCTGCCGGCCAACGCAATCCGGTAATGCGTCGCGTGGTCGAGCCAGCGCCGCGTGTACTCGTTCGCCATGAACTGCCGCCAGCGGATCAGGATCGTGTAGTTGGCGAACAGCTCGATCAGGTTCGAGACGACCCAGAGCACCGCCCAGACGCAGAAGACGTAGAAGAGCTGGTACCAGAACGCCGTCGCATCCTTGTTCTGCAGCGCGTCGTACATGTCGCGGTTGAAGAAGGAGAGGCGCAGCGTGATGCCGACCTGAATCTGGTTGAGGACGATCAGGAAGACGAAAAGCGAGACCGCCAGCGTGCCGAGCCTGATCTTGAACGGGCCGATCGGCCAGAGATTGGCGGTGGTGATCTGGTCGGATTCGAAATAGGGCGAGGCGATGCGGGCGATGCGCGCGATCACCGGGACGAAGGAGATCGCGTAGCTCAGGATCGCGAAGACGCCGACCGTCGTCGGCAGGCTGGTCGGTACCGGCGGAATCCCGAGCGTCGCAGGCCACCAGCCCAGATGCGCCGCGACCGCGGCCGCACCGAACACCAGATACTCGATGGCGAAGACGCCCGAGAATATCCGCAGGAAGAACGGCAAGGTCGGCGAGCGGAAGGTCACGACCGCCAGCAGCAGGCCGACGACGCCCATTCCGACAAGGGCAGCCGAGCCGGCCTGCTGGCCGACGATCAGTGTGGCCGCCGCCAGCACGGCGACGAGGATGCTCAACAAGCGCATAGACGGGAATCCTGGCGGGAGACGGTGAAAGCCACGATTCGGACCATGTCGCAGCGGGAGTGGCCTTTCAATGGCGACGCGCCCGGATGAGCAAATTGTCATCTGGCGGAGAGGCCATGGCGAGGCGCCCACGATCTATCGGGCCCGGAAACGAAACGCCCCGGGCGAGCGGGGCTCGTCCGGGGCGCGAAGCTCGAAAAGGCGGGCGGTGCGACCGCCGGCCGATCACTGGGCGGCGACGATCTTGCCGGCGTCCCATTTGTACATCGAGAAGCTCGGCGAGCTCAGGTCGCCGGTCTTGCCATAGGTCAGCGTGCCGATCGCGGTCTTGACCGGCATGCCGGAATGCAGGGCCTTGGCGGCGCCATTGGCATCGCCCGGCTTGCCGGCCTTCTCGATCGCGGCCTTGAGCACCTCGACCGCGGCATAGGCGTTGAGCGTGAAGGCCTCCGGCGGGATGCCCTTCTCCTTCAGCGCCGCGACGGCCTGGGCCGAGTCGGGGTTTTTCAGCGCGTCCGTCGCGTTGGTGAAGAGCGTGCCGGTGGCACGGTCGCCGCCGATCGCCGCGAACTCGGTATTGGAGAGGCCTTCGCCACCGATGATCGTCGCCTTGACGCCGGCATCGGCGAGCTGGCGCGCCAGCAGGCCGCCCTCGGGATGGTAGCCGCCGAAATAGATGGCGTCGACATTCGCGGCCTTCAGGCGTGTCACGACAGCCGAGAGGTCCTTGTCGCCGGGATTGACCGTCAGGGCGATCACTTCCTTGAGCCCGCCGGCATTGATGCCCTTCTGGAAGGCGTCGGCGAGGCCCTTGCCGTAGGTGCCCTTGTCATGGACGATCGCGATCTTCTTGTCCTTGAGGTTCTTCAGGACATAGGTCGCGGCGATGTCGGCCTGCTGGTCGTCGCGGCCGCAGGTGCGGAAGACATTGGTCAGCCCGCGCGTCGTCAGCGCCGGGGAGGTCGCGGTCGGCGTCACCATCAGCACGCCGCTCTCGGAGAACACGTCCGAGACCGCCATGGCGACGCCGGAGGTCACCGGGCCGACCACGAACTTGACCTTGTCGCCGACGAGCAGGTTGGCGGAGGAGACGCCCTGCTTCGGATCGCCGGCATCGTCGGCGAGCTTCAGCACGAGCTTCTCGCCGAGCACGCCGCCATTCTTGTTGATCACGTCGACGGCGGTCTGGGCGCCGTTCTTGACCTGGTCGCCATAGGCGGCGACCGGGCCGGTCAGCGGCGCGACGAGGCCGATGGTGATGTCGGCCTGCGCGGCCTGGGCAGCGAGCAGCGTCGCGGCAAAGGCGACACTCGTAAGGAATGTGGAGGTTTTCATGGGCCTCTCCCGATCGGTTTGGCGGTTCCGCGCCCGCCGATCACGGGGGCGCTTGCCGCTTTTATAGGCGAGGAGGGCCGGCGATGACATCTCATCGGCTCCCGAGCGGGCGGCATGGGACGCATGGCCGCACGCCAACGAAAAAGGCCCCGCTTGCGCCGGGCCTTCCGTAGGCTTGGTAGGAGGCTGGATCAGAAGTCCATGCCGCCTCCGAAACCGGGCTTGCCCAGTTTCGGCACTTAGACGCTTTGGGCGTCTGGACTTCCTCAGAAGTCCATGCCGCCCATGCCGCCGCCGCCCATCGGGGGCATCGGGGCGTCCTTCTTCGGCTGCTCGGCAACCATCGCCTCGGTGGTGATCAGCAGGCCGGCGATCGAAGCCGCGTCCTGGATCGCCGTGCGCACGACCTTGGTCGGGTCGATGATGCCGGCCTTGACCAGATCGCCGTACTCGCCGGTCTGGGCATTGTAGCCGTAGGAGTAGTCCTTGGCCTCGAGCAGCTTGCCGATCACGACCGCGCCGTCATCGCCGGCGTTGTCGACGATCTGGCGGGCCGGAGCGGCGATCGCCTTGCGGACGATCTCGACGCCGGTCTTCTGGTCGTCGTTCTGGGTCTTGATGCCCTTGACCGAGGAGAGCGCGCGCAGGAGCGCAACGCCGCCGCCGGGAAGGATGCCTTCTTCGACCGCAGCGCGGGTCGCGTTCAGGGCGTCGTCGACGCGGTCCTTCTTCTCCTTGACCTCGACTTCGGTCGCGCCGCCGACGCGGATGACCGCGACGCCGCCGGCGAGCTTGGCCAGGCGCTCCTGGAGCTTCTCACGGTCGTAGTCCGAGGAGGTCTCCTCGATCTGGGCCTTGATCTGGCCGACGCGCGCCTCGATGTCCTTCTTCTTGCCGGCGCCGTCGATGATCGTGGTGTTCTCCTTCTCGATGCGCACCTTCTTGGCGCGGCCGAGCATCTGGAGGGTCACGGTCTCGAGCTTGATGCCGAGGTCTTCCGAGATCATCTGGCCGGCGGTCAGGATCGAGATGTCCTCGAGCATGGCCTTGCGGCGATCACCGAAGCCCGGAGCCTTGACGGCCGCGACCTTGAGGCCGCCACGGAGCTTGTTGACGACGAGCGTGGCCAGGGCCTCGCCCTCGACGTCCTCGGCGATGATGAGCAGCGGCTTGCCGGTCTGCACCACGGCCTCGAGGATCGGCAGCATCGCCTGGAGCGAGGACAGCTTCTTCTCGAAGATCAGGATGTAGGGGTCTTCCAGCTCGGCGACCATCTTCTCCGAGTTGGTGATGAAGTACGGCGACAGGTAGCCGCGGTCGAACTGCATGCCCTCGACGACGTCGAGTTCGGGCTCGGCGGTCTTGGCTTCCTCGACGGTGATGACACCCTCGTTGCCGACCTTCTGCATGGCGGTCGAGATCATCTTGCCGACCGACTCGTCGCCGTTGGCCGAGATCGTGCCGACCTGCGCGACTTCCGCGTTCGACGTGACCTTCTTGGAGTTCTTCTTGAGGTCGCCGACGATGGCCTCGACAGCGAGGTCGATGCCGCGCTTCAGGTCCATCGGGTTCATGCCGGCCGCAACCGACTTGGCGCCTTCACGGACGATCGCCTGGGCGAGAACGGTGGCGGTGGTGGTGCCGTCGCCGGCATGGTCGTTCTGGCGCGAAGCGACTTCGCGGACCATCTGGGCGCCCATGTTCTCGAACTTGTCGGAAAGCTCGATTTCCTTGGCGACGGTGACGCCGTCCTTGGTGATGCGCGGGGCGCCGAACGACTTCTCGATCACGACGTTGCGGCCCTTCGGACCCAGCGTGACCTTCACGGCGTTGGCGAGGATATCCACGCCGCGCAGCATCTTGTCGCGGGCATCGGTGCCGAACTTGACGTCTTTAGCAGCCATCAGAGCTACTCCTTGAACTGGAAACGGAAGAGAGCGGTCAGGCGGCTATCAGCCGACGACGCCCATGATGTCGGATTCCTTCATGATCAGGAGGTCCTGACCATCGATCTTGACCTCGGTGCCCGACCACTTGCCGAACAGGACGCGGTCGCCCTTCTTGACGTCGAGGGCAACGAGCTTGCCGGCCTCGTCACGCGCGCCGGAACCGACGGCGATGACCTCGCCCTCCTGGGGCTTTTCCTTGGCCGTCTCGGGGATGATGATGCCACCCTTGGTCTTCTCTTCGCCATCCAGGCGACGGACCACGACGCGGTCATGCAAAGGACGGAACTTCATGGTTCTGTCTTCCTCTCGGTCTTATTCGTTTCGGGTGCCGCTGAAGGGCTCCCGGGGGAGGCTGTTAGCAGTCGCCCGATGGGAGTGCTAACAGATGGCGGGGAGATAGGCGCGGGCGTCCGGAGAGTCAAGGAAGCGCCCCGCGATAAAGTGAACGCCGGCGGATGCGATGTCGCAGGTCGCAGCAGGCCTGCTGGCAGCAGCGCTTGAACACGCTAACATGGCGGAATGACGACGCCCTCGCCCGATCCGCGCCTCGACGCCATCGCCCGCTCCTGCGTCGCGCTGCATGTGCGCATGACCGCGCGTGCGGTGACGCGGGCCTATGACGAGGCGATGCGCCCGAGCGGCCTCAAGATCACCCAGTTCGTGCTGCTCTCGGCGCTCTCGACCGGGCAATGGAAATCGGTCACGGAGCTGGCCGAGCGCTTCGCGCTGGAGCGGACCTCGCTGACGCGCAATCTCCAGCTCCTTGCGGCGGAAGGGATGGTCGAGCCGGTCGAGTGCCGGGGGCGGGCTTCCGTCTATGCGGTGACCGGGAAGGGCAGGGCGGCGATCGAGGCCGCCATCCCCTATTGGCGTGCGGCACAGGACAAGATCGAGGGCGGTTTCGGCGAGGAGCGCTGGCGCGAGACCCGCGACGGTCTCAGGGCGCTGCGCCGGGCTGCACGCGGCGAGCGCTGACTCCGCGATTGTCGGTTGACCGGCACTCGATCGTCTTCTTATCGTGCAGATACACGAATGGAGATCGATACGATGCGCGCTGTTGGAGTGGTATCTCGCGAGGAGCTGGTCGCGGGCGATGGCTTGAGTTTCCTGCGCGGGATCATCGCCGGCACCAATCCGGCGCCGCCCTTCGCCGACGCCATGGATTTCGAGCTGGTCGAGGCCGATGAGGGCAGGGTGGTTTTCACCGGCCAGCCCTCGGCCCGCTTCTTCAATCCGCTCGGCACGATCCATGGCGGCTGGACCGCGACGATCCTCGATTCCGCCATGGCCTGCGCCGCCCACGCGACACTGAAGCCGGGCGAGGGCTACACCACGCTGGAGATGAAGCTGAACTACGTCCGCCCGGTCATGCCAGAGAGCGGCAAGGTGCGCTGCGAAGGCAGGCTGATCCACCGCGGTGGCACGGTGATCACGACGGAAGGCAAGTTGGTCGACGCGCGCGGCAAATTGCTCGCGCACGGCACCGAGACCTGTCTGGTCTTTCCGGCCAAGCCTAGCGCCGGCTGACGGCGACGGCCCCCGCGACAATCAGCAGGGCGCCGGCATAGGTCGTGTAGAGCGGCACTTCGCCGAAGACGAAGAAGCCGAGCAGGCTCGCCCAGACCAGCGCCGTGTATTCGATCGGTGCCAGGCGCGAGGCGGCCGCGTGGGCATAGGCCGAGGTCAGCGTGAGATGGCCGGCGACGCCAAGTGCTCCCGCGAAGAGATAGGCGGCGAGGTCACCGAAGCTCATCGGCACGATGGCGTACCAGGCCGGAATGGCGAGGCACAGTGCCGGCCCGCAATTCTGGAAGGCGACAATGACGGTCGGGTGCTCGCGCACGGCGATGCGCCTGAGCAGGATCAGGTTGAAGGCGTAGCTGACGGCCGAGAACAGCGCGGCAGCGACACCGAGGCCAGCGCCGCTGACATGGCCCTGCAGGCGCGGCCAGACCATGACCAGCATGCCGGCGAGCCCGAAGCCGAGCGCTTGCAGGATGCGCCTGTCGATCTTCTCCTTGAGCAGCAGCCCCCCGAGCAGCGCGACGAAGACCGGCGCGAGGAAAGACAGCGTCAACGCTTCCGCCAATGGCAGCACCGAGACCGAGTAGAAGAAGCTGCCCGCCGGCAGCACGACGATCGGTACGCGCACGATGTTGCCGATGAGGCTGGCGCGGGTCGGGCGCGCCGGGCGCGCGATGGCCAGCACCGCAAGGGCGCAGAGCCCGCCCATCAGGAAGCGCATGAACAGCGCCACGATAAAGGAATGCTGCTGCATCTGGCCCTTGATGACCGCATCCATTGCAGTCAGCAGGGCGATGCCGAGCGCGGCGCGAAAGGCGACGGATAACGTCATGGAGCGGAGCGAATCCGCTTGCGGAAATGATATTCCCAGCTTTCGGAGGCATCGCCGAGGTAGCGTTCGCCAGGCCAGCGTACGAAGCCGAGCTTCTCGTAGAAGCGATGACCGCGGGTGAAGCGCGTATCCGACCAGAGAGTCATCTCGGCGAAGCCGCCCTGTTCGGCGAAATCCGTCGCCTTGGCGAAGAGGGCCTGTGCCAGCCCGGCGCCCCGGAACGCGGGGTCGACATAGACCTTGGCAAGTTCGGTCGCGTTCTGATCGGGAACCGGCACGATGCCGAGCGAGCCGGCAATGCGGCCGTCCTGTCCATCCGCGATCCAGAGCACGCCGCCTTTGGCCGCGAAAGCGGTCGCGGGCCGGCGCAGTTCGGGAAGCTCCGCCTCGACGAAAACGCAACCCGGATATTCCGCGAAGCTCGCCGCGATCAGGGCGGAGAGCGGGCCGGAATCGTCATCATGGGCAAGCCGGATAGGTGGGGTCATGATGCTTGCCTTAGGGTCAAATCCTGCCGTCGTACAGGTGTGGGAACGGCGCTGCGCAATGCCGTGGCAGCAGGGCGGGCGGGAGCGCTTTCGCAGCTTCCCCTTGGAAATATCGCCCCGCCCGGCTACCCCCGCTTCGCAGGGCTGCGCGGCTGGTTTGAGTCGCGCGCTTCAACCGTGGCAACACAGAGATCGGGACGAGGCGGCGCAGGCACGATGACCGTTCTTCTGCCCTTCATCGTCAATGCCGGGCTGAATTTCGTCCTCGGGCTGCTCGTCGCCTTGTTCCTCGGCCCGGAGGCGTTCGGGCTCTACGCCATCGGCGCCGCCACCGTCGTTCTCGTCAACACGGCGCAGCTCGACTGGCTGAAGCTCTCGGTCGTCCGCTTCTACTCGCTGCAGAGCCGCGAGAGCGACCCCGGCATCCGCGCGACGCTCGACCTGTTGTTCGCCGGCGTCGGCCTGTCGCTCTCGGCCCTTCTAGCGGCGGCGATGCTCGCAGGCATCGATACCGGCTTGCCGGCGGCGCTGTTGATTGTCGCGGTCGCGGGCGGCATCGCCGCCGGCTGGTTCGATTATCACGCGGCCATCGCCCGCGCCCGCTTTCTCGATGCGGCTTATGCCCGGCTCGTGCTCGTCAGGAGCGTCGCGGCGCTGACCTTGATGGTCGGCGGCGCCTGGTGGACCCGCGAACCGACGATCGTCCTGCTCGGCGGCGTGCTCAGCGCGATTGCCGCGGTTCTCGCCAACCGCGGCCGCCTGGCCGATGCGAAGCCGGCACCGGGCGCGCTGCGAACGGATTTGATGCGCAATTTCGCGCGCTACGCCCTGCCGTTGGTCGCGGGCAATGCGGTCTATGCCGCGATCCCGCTCATCAACCGCGCCATCCTGGCCGACAGCCATGGCTTCGCCGAGGCCGGCTATTTCTCCCTGGCTTCCGATATCGGCCTGCGGCTCTTCCCGGTCCTGGCCTCGATGCTGGAGATCGTGCTGCTGCGCGAGGTCATCCGCCTCGACGAGACGCGCGGGCGCGTGGCGGCGCAGAAGCGCATCGCCCGCAATATGGTCGTGGTGGTCGCCTGCGTGCTGCCGGTCGCGCTCGGCTTCTGGCTGATCCTGCCGGCCTTCGAACGGCTGTTCGTCCCGCAAGGCTTCCGCGGCCATTTCGCCGATCACATGGCGTTGCTGCTGCCCGGCTTCGCCGCGATCGCACTGTTCCAGGCGGCGCTCGCGCCGGTCTTCCTGCTGGCGAAGCGCACGCTCATCGCCGCGCTCGCCGCCCTGACGGGCCTCGCCGTCGGCCTCGCCATCATCTTCGCCCTGCCGGGAGCGCTGGCGCCGACCACGGTCGCGATCGCGCAGAGTGCCGCCTATCTGACGGCGCTGCTGGTCACCGCGGTGGTGGCGCTGCGCGCGCTTCCGGTCGGGCCGCCGCTGCGCGAGATCGCTTGCCTGCTCGCCGCCGGCGCTGCGATGGGGCTCGCGATCTGGCCATTGCGCGGGATGCTTCCGGCGGCGCTGGAGCTGCCGCTCCAGATCGCGTTCGGCGGGCTGGTCTACGCGGCCGTGATCCTGGCCTGCGATGTCGGCCGCTGGCGCACCGGCCTGAAGCTGCGCTGGCTCGCCCGGCGCTCCGCGCGCCGCTGAGACCGGGCCGGCAAGGTTTCCTTCACCCTGTCGCTTGACCGCTCGCTAAGGTTAATTCTGCGAACTGAGCGGTTTAACGCCGGTTTCTGCGTCTGAGAGTCAACGATTCACCATTCCTTTGAAGGCGCGCCGCAGGCTTCCCGGCAGTCGATGTCGAGAGTGTTTGCGTCATGCGTCGAAAGATCCTCCTCCCGCTCCTCGCCGTTGCCGGGGCCCTGGCCTCGGCCGGCCCGGCTCTCGCACAGGGCTATCGCCAGAACGGCTACGCCGCGCCGAACGATCCGATGGCCGCGAGCCGCGGACACGGCAATTACGGCGGCGGCTTCATCGAGATGCTGATGACCGGGCGCGATCCGACGCCTTATGGCCGCAGTGGCGCGGTCTATAACCGTCCCGGCGGCTATGCCTACGGCCAGCGCATGCAGCCGCAGGGCGGCTACGAGCCGGACCCGTTCGAGGCGGCGCGTCAGCTGCGTGCCGCACGCCGCATGGCCGCGCTCGGTGAGCCCGTCGAGCCTCAGCAAGGCATCCAGCAGATCGTCGACCCGCGCTTCCGCAAGCAGGAAGTCGCCTATGACGGGCCGCACAAGCCCGGCACGATCATCATCGACACGCCGCAGCGCTTCCTCTTCCTGGTGCAGCCGGGCGGCCGGGCCATGCGCTACGGCATCGGCGTCGGGCGGCCGGGCTTCTCCTGGTCGGGTATGAAAACGATCACCCGGAAGGCGGAATGGCCGAGCTGGACGCCCCCGGCCGAGATGCTGAAGCGCCGGCCCGACCTGCCGCGCTTCATGGCAGGCGGCCCCGAAAATCCGATGGGCGCGCGCGCCATGTATCTCGGCTCGACGCTCTACCGCATCCACGGCACCAACGAGCCGAACACGATCGGGCAGGCAGTGTCCTCGGGCTGCATCCGCATGACCAATGACGACGTCACCGATCTCTACGAGCGGGTCCGCGTCGGCGCCAAGGTGCTGGTGATCTGAGGTCGCGCTTCAGCCACTGCCCATGAAAAACGGCGGCTCCGCGTGGCGGGCCGCCGTTCGAATTCGATTGGTTTGTCAGGGGCGTAAGACGCCTCAGACCCAGCTGTCGTCGTCCCCGCCGCCATCGTCGAAGCCGGGATCGGCGTCGTCATAGCCCGCGTTCTGGTAGCCGGCCTCGCCGTCATAGCCCTGGCCGTAGCCGCGATCCTGCGCCGTCTGGTCGGCTGCGGGCTGGGCGCTGGCGCTCTGGTCGGCAGCGGCTTGCTGCGGTGCAGCCGGTGTCGAACTGGAGCTCACGCCGGTGTCGCTCGCGGTCTGGGCGGCGGGCTTGCTGCCGCCGCCGAAGGCGTTGGTCAGCACATTGCCGAGCATCATGCCACCGGCGACGCCGGCCGCGGTGGTCAGCGCGCTCGCCATGAAGCCGCCGCCGCGGGCTTGCTGCTGCGGCTGGTTGCTCCACGGGCCGGGCTGGCCTTGCGCCTGCATCGGCATGGCCTGGCCGGGAGCGCTCTGCGGCTGTGTGTTCCAGACGCCGGACGGTGCGTTGGCGTCAGCAGTGCGCGGCGGCACGGGCGGAACCGATCCGGTGCGCGGCACCGACCCACCGCCGAAGATGCCGGACAGGAAGCCACCGGCCTGCGGTTGAGCCGGCTCGCTGGCGCGCGCCTGCGCCTCTCGCAACTGCGCCTGCAGACTTTCGACTTGCTGGTTCAGATTGGCGAGCGCCTGCTCCTGCACATAGACCGCCTGGGCCATGGCATAGGGCGCATAGGGCTGCTCGCGCAGGCGCTCTGCGATGAAGGTCTCAGCCTCGGGGTCGCGGGGCTGATTGGCCGCCTGCTTCAGGCGGTCGAAAATCCCGGCGATCACGTCGCGTTCCTGCGGCGTCATCGTCATCTCCTCTCGTTGCGCGGTGCGGTTGCGCCGCGCTCAAGAGGTGGGATCGGCCTGTGACGGTATCAAGGCGGTGTCGCCACCGCATCGGGCCGAAAGCGTCAGATGCTGCCGAAATCGTCGTCCGGCGGCGGCATCTCGTCGACCTCGGACGGCGCCTGCAGCGTGCCGCGGTTGAGCACCACGACGGTCGTGCCGGTCGGAACGCGGCCGTAGAGGTCGATGATGTCCTGGTTGAACAGGCGGATGCAGCCCGACGACACCGACTTGCCGATCGACCACGGCTCGGAGGTGCCATGGATGCGGTAAAGCGTGTCGCGGCCGCCCTGGTAGAGGTAGAGTGCGCGGGCGCCGAGCGGGTTCTCGATGCCGCCGGCCATGCCGCCGGCCCAGGGACGGTTCCGCTCCGGCTCGCGGGCGATCATCGCCGGGGTCGGGGTCCAGCGCGGCCACTGCGCCTTGCGCGCGACCGTGGCGCGGCCGCGCCAGGGCATGCCCTGCTTGCCGACGCCGATGCCGTAACGCACGGCACGGCCGCCTTCCATCACGAGATAGAGATAGCGATTGTCGGTATCGACGACGATCGTGCCGGGCTGCTCGCGGGTCGGGTAGGAGACGATGCGGCGCAGGAATTGCGGCTCGACCTCGGAAAGGTCCGTCGCGGGCAGCGGGTGCTGCTCATCCGGCCGCTCGCCATACATCGCCAGATATTCGGCGCTGATATGCGGCCCCTGATGCGCAACCTCGAACGGCTCCGGACGTCGGTTCACGACGCAGGCGGCAAGGAAGAGCGGGCTCAACGCAGCGAAGATGCGGCGGGTCGGCCGGGCGAGGGGGGAGGCGGATGGGCGGTCGGGGGACATCGACGGACAACTCGGCGTTACGGGCGAAATGAACGGCGGGGCGGCGCCTTGAGTTCCATGCGCCGTTGCTCACCCTCGTTCAAGGTTGCCGAGATGGCCGTGGGGTGAACAGGAGATGGCCAAATTGTGTCCGCGCAACGCTGTTGCCGTTCGGCAACAGGGCGGATGGCCGCCTCGTCGGCTCAGGTGGCCTCCCGCAATCCCCATCTGAGCAGGCCCAGCTTCTCGCGAGCCCACCAGCGCCAGAGCATCATCACCGCGACGAGCGAAAGCCCGATCACCATCCCGATCCAGATGCCGCTGCCGGCGAGCGGGGTCAGGAAACCCAGTGTCGCCGAAAGCGGCAGGCCGATGCCCCAATAACCGATGCCGGCGAGAATCATCGGCAGGCGCGTGTCGCCGAGTCCCCTGAGGATCGACGACCCGATGACCTGCGCTCCGTCCGCGATCTGGAAGAGGGCGGCGTAGAACAGGAAGGCCACCGCGATCTGGGCCACCGCTTCCGCGCCGGGTTTCGAGCGGTCGAGGAAGGGGGCGATCAGCCAATGCGGCACCGTCGCCATCAGGAGCGCGGTGAAGCACATGAAGCTCAGTGCCAGGATGAGCGCCATCATGCCGGCGCGCCGGATGCCCTCCTTGTCGCTGGAGCCGAAGGCGCGCCCGACCCGTACGGTCCCGGCCTGGCCGATGCCGAGCGGCACCATGAAGGCGAGCGAGGCGATCTGGATCGCGATGGCGTGGGCCGCGAGCGCGGTCGAGCCGATCAGCCCCATCATGAAGGCGGCGCCGTAGAAGATCAGCGATTCGAAGGAGAGCGTCAGCGAGATCGGCAGGCCCATGCGCCAGAAGGCGCTGTAGCGCGGCCAGTCCGGTACCCAGAAGCGGCCGAACAGCCGATAGCGCCGGAAGCGCCTGTCCCACATGACCACGAGCGCGAGGCCGAGGAACATGAGGGTCGAGGACAACGCCGTGGCCATTCCGGAACCGGGCAGGCCGAGCGCCGGAAAGCCGAGCCGCCCGAACATCAGGCACCAGTTGGCGACAGCGTTGAACGCCACCGCGAAGAGCACGACGATGAAGGCCCAGCGTGGCCGTTGCAGCGCGGCGACGAAGCCGCGCAGGCACAGATAGAGGAAGAAGGGCAGGAGGCTCCACTGCAGGGTGTGGAGATAGGACGCGGCGGCCTTCGACAGAGCGGGATCCTGACCCATCGCTCTCAGGATGAGCTCGGCCTGCCAGAGGAAGAGCCACATCGGCCCGACCATGGTGGCCGCGGCCCAGAAGCCCTGCCGGACCGTGCGGCGCAGATCGCGCACCGCATGCCGGTTGCGGCCGAGCTCGATCGCGATCATCGGCGAGACCGCGCCCATCGCGCCGATGCCGAAGATCAGGGTTGCATTGTAGAGATTGGTGCCGAGCGCGCCGGCTGCCAGCGCATCCGGGCCGAGATGGCCCATCATGACGACATCGGTGGCCGTCATCGCGGTCTGCGCGACATTGGTCAGCACCATCGGCCAGCTCAGGGCCAGCATGGCGCGGGCTTCCCCGAGCCAGGAATGATGCGGGCGGGTTTCGGCGATCTCGGACATGGGGCGCTGCTTCTAGCGCCGATCCGAGCGCCGATACACCCGCTGGCACGCCGTCCGCCGCTCGGAGCCGATGCGCTGGACGCGGGTCGACAACCGTCGCCGCGGTCTGCATCTTGCCTCGGAAATTGCTGGAGGGCCTGAGGCGATGAGCACCAATCTGAGGATCGATGGCGCGAGGCTGACCTCGCGCCTCGCCGAGCTTTCGAAGATCGGCGCGACAGCGGAAGGCGGCTGCCGCCGCCTCGCCCTGACCGATGAGGACAGGCAGGGGCGCGACTGGCTCGTCGCTCAGATGAAGGCGCTCGGCCTCGATACTCGCGTCGACGCCATCGGCAACATCGTCGGCATCCTCAAGGGGCTTGAGGATGGCCCGGCCGTGATCATGGGTTCGCATATCGACACGGTCGGCACCGGCGGACGCTTCGACGGTGCGCTCGGCGTCGTCGCCGGCGTCGAGGTGCTCGCCGCCCTGCGCGATGCCGGGATGACGCCGAAGCGCGACATGGCGGTGATCGCCTTCACCAACGAGGAGGGCGCGCGCTTCCACCCTGACATGCTCGGCTCTTATGTCTGGGCCGGTGGCATGAGCGTCGAGGCGGCGCATAAGGAAGTCGATTCGGAAGGCGTTGGCCTTGGCGCCGAACTGAAGCGCATCGGCTATGAGGGCGCGGAGAAGCCGGGCTTCCTGCCGGCCCATGCCTATCTCGAGATGCATATCGAGCAGGGCCCGGTCCTGGAAAACGAGGGCGGCGGTCTCGGCGCCGTCACCGGCATCCAGGCGATCTGCTGGCTGGAGCTGACGCTCAAGGGCCGCCCGAGCCATGCCGGCACGACCCCGATGGCCTATCGCAAGGACCCCGGCCTCGCAGCGGCGCGCATCAACATCTTCGCCAACGAGTTGACGAAGACGATTCCGAACCAGCTCGCCAATAGCGGCGTCATCCGCGTCCAGCCCGGCAACGTCAATGTCGTGCCCGAGACCGTGGTGATGACGCTCGACCTGCGCAATCCGCTCGATGCACCGCTTGCAAAGGCCGAGGCGGCGGTACGCGCGTTTTGCGCCGAGCTCGCCGAGCGCGACGGCATCGAAATCTCCTTCCGCGATCTCGCCCGCTTCCCGGCGACGCCCTTCGCCGAGGAGATCATCGCCGAGGTCGAGCGCAGCGCCGGAGAATTCGGTCTGCCGATCCGGCGGATGATCTCGGGCGCCGGCCACGACGCCCAGATGATGGCGCGGCTCTGCCCGACGGCGATGGTGTTCATCCCCTCGATCGGCGGGCTCTCGCACAATCCGGCCGAGTTCAGCACCGACGACGACATGGTCGCCGGTGCCAATATCCTGCTCACTACCGCCTGGCGCGTCGCCAACGCCTGAGAGGTCCCCAGATGACGACGATCGCCACGCTTTCCGCCGCCGAGCTCGGCCCGCTCTATGCCAGCAAGCAGCTCTCCCCCGTCGAAGTCGCGAAGGATACGCTTGCCCGGATCGAGCGCTTCGAGTCCGCGGTCAATGCCTTCGCCGTCCGCGACGAGGCGGTGACGCTGGCCATGGCCGAAGCCTCGCAGGGGCGCTGGCTGAAGGGCGAGGCGATCGGCCCGCTCGACGGCGTGCCCGTGACCATCAAGGACAATCTCGGCGTCGCCGGCTGGTCGATGCAGCGCGGCTCGGCCATCGCCTCCGACGCGCCCTTCGCCGAGGATTCGCCCATCACCGCGCGGTTGCGCGAGGCCGGCACGGTCTTTCTCGGCAAGACCACCATGCCGGAATATGGCTGGAAGGGTGTCGGCGATTCGCCGCTCACCGGCATCACCCGCAACCCCTGGAACACCGGCACCGGCCCGGGCGGTTCCTCCTCGGGTGCAGCCGTCTGCGCCGCGCTCAATCTCGGCTGCCTCCATATGGGCACGGACGGGGCGGGTTCGATCCGCATTCCCGCAGCCTTCAGCGGCGTTGTCGGCCTGAAGCCGAGCTATGGCCGTGTCCCGGCCTGGCCGATCTCGGTCATGGGTTTCCTTGCCCATCTCGGCCCGCTGACCCGCACGGTCACCGATACGGCGCTGGCGATGAAGGTGATCGGCCAACCCGATGCGCGCGACATGACGGCGCTGCTCGATCGCCCGCCGGATTATGTCGACGGGCTCAAGGGCGGCCTGAGGGGGCTGCGCGTCGCCTGGTCGCCGCGCCTTGGCCAGGACGCGACCGTCGATCCCGAGATCGCGGCGCTGACCGCCGCCGCCGCACAGGTCTTCACCGAGCTTGGCGCGACGGTGGAGGAGGTCGATCCCGGCTTCGATGATCCGATCGAAATCCTGATGACGCTCTGGTCCTCGGGCGCGGCGCTGGCCTTGAAGAGTATCGATGCCGCCGGTCGCAAGCAGATGGACCCGGGACTCGTCGCGGTGGCGGAACAGGGCGAGCGTATCCCGGCTTCGGATTATGTCGACGCACTGCTGAACCGGCGCAATGCGCTGGCCTATCGGATGGCACAATTCCATCAGACATACGACCTGCTGCTGACGCCGACGCTGCCGCTGCCGGCCTTCACTGTCGGGCGCGATACGCCCGGGCACGGCGCCTATGGCGAGGACTGGACGCGCTGGACGCCCTTCACCTACCCCTTCAACATCACCGAGCAGCCGGCGATCTCGGTGCCCTGCGGTTTGACGAAGGCAGGCCTGCCGGCCGGACTCCAGATCGTCGGCGCCTTCGGCAAGGATGCGCTCGTGCTGCGGGCAGCGGCAGCGTTCGAGCTGGCACGGCCCTTCGCGCGGGTCGATGAACCGGTCGAACCGATTTAATCGCGTTTTTTCCATTCTTTCCGGAACCGGGCCGAAATGGCCCGTCCGGAGGCGAAACAGCGGGCTCCCGCCCGAAAGTTCCGTCTGGCACGAACCGTGCAGGCGGCGATGTGGCCTCGATCGGGTGCTGCTGCGTGTTGTCAGGCGGAGTTTTTCTGCCCAAACTCGCGCCAAGGCAGCCCGTTCAGAGGCGCCGCTTCAGGGGAGAACATGATGGATCGCAGGACGTTTCTGAAATCCGCGACGGGCGCCGGCATGGCAGCCGCGACAGGAGGGCTGGCGATGCCGGCCCTGGCGCAGAGTCCAAGCAAGACGCTGCGGTTCGTGCCGCAGGCCAATCTCGCGAATTTCGACCCGATCTGGGGAACGCAATACGTCGTCCGCAACGCCGCGGCGCTGGTCTGGGATACGTTGTACGGCATCGATTCCAAGTTCCAGCCGCAGCGCCAGATGGTCGAGAGCGAGGAGGTCTCCTCGGACGGCCTGAACTGGACCTTCAAGCTGCGCTCGGGCCTCAAGTTCCATGACGGTACGCCCGTCACCTCCAAGGACGTGGTCGCGAGCCTCGTGCGCTGGTCGGCGCGCGATCCGATGGGCCTGATGCTCCGTGCCATCCAGGTGGAGCTCGCGCCGGTCGATGAACTGACCTGGAAATGGTCGCTGAAGCAGCCCTTCCCGAAGATGCTGCTGGCGCTGGCCAAGAACAACGCGCCCTGTTCCTTCGTGATGCCCGAGCGCATCGCCAAGACCGATCCCTTCACGCAGATCACCGAATATATCGGCTCCGGCCCGATGAAGTTCCTGCGCAGCGACTGGGTGCCCGGCGCCAAGGCGGTGTTCGAGAAATTCGCGGACTACAAGCCGCGCTCCGAGAAGGCCGACTGGCTCGCCGGCGGCAAGAACATCCTCGTCGACCGCGTCGAATGGGTGATCATGCCCGATCCGGCGACGGCAGCCGCCGCCCTCCAGAACGGTGAGGTCGACTGGTGGGAGACCCCGCTCGCCGACCTCGTGCCGGTGCTCAAGGGCCACAAGGACATCAATGTCGATATTGGCGACCCGCTCGGCAATGTCGGTGCCTTCCGCATGAACCACCTGTTCCCGCCCTTCAACAACGTGAAGGTGCGCCAGGCCGTCCTGACAGCGATGAATCAGGAAGACTACATGCGGGCCGTCGTCGGCGATGACGACAAGCTCTGGAAGCCGCTGCCCGGCTTCTTCACTCCGGGTACGCCGCTCTACACCGAGGAGGGCGGCGAGATCCTGAAGAAGCGCAACGTCGCCGAGGCCAAGAAGCTCCTCGCCGAGGCCGGCTACAAGGGCGAGCCCGTGGTCTGCGTCGTCGCACAGGACATGGCCGCGACCAAGTCGATGGGCGATGTCACGGCGGAGCTGCTCAAAAGCATCGGCATGAACGTTGATTTCGTCGCCACCGACTGGGGCACGGTCGGCTCCCGCCGCGCCCAGAAGACGCCTCCGGGGCAGGGCGGCTGGAGCATGTTTCACACCTGGCATGCCGGCGCCGACTGCATCAACCCGGCCGCCTATACCGCGATCCGGGCCAATGGCGACAAGGCCTGGTTCGGCTGGCCCGACGTGCCCGCCGTCGAGACCGAGGTCACCAACTGGTTCAACGCCAAGGACCTGGCCGAGGAGAAGGCAGCGATGGCACGCCTCAACAAGGCTGCCGTCGAGAACGTCGTCTTCGCGCCGACGGGCTTCTATCTCGGCTACCAGGCCTGGCGGAAGAACGTCACCGGTGTGGTCAGCGGCCCGCTGCCGTTCTTCTGGGATGTCAAGAAAGACTGATAGCCCCCGCGCGGATCGGCTTTGCCGCTCCGCGCTTCCGGAGCCGTCCGGCTCCGCTGCCTTGCTTCGTCGCGACCCGGAAGAAGTCCGGGCCGCGATCCCTGGTACCGCTGTGAACGAGGTCCGACTGCCTTATGCTTGCTTTCGTCGTCAGACGCATCGTTACGACCATCCCTGTGATGGCCTTCGTGGCGCTGTTCGTCTTTTCGCTGCTCTATGTCGCGCCGGGCGATCCCGCCGCCATCATCGCCGGTGACCAGGCATCGCCCGCCGACGTCGAGCGCATCCGCGCCAGCCTGGGCCTGGACCGCCCCTATCTCGTGCGCTTCGCCGAATGGTCGTTCCGCGTGATCCAGGGCGATCTGGGCACCTCGATCTTCACCAACCTGCCGGTGACGCAGCTCATCGCCCAGCGCATCGAGCCGACGCTCTCGCTGATGGTGCTGACGCTGATCTTCGCCGTCGTCGTCGCTGTGCCGATGGGCGTGGTCGCGGCCTGGAAGGCGGGCAGCTGGGTCGACAAGGCAGCGATGGGCTTCGCCGTGCTCGGCTTCTCCGTGCCGGTCTTCGTCGTCGGCTATCTCCTCGCCTATTTCTTCGCACTCAAACTCGACTGGCTGCCGGTGCAGGGCTACACCCCGATCTCGCAGGGCTTCTGGCCCTGGCTGCGGAATCTCATCCTGCCGACGGTGACGCTGGGGCTGGTCTATGTCGCGCTGATCGCGCGCATCACCCGCGCCACGATGCTGGATGTCCTCCAGCAGGATTATGTCCGCACCGCCCAGGCCAAGGGCGTGGCGCAGAAGGACGTGCTCTTCCTGCATTCGCTGAAGAACGCGGCCGTGCCGATCGTCACCATCATCGGCATCGGCATCGCGCTACTGATCGGCGGCGCTGTTGTCACCGAGAGCGTCTTCGCCATCCCCGGCCTCGGCCGGCTCACCGTCGATGCCATCCTGCGCCGCGACTACCCGGTCATCCAGGGCGTCGTGCTCATGTTCAGCCTGGTATACGTGCTGGTGAACCTGCTGATCGACCTGACCTACACCCTCGTCGACCCGAGGATCCGCTATTGACCGCTCAATCGCTCACTGCGGCTCCTGCCGCTGAAGCGGTGCAGGCCGAACTCGGCCGCACCGCCCGCTTCCGTCGCTATCTGCGCCGGCATCCTTCCGTCGCGCTCGGCGGCGGGCTCCTCATCCTGATGGCGCTGATCGGCATCTTCGCGCCGCTGCTCGGCACCGTCGACCCGACCGCGATCGCGCCGTCCAGGCGTACCCGCGTGCCCTCCGAGCTCTACTGGTTCGGCACCGACATGCTCGGCCGCGACATCTATTCGCGCGTCGTCTACGGCGCCCGCGTCTCGCTGCTCGTCGGCTTCAGCGTGGCGATCCTGTCCTCGATCATCGGGCTCTCCATCGGCCTCTTCGCCGGCTTCGTGCGCTGGGCCGACGGCATCATCATGCGGATCATCGACGGCATGATGTCGATCCCGCCAATCCTGCTCGCGATCGCCCTGATGGCGCTGACCCGCGGCTCGGTCCAGAATGTGATCATCGCGATCACCGTCGCCGAGATTCCACGCGTGGCGCGGCTGGTGCGCGGCGTCGTGCTGTCATTGCGCGAGCAGCCCTATGTCGAAGCGGCCGTGGCCAACGGAGCGCGGGTCCCGCGCATCATCTTCCGCCACATCCTGCCCAACACCTTCGCGCCGATGAGCGTGCAGGCGACCTATATCTGCGCCAGCGCCATGATCGTCGAGGCGATCCTGTCCTTCATCGGCGCGGGCGTGCCGCCGGCGACACCGTCCTGGGGCAACATCATGGCCGAGGGCAGGGCGCTCTGGCAGGTCCGGCCGCATATCATCCTGTTCCCGGCCGTGTTCCTCTCGGTCACCGTGCTCGCGGTGAACATGCTCGGCGACGGTCTGCGCGACTCGCTCGATCCGCGGTTGGCCAAGACGCTCTGAGGACCTGCCCCGCAGCCAGGACAACCCACGCCCCGCATTGCCGGCGCTTGACGCGCCGGCTCCGTGCCTGAAACCCTGCCCGCAGGGTGATCTTCATCCGGAGCCCAGACGTGACCCGTATCCTGACCGTCGCCGCCGCCCAGCTCGGCCCCATCCAGCGCGATGAGAGCCGGGCCTCGGCGGTTGCCCGCATGATCGAACTCATGCGGCAGGCCAAGAGCCACGGCGCCGACCTGGTGGTATATCCGGAGGCCGCGCTCACAGCCTTCTTCCCGCATTGGTGGATCGACGACGAAGCCGAGATCGACAGCCATTTCGAAAGCGCGATGCCGTCGAACGAGACCGCGCCGCTCTTCGAGGAGAGCAAGCGCCTCGGCGTCGGCTTCCATCTCGGTTATTGCGAACTGGCCTTCGAGCAGGGCCGCAAGCGCCGCTTCAACACCGCGATCCTCGTCGACAAATCGGGTGCGATCGTCGGCAAGTACCGCAAGATCCATCTGCCGGGCCATCCCGAGCACCGCCCGGCGGCGCCCTTCCAGAACCTGGAGAAGCGCTATTTCGAGACCGGGGAGCTCGGCTGGCCGGTCTGGCGGACGATGGACGCCAATATCGGCATGATGATCTGCAATGACCGTCGCTGGCCGGAGAGTTATCGCTCCATGGGCCTGCAGGACGTCGAACTGATCGTGCTCGGCTACAACACCCCCAAGCACAACCCGCCGGCGCCGGACCATGATCGGCTCGGCAATTTCCACAACCAGCTCGTGATGCAGGCCGGCGCCTACCAGAACGCCACCTGGGTCGTCGGCGTCGCCAAGGCGGGGCTGGAGGCTGGTGTCGACCAGATCGGCGGCTCCTGCATCATCGCGCCGACCGGCGAGGTCGTGGCGCAGGCGGTGACGGAGGATGACGAACTCGTCGTTGCCCGCTGCGATATGGATCTCGGCAAGAGCTACAAGGCCTCGACCTTCAATTTCGCCCGGCATCGCGAGCCCCAGGCCTATGGCCTGATCGTCGAGCGCAAGGGCGCCGTCTCCCCGGTTTGATCAGCCTCCAGAGGACTCATTAATGACCCACGATCTCATCCTGAAGGGCGGCCGCGTCATCGACCCCTCCCAGAAGCATGACGGCATCCTCGATGTCGCCTTCACGGACGGCAAGGTCTCCGGCTTCGGCAAGGACCTGAAGGGCGCCAAGGAAGACCGCGACGTCTCCGGCTATATCGTCTCGCCCGGCCTGATCGACCTGCACACCCATGTCTACTGGGGCGGCACCTCGCTCGGCATCGATGC
>JAEWKP010000001.1 GCA_023393655.1 Pseudomonadota bacterium | reverse complement strand
CCCCCGCCCCCCCCCCCCCCGGGCCGCGGGCCGGGCGCCCGGCCACCGCCCAATGGGCCGAGCCCAGCCCGATGCCGGCGCCGAGGGCGAGGATGTAGGCGAGGTCGAGAATCCGCACGCTGCCCTTCCGCCTGGGAGAGGAGTTCCGGGCGGAGTTGAGCCACCGCACCGGTCGCCGTCAATCACCTGTCCCTCAGCGCAGCCGTGGTTCGCTGCCCGAGATCTCGCGGATACCGACCTGGACGGAGCGGCCGGCGCTGCGCCGCGGCTCGACGGCCTTGAACATCGAACCGACGGCCGAGAGCACTTCGAAGGACTGGCGCGGCATATGGCCGGCCGTTGCCCCGGCCGGTCTCGGAGCACCGCCGGCCCTGGCCACCGCCGCACCCTTCGGGTCGGCTATGGGCACGCCCGGAATCGGCTTCAATTCCAGGCCTTGATGGGCGAACTGCATGATCTCCTTCCACGTCATCGCCGGCAACGAGCCGCCGGTCATGTTCGCGGTTTCAGTGGAGTTGTCGTTCCCGAACCAGACGGCGCCGACGAGGTTGCCGGAATAGCCGACATACCAGGCGTCCTTGTAGCCGTTGGTGGTGCCGGTCTTGCCGGCGGTGACGACGCCGTCGAGCGCGGCGCGCCGGCCGGTGCCCTCGGTCGGCACTTTCGAGAGCATGAAGTTCATGTCCTGCGCGACCTGGGAGCTCAGCACCTGCTTCGGCTCCGGTTCGTCGCGGTCATGGCGATAGATCACTTCGCCCTGGGAATTGGCGATCTCGATCGCGGCATAGGGCTTCGCCCGCCGCCCGCCATTGGCGAGCACGGAATAGCCGGCGGCCATGTCGATCACCGTGACCTCGCCCGCCCCGATCGGCAGCGAGACCGTGTCGATCAGCGGCGTCGTCAGGCCCATGGCGCGGGCTGTCTCGACGATCTTCCGGCGCCCGATCGCGGCGGCGCGCGCCTCATGGGTCTCGCCGGTGGCGCGGCCGATCGCGATCGACATCTGCACCGGGATCGTATTGATCGACTTCGCCAGCGCGACGGTGAGCGGCATCGAGCCGGCATAGGAGCGCCCGTAATTGTTCGGGCACCAGTTACCGATGCAGACCGGCCGGTCGGTGACGATCGTGTTCGGCTTGTAGAGCCCGGCCGAGAGCGCGGCGGCGTAGACGAAGGGCTTGAACGAGGAGCCGGGCTGGCGCAGGCCCGCGGTGGCGCGATTGAACTGGCTCGCACCGTAGTCCCGGCCACCGACGATAGCGCGCACGGCCCCGTCCGGGTCCATGACCACTGTCGCTGCCTGCCTCACCCGATAGGCCGGCCCGTGCTGGCGCAGGATCGTCTCGATCGCCTCGTCGGCGCGCTGCTGGATCGCGGTGTCGTGGGGGGTCTTCACGGTCAGCACGCGGTCGGCGCCGAGCTTGCCTTCGTTCGCAAGCTCCTTCACCGCGTCGAAAGCCCAGTCGAGATAGTAGTCGGGGCTGGAATCGCGCTTGCGGTCGACCGGCGTCGCGGGATTGCGCTTGGCGCTGTCGACCTGGCCGGCGGTCATGAAGCCGGCATCGACCATGGCGTTGAGAACGTCGTTGGCCCGCGCCCGCGCGGCCGGCAGGTTGACATGCGGGGCGTATTTCGTCGGCGCCTTGAACAGGCCGGCGAGCATCGCGGCCTCCGCCAGCGAGACGTCCTTCACCGACTTACCGAAATAATACTCGGCCGCCGCCGCGGCGCCGAAGGTCCCTCCGCCCATATAGGCGCGGTCGAGATAGAGCTTGAGAATCTCGTTCTTGCTGAGCCGCGCCTCCAGCCACAGCGCCAGGAAGGCTTCCTTGATCTTGCGGTCGAGCGAGCGCTCGTTGTTGAGGAAGAGGTTCTTGGCGAGCTGCTGCGTCAGCGACGAACCGCCCTGGACGACGCCCGAGGCCCGCGTGTTGACCAGCAGGGCCCGCGAGGTGCCGATCACGTCGATGCCGAAATGGTCGTAGAAGCGGCGATCCTCGGTCGCGAGCACCGCCTCGATCAGATGATCCGGCATCTCCTCCAGTTTCAGCGAATCGTCGTGCCGCGCGCCGCGATGGCCGATCGGCGCGCCGTAACGGTCGAGGAAGGTGACGGCGAAGACCTGGCTGCGCAGCGCCTCTTCGTTGCCGATCCGGAAAGCGGGCAAGGCCAGCATCAGCAGGATCAGCGCGCCGACGATGCCGACATTCAGCCCTTCGCTGGCGAATTCGGCGGCGACGCGCTTGCCGCCGGTGACGGTCAGGCGGTCGGCGACGCTGCGAATGCGCTCATGGATTTCGCCGGCGCGGCGCCCGGCGCCCCACAGGCCGGCATCCAGCCATGAATCAGCGGCCAGCGCGAAGCGCTTCAGCCGCGTCCTCCAGCCCGCCTTCCTGAACTCCATGGCCTTATCCAGGCTTCCTGAATGGCCCCCGGCTTAGTCCTGCCGCGTGCTCGCCATCTTGGCAACAGAAGAGCGCCGGGGAATGGACACATAGGCATGCTCAGCGCCCGGATAAGAGGCGGGAGGGTAAATTTCATCGCCGGGAGCCGGAAATGCACGAGCGCGGCGTTCACATATCGACACATGGGGCCCGGCGGGATCGGCCTTCCATCTTGCCGTCTGCAGGCGCATAAGCCTGCCATGACGCAAACCCCGCCGAAACAGCAGTCGTTCTGGCTGACGACGCCGCTGGAAGCGATGTCGACGGAACAATGGGAATCGCTCTGCGACGGCTGCGGCCGCTGCTGCCTCGTCAAGCTCGAGGACGAGGACACCGGGCGCATCTTCGCGACCGATGTCGGCTGTCGCCTGTTCGAGGCCGGAACCTGCCGCTGCCGCGACTACCCGAACCGCTCGCAGAAGGTGCCGGATTGCGTGAGGCTGACGCCCGAGGAGGTTCGCATGCTGCCCTGGCTGCCGCCGACCTGCGCCTATCGCCTCGTTGCCGAGGGCAAGGACCTGCCCTGGTGGCATCCCCTGGTCTCCGGCGATCGCGAGACGGTGGTCGCGGCCGGCGTCTCCGTGCGTGGTCGCGTCTTCGCCAATGAGGATGAGGTGCCTGAGGAGGAGGTCGCCGAGCGCATCGTCAACTGGCCGCTGCGCTGGCCCCGGGCCGCGCGCGGGAAGGGGGGCTGACGCAACCCGGCCGTGCTATTGCGCTGCATCAGGCGATGCTGCACACGCTCATTGATCGTTCATGTCGTTTTGGGCATGAGCGCCTCATCCCAGCGGCCGGTGACCCAGAGTCATTGGCAGCGCGCACACGAAACTTTCACGCCGGCGCGGCGTTTGCCTCGTCCGGTTGAACAGAAGAGGCTATGTGATGGCAGGCGGGAAGTGGGTCTACACCTTCGGCGACGGCAAGGCCGAGGGTGAGGCGGGAATGAAGAACCTGCTCGGCGGCAAGGGCGCGAACCTGGCCGAGATGAGCAATCTGGGCCTGCCCGTTCCGCCCGGCTTCACCATCACCACCGAGGTCTGCACGGCCTATTACGACAACGGCAAGAGCTTCCCGGCCGAGCTTGACGGGCAGGTCAGGACCGCGCTCGCCGGCATGGCCAAGCTCACCGGCAAGACCTTCGGCGACCCCGCCAATCCGCTCCTCGTCTCGGTGCGTTCGGGCGCCCGCGCCTCGATGCCGGGCATTATGGACACCGTCCTCAATCTCGGCCTCAACGACGAGACGGTCGAGGCCGTCGCCAAGGCCTCGGGCGACGAGCGTTTCGCCTGGGACAGCTATCGCCGCTTCATCACGATGTATTCCAATGTCGTGCTCGATATCGACCACGGCCTCTTCGAGGAGGCGCTGGAGGACTACAAAGAGCGCAAGGGTCTCCATCTCGACACCGATCTCAAGGCCGCCGACTGGAAGCTCTTGGTCGGCAAGTACAAGGAGATCGTCAGGAAGGAGCTCGGCTCCGACTTCCCGCAGGAGCCCGAGAAGCAGCTCTGGGGCGCGGTCGGCGCCGTCTTCTCCTCCTGGATGAACGCCCGCGCCATCAAATATCGCGAGCTGAACAGCATCCCTGCGAGCTGGGGCACGGCGGTCAACGTCCAGTCGATGGTGTTCGGCAATATGGGCGACACCTCCGCGACGGGCGTCGCCTTCACCCGCAATCCCTCGACCGGCGAGAACGCGCTCTATGGCGAGTTCCTGATCAACGCCCAGGGCGAGGACGTCGTCGCCGGCATCCGCACCCCGCAGGACATCACCGAGGCCGCCAAGAAGGAGGCCGGCTCCGACAAGCCCTCGATGGAAGCGGAGATGCCGGAGGCCTATGCCGAGCTCTGCCGCATCTACGGCATCCTCGAGAAGCACTATCGCGACATGCAGGACATGGAGTTCACCATCCAGGAGGGCAAGCTCTGGATGCTGCAGACCCGGTCCGGCAAGCGCACCGCCAAGGCGGCCTTGCGCATCGCGGTCGAGCTCGCGACCGAAGGCCTGATCACGCAGGAGGAGGCCGTCGGCCGCGTCGAGCCCGGTGCGCTCGACCAGCTCCTGCACCCGACCATCGACCCCAAGGCCGAACGCCGCGTCCTGACCATGGGCCTGCCGGCCTCGCCGGGCGCCGCTGCCGGTGAGATCGTCTTCAACTCCGACGATGCCGAGGCGGCCAGGAAGGCCGGCAGGAAGGTCATCCTCGTCCGGGTCGAGACCTCGCCTGAGGACATCCACGGCATGCACGCTGCCGAGGGCATCCTGACCTCGCGCGGCGGCATGACCTCGCATGCCGCGGTCGTGGCGCGCGGCATGGGCAAGCCCTGTGTCTCCGGCGCCGGCCAGCTCCGCATCGACTATGCCAAGGGCACGCTCTCCGTCGGCCCGACCACGCTGAAGGCCGGCGATTTCGTCACCATCGACGGGGGCACCGGCCAAGTCCTGCTCGGCGAGATCAAGATGCAGAAGCCGGAATTGTCCGGCGAGTTCGCGACATTGATGGGCTGGGCCGACAAGGTCCGCCGTCTCAAGGTCCGCGCCAATGCCGAGACGCCGGAAGATGCCAGGACCGCCCGCGAGTTCGGCGCCGAGGGCATCGGCCTCTGCCGCACCGAGCACATGTTCTTCGAGGGCGACCGCATCCAGGCCGTCCGCGAGATGATCCTCGCCCAGGACGACAAGGGCCGGCGGGCTGCGCTCGCCAAGCTCCTGCCGGTCCAGCGCCAGGACTTCGTCCAGCTCTTCACCATCATGAGCGGCCTGCCGGTGACGATCCGCCTGCTCGATCCGCCGCTGCACGAATTCCTGCCGCATGGCGACAAGGAGATCGGCGAGGTCGCGGCCGCGCTCGGCGTCACGCCCGACGCGCTGAAGCACCGCGCCGCCGAATTGCACGAGTTCAACCCGATGCTCGGCGTCCGCGGCTGCCGCCTCGCGGTGGCCTTCCCCGAGATCGCCGAGATGCAGGCGCGCGCCATCTTCGAGGCGGCGGTCATCGCCGCCAAGGAAACCGGCAAGCCGGTGATCCCGGAGGTGATGGTGCCGCTCGTCATGGGCAAGCCCGAGCTCGACCTCGTCAAGGCCCGCATCGACGCCATGGCCAAGGCGGTGATCGAGGAGAGCGGCACGAAGATCGACTATCAGGTCGGCACCATGATCGAACTGCCGCGCGCCGCGCTGCGCGCCGCCGAGATCGCCGAGAGCGCCGAGTTCTTCTCCTTCGGCACCAACGACCTGACACAGACGACGCTCGGCATCAGCCGCGACGACGCCTCCTCCTTCCTCGGCTCCTATACGGCCAAGGGCCTGCTGGAGGCCGATCCCTTCGTCACCATCGACCAGGACGGCGTCGGCGAACTGGTGAAGCTCGCCGCCGAGCGCGGCCGCAAGACCCGGTCCGGCATCAAGCTCGGCATCTGCGGCGAGCATGGCGGCGATCCGGCCTCGATCGGTTTCTGTGAGAGCGTCGGCCTCGATTACGTCTCCTGTTCGCCCTTCCGCGTGCCGATCGCCCGCCTCGCCGCCGCGCAGGCGGCGCTCGGCGCGATCAAGCCGAAGGATGGCTGAGCCGTGACGGGCGGGCGGCTCATCGGCTTCGGCGGGCTGCTTCTGCTCGCTCTGGGCTCTGGCTTCGCTGTCCCGTCCCTGGCGCAGGCGCCGGATCTATGCAGCGGGCAGCCTGCCGCGATGCAGAAGTCTTGCCGCGAAGCGTTGGAGTTGCTTGTCCAGGGCGGCAGGCAGGAGCCGGAGCCAGAACCGGCGCGCCGTATTCTGGCGACCGGCACGCCGGAAGGCTGGCGTTACGACTACCTTCAGCCGGGCGGGGTGGGCTCCGACGGCGATTGTGTCGTGAGCGGAACGCTGGTGCTCCCGGCCGATACGCCCGTGCGCTTCTCGGTGACGGCGAGCGATATCATCCGTCCATGGCGGCTGCCGCAATTCGATCTGGATCTCACCGGGATTCCCGGCCGGATCGAGGACAAGATCATCAAGCTGCCGCCGGGTGAGATCGGAGACCCGGCTGCCGCGCCAGCGGGCGATGAGAAGCCGGTGGCGGTGCGGGTGTTGGCGCCCGATGCCTATGCCGAATGGGAGGGGCAGACGCTCCCGCCTTCCTGCTTCGCCTCCGGCTGAGGGCGCGCGCGATGTCGAAGCTCACCACCATCGGCTTCGATGCCGACGACACGCTCTGGCAGAACGAGCAGTTCTTCCGGATGACGGAGGATCGCTTCGTCGCGCTGCTCGGCGAGCACGGCGAGGCGGCCGAGATTTCCGGGCGGCTGCTCGAAGCCGAGAAGCGCAATCTCGGTTTCTACGGCTTCGGCATCAAGGGTTTCGTGCTCTCGATGATCGAGACGGCGATCGAGGTCACGCGGGGACAGGTCCCGGCGTCCGTCATCGGCGAGATTCTCGCCGCCGGCCGCGAGATGGCGGCTCATCCGGTCGAGACCTTGCCGCATGTCCAAGAGACGCTGGCGGCGCTCTCCGGCGACTACAGGCTGGTGCTGATCACCAAGGGCGATCTCTTCGACCAGGAGCGCAAGCTCGCGCAATCCGGCCTCGGCGATTTCTTCCATGCGGTCGAGATCGTCAGCGACAAGAGGTCGGAGACCTACGGTCGTATCTTCGCCCGCCATGGCGATGGGGCAGGGCGGGCTATGATGGTCGGCAATTCCCTGAAGTCCGACATCCTGCCGGCGCTGGAGGCCGGCTCCTGGGCCGTGCATGTGCCGCATGAGCTGACCTGGGTGCTGGAGCATGCCGCGGAACCCGTGGGACATGGCCGCTACCACGCGATCCCGGATCTCGGCCCGCTGCGCAACCTCATCGAACAGCTCGTTCGCTGATCCGTTCGTCGCAAGCTACCGCCGCGGGCCGTAGGATCAATCGACCCACAGGCCGCGTGCGCGGTGCCAACCCTCGATCGATTCCGCGGGATACTCGTCGAAGGTCTGGTCGTTCGGCCCGATCGCCGGCTCGACCCAGCCGGCCTTGAAGCGCAGCATCAGATGGGTCTTTTCGGGCGCGCGCGGCAGATGGCTGTCGATTGCCGACGCGAAGGGGTGGAGCAGCTCCGGCCAGCGCGGGTCGAACAGCCAGAGAGCGGTGCCGCAGGTGGTGCAGAAGCGGCGCTGCGCCTGCGAGCGCTCGCAAGCCCCGTCATCGCGCTCGATCTCCGCGCTGAAGCTGCCGATCCTGTCCTCGCCTTCGAGCTTCAGCGTCGCGGCGTCGGCCGAGAGGTTGATCGCGAAGCCGCCGCCGCCCGCCGTCTTCCGGCAGACCGAGCAGTAGCAGAGCTGGTAGGGGACCGGGGCATGGCTTTCGACCGAAAAATGCACGGCTCCGCAGCGGCAGGAGCCCTTGAGCGTGATCGGCATGGTGTGGCCTCCTTTTCCTGCCAACCATCTGCTTGCCGGCTCGGTTCCAAGCGGCGATGGCCCCCTTGCTGGACGGTTCTTGCATTTCGTGCTAGCCATGCCGATGTATGACGAGATGCGGCCGGGTTCTGGCCAATCCTCCGCGCGGGCAATCCGGTCGGCGGGCACGATTCAGATCCACCACACATCGCTACAATACCATTGCAAGGCGTCCGCGCGTCGAGCTCTGGGTCGCAACGATACGCGGATCTGAACGCAAGGATTCTATGCCATGGAAAAAGGCACCGTGAAGTGGTTCAACGCCACCAAGGGCTACGGCTTCATCACCCCTGAGAACGGCGGCCAGGACGTGTTCGTCCACATCAGCGCCGTCGAGCGCGCCGGCCTGCGCGAGCTGCATGACGGCCAGGTCGTCTCCTACGAACTCGTTGCCGATCGCAAGACCGGCAAGACCTCGGCCGGCAACCTCGCCGTCGCCTGAGCCGATACCTGATCGACCGGGCGGGCCTTGAGCCATCCCGGTCCACGACAAGCCTGCCGGCGCTGTGGCTAGCGGTTCGCCGGCAGGTCCGACTATCTTTGAATTCAGGCCGGATGCGGGCCTGCGGCGCAGCCGATTCCACATGCGCCCCCCGCGATCACGGCGCCCAGAAAGCCTTTTCTTGACCAAGTTTACCGATCTCGGCCTTGCCGAGCCCCTTCTCAAGGCGCTCGCAGCCGAAGGTTATGAGACGCCCACGCCGATCCAGGCGCAGGCCATTCCCCACATTCTCCAGGGCCGCGACCTGCTCGGCGCCGCCCAGACCGGCACCGGCAAGACGGCTGCCTTTTCGTTGCCGATGCTGCATCGGCTGCTCGGCAAGCCGCGCCAGATGCCGGCCCGCGCCGTGCGGGCGCTCATCCTGTCGCCGACGCGCGAACTCGCTGCCCAGATCGAGGCGAACATCCGGACCTACGGCCAGTTCACCACGCTGCGATCGACGGTGATCTTCGGCGGCGTGCCCGTCGGCAAGCAGATCCGTGCGCTCGGCGATCGGGTCGACATCCTCGTCGCCACGCCTGGCCGCCTGCTCGCCCTCCTCGACCAGCGCGCCGTCTCGCTGCGCGAGATCGAGTTCCTCGTCCTCGACGAGGCCGACCAGATGCTCGATCTCGGCTTCATCCACGCGCTGCGCCGTATCGCGACCCTGATCCCGAAGGAGCGCCACACGCTGCTCTTCTCGGCGACCATGCCGAAGCCGATCCGCGAGATCGCCTCCGCCTACCTCACCGACCCGGTCGAGATCGCGGTGGCGCCGGTGGCGACCACTGCCGAGAAGATCGACCAGCGCGTCATCTTCACGGAAGCCCACGACAAGCCGGCGCTGCTGGCGAAGACTCTGAACGTGCCCGAGCTCGAGCGCGCCATCGTCTTCACCCGCACCAAGCATGGGGCGGACAAGGTCGTGCGCCAGCTCGGCGCTTCCGGCATCGACGCGGCCGCGATCCACGGCAACAAGAGCCAGAGCCAGCGCGAGCGCGCGCTCGGCGCCTTCCGCGACGGTTCGCTCCGCATCCTCGTCGCCACCGATATCGCGGCGCGGGGCATCGATGTCGACGGCATCAGCCATGTCGTGAATTTCGACCTGCCGAACGTGTCGGAGACCTATGTCCACCGCATCGGCCGCACGGCTCGTGCCGGCGCGGCGGGCATCGCCATCGCCTTCTGCACGCCGGAAGAGCGCGGCGATCTCGCTGCGATCGAAAAGCTGACCAAGGTCGCGATCACCCCGATCGGCGCCGTTCCCTATTGGGATGGCCGTACGCCGAAGAAGCCGCCGCAGAACCAGCGTGGCGGCGGGCGCGGCCAGCAGCAGAACGGCGGCGGGCGCGGACAAGGCCGTCCGCAAGGCCAGCAGCAGGCTCGCCCGCAGGGGCAGCAGCAGTCCCGTGGCGGCAAGCCCGGTGAGGGCGGCCAGCGCGCCCAGCCGGCCAATGGCGGCCTGCGTCAGGAGCGTCACGAACGTCCGCGCCATCCCGAGCGTGCTGCGCGCCCTGAGCATGCGGCAGAGCGAAAAGACGGCGGTTCCGCAAAAGAAGGGCTTGGCGGCGTCGCGTTCTTGCAGCAAAGAACACAGCAACCACGCACCAACGGCGCCCGGCGGCGCGCGCGCTGACGCGCGATCGGCCAGAACCGGGCGAGCCTCTTCGACGACGGCTCGCC
>JAEWKP010000394.1 GCA_023393655.1 Pseudomonadota bacterium | reverse complement strand
CACCGTGACCTCGATCAGATTGGCGTCGCCGATGAAGTCGGCGACGAAGGCGTTAGAGGGCTGCTCGTAGAGGTCGCGCGGCGCGCCCTCCTGCGCGATCCGGGCGTTCGACATCACGATGATCCGGTCAGAAACGGCGAGCGCCTCCTCCTGATCATGCGTGACATAGGCCACGGTCAGGTTGAGGTCCTGCTGCAACTCGCGGATTTCCTCGCGGACGCGGCGGCGGAGTTTCGCGTCGAGATTGGAGAGCGGCTCGTCGAAGAGCAGCACCTGCGGCTCCAGCACGAGGGCACGCGCCACCGCGACGCGTTGCTGCTGGCCGCCCGAAAGCTCGGACGGGTAGCGGTTCTCGAAGCCCTTGAGGCCGACCAGCGCCAGCTTCTCCAGCGCCATCTGCTTCGCCTGCTCCTTGCCGAGCCCCTTCACGGTCGGGCCATAGGCGGCATTGTCGAGTACGCTCATATGCGGAAAGAGCGCATAGGACTGGAACACCATCGAGACGTCGCGATCGGCGGCCGAGAGCTTGGTCACGTCCTTGCCGCCGATCAGAATCTGGCCGTCGCTGGCGATCTCGAGGCCAGCGATCATGCGCAAGGTCGTGGTCTTGCCGCAGCCTGAGGGGCCGAGCAGGGTCACGAGCTTGCCGGCCTCGATGGTGAAGTTGATGTTGTCGACCGCCGTCACCGCGCCATAGCGCATCGAGACATTGCGGAATTCGACGGAAGCGGGTCCGGCCTTGGCCATCTTGGGTCTCTGTCCTTATCCGATCGCGGGAGCGGGCGCCGGGGCGGCAACGGTGGCAGTGCGGCCACGCCGGCCGAGCTTGCGCTCGCCGACGAGGAACTGGATGAGGACGATGCCGAGCGCCATGAAGACGATCAGCACCGAGGAATAGGCGATGGCGAGCCCGAATTCGCCGGCCTCGACGCGCCCGACGATATAGGCGGTGGAGAGGTTGTATTCGGCCGAGACCAGGAAGATCACGGCGCTGACCGCCGTCATCGAGCGCACGAAGGAATAGACCAGCGCCGAGACCAGGGCCGGCTTGAGCAGCGGCAGCACCACGCGCCAGAGCGTGGTGAAGCTGCGGGCGCGCAGCGTCGTGGAGGCCTCGTCCAGGCTCTTGTCGATCTGCGAGAGGCCGGCGATGCCGGAGCGCACGCCCACCGGCATGTTGCGGAAGACGAAGGCGATCACGAGGATCAGGCCCGTGCCGGTGATCTCCACCGGCGGCACGTTGAAGGCGAGAATATAGGCGACGCCGAGCACCGTGCCGGGAATGGCGAAGGAGAGCATCGTCGCGAATTCGAGCCCCGCCCGGCCGCGGAAGCGCTGGCGCGTCAGCAGATAGGCGGTGAGCAGGCCGATCACCGCCGTCAGCGGCGCCGAGATGGCCGCGACCTTGATCGTCGTGAAGAAGGAATCCCAGGCCGAGCCCTGGAAATAGAGGCCGTTGCTGAAGTCGATGGCGAAGCCGGTGATGTAATGCTGCAGGGTCGGGGTGTAGTCGCGACCCATGTTGCGGACGAAGCCGCCGACCAGGATCACGATGTAGATCACCACGGTCAGCGCGACCCATGGCACGATCACGGCGGCAGAGAGCCAGGTGATGCGTCGCGGCAGCGGGGTCGGCAGGCCGGCATCGCCCTTGCCGGTAACGGTCGTATAGGACTTGTCGCCGAGCCAGCGCTGCTGCACCCAGAAGGCGCCGAGCGTGAAGGCGAGCAGCACGATGGCGAGCACGGCAGCCTGCCCCTGATTATAGGAAGCGCCGACCACTGCGAAGAAGATCTTGGTCGAGAGCACCTCGAAATTGCCGCCGAGCACCAGCGGATTGCCGAAATCGGCCATGCTCTCGACGAAGCCGAGCAGGAACGCATTGGCGATGCCGGGCCTGAGCAGCGGCCAGGTCACGGTGCGGAAGGTCTGCCAGCGCTTGGCGCCGAGCGTTTGCGAGGCTTCTTCGAGACTGGGCGAGATGCCCTGCACCACGCCGATCAGCACGAGGAAGGCGATCGGCGCGAAGGCCAGCACCTGCGCCAGCAAGACGCCGGGCAGCCCGTAGAGCCAGCGCGAGCGCGGGATGTCGAACCACTCGTAGAGCAGTGTCGAGAATGCGCCGGCGCGGCCGAAGAGCAGGATCAGCGCCAGGCCGATGACGAAGGGCGGGGTGATAATCGGCAGCACGGTCAGGGCGCGCATGACGCGCTTGCCGGGCATGCCGGTCCGCAGGATGAGCAATGCGCAGGCGAGGCCGAGAAGCGTGGTGATGACGCCGCAGAGCACGGCCAGGATCAGTGTGTTCCAGGCGACGCCGCAATTGACGTTGGCACTGAGGCAGCCCAGCCCCCAGATCGAGGAATCGAGGAAGCGCTCGAAGAAGGCCGCGGGCGCGAAGGCGCCGTTCTGGTCGATCAGCGCGCTCTTCAGGATGATCGCGACCGGGAAGAAGATGAAGATGCCGATCAGCAGGACGACGAGGCCGATCGTCGAGGTGGTGAAGAGGTCGCCGCGGCAGACGCCGCGATAGGCCAGGCCGTGGCAAAGCAGGAAGAGCAGCGCCAGAAGCGTGAGAAAGGCGCCGCCGCCGATGCCGCGCTGGGCTGCTCCCGCGCCGCCGAGCAGGGCAGCGAGCCAGGAGATGCCCTGGTCCTTCAGGACGATCGAGAAGGCCTGGGCGAAGAACAGCGCCATGCCGAGCAGGCCGGCCCAGAGCAGCACGGTCGCGGTGCGCTGGCGGTGGGAGCTGCCCCAGAACAGTGTCGCCGCTGCAAGTGCGACACCGACAGGCAGGAGCCAGGGCGTCTGCCCGGACAAAGCGAGCGCCAGCGCGCTGCCCGCCTTGCCGAACGGGTATTCGGCGAGCCAGGTCCAGTTCGTCAGGCTCATGCCCTCGACGAGATACCAGGGCATCAGCGCATAGCCGAGCCAGCCGATCAGCAGCACGAGTCTCGTCGCTGGCGCCATGGTTGCCCTGTTCCCTTGCCCTGATGCGGCCGGCCGATTGTCTCGGCTCTGAATGCCGCGGAACTTGTTTCGTGATCGAACGGCGCCGTCATCCCGGGCTTGACCCGGGATCCATCGAAGCGCGCAAGCGCCCTAGGATGGGCCCCGGATCTCCGCTGCGCTGCGTCCGGGATGACGGCGGTGATTCAGGAGAAATTGCCGACTTTTACTTCGGCAACGCCTTGACTTCCTTGTCCCACTTGGCGAGCAGGCGGGTGCGCTCGGCCGAGGAGCCGTATTTCACGAAGTCATAGTTGATCAGCTTCATCTGATCCATCTTCGGCGACTGCGCCGGCACCGGCGAGGCCTTGTTCGACGGCACCTGATAGGACTTCGCGGGGGCAGCCAGCGCCTGCGCGGCCGGGGTCAGCGCCCAGTCATAGAACTTCTTGGCGTTGGCGAGATTGCGCGCGCCCTTGACGATCGACATCGAGCCGATCTCGTAGCCCGTGCCCTCGCAGGGCGCGACCGGCTTGATCGGATCGCCCTGCACGGCGAAGACCACCGCGTCATGGATGAAGACGATGCCGACGGCGGTCTCGCCGAGGCTCGCGGCCTTGGCCGGCGCCGCGCCCGACTTGGTGTACTGGCTGACGTTCTTGTGGAGAGCCTTGAGGTACTCGAAGCCCTTATCCTCGCCCATGAGCTGGATCACCGTCGCCAGCAGGTTATAGGCCGTGCCCGAGGAATTGGGATCGGCGACCTGGACGTCGTCCTTCAGCTTGGCGTTGAGCAGGTCGGCCCAGCATTTCGGCTCGGGGATGCCCTTGGCCTTGATCTGCTCGGTGTTGAAGCCGAAGCCGAGCGCGCCGGCATAGATGCCGACCGAACGATGCTTGGCAGCCTTCCACTGGTCGAGCGCCCAGCCGTGCAGCTCCTTGTTCTTCGGCGATTCATACTCCTGGGTCAGCCCCTCCTCCGCCGCCTGGAGATGCGGATCGCCGGTGCCGCCCCACCAGATATCCCCGCGCGGATTGGAGGATTCCGCCTTGAGCTGGGCGTAGATCTCACCCGCCGACTTGCGGGTCATCGCGACCTTGATGCCGGTTTCCTTCTCGAAGGCGTTCGACATGGCGCGGCACCACTCCTCCTGGACGCCGCAATACATGACGAGCGACCCCTGAGCGCGGGCCGGAGTGGCAGCGAAGGCCGCCGTTGCGAGCGCGGCGAAAAGCCCCGCCTTGAGCCAGGATTTCAACTGCATATGAACCTCCCTGATCGGATCTTTTGTTTTTTGCCGCTTGCGACGAAGCTGTGATGACTTCGCCGAAAGATCAATGGAATATCGTGCTGGCTAAACGATTCCGGTGATCTCCTTCAGCACCGGCGCCAGTTCCGGGGTGCAGCACAGGATCGGATTGCCCTTGGCAATGCCCTCCCCGGCGAAGAAATCGTTGATCCGGGCGCCCGCCTCGCTGGCGATGACGATGCCGGCGGCGACGTCCCAGGCGTTGATATGGAGCTCGGCATAGGCGTCGCTCGCGCCATTAGCGACATGGCAGAGGCCGAGCGTGCCCGAGCCGCCGCGCTTCATCGCGGCGCCGGCCGTATAGCCGCGCTCGATCACCTTGAGGTAGTTCGCGGCCGGCACGCGGGTCGACCAGCCCAGCTCAACCGAGGCGCGGGCGATATCGGCCGCGCCGGAGACCTTGATCGGATCGCCGTTGAGCGTCGCTCCCGCACCGCGCCGTGCAGCATAGACCTCGCCGAGCGCGGGCGCCGCCACAACGCCGATCTCCGGCTTGCGATTGGCTAGGAAGCCGATGGAGATGCACCAGTTGCGGTCGCCATGGGCGAAATTCGCGGTGCCGTCGATCGGATCGAGAATCCAGACCGCGTTGGAGGCCTCACCGCCGCCCTCCTCGCCGATGACCGTATCCTGCGGGAAGAGCTCCGAGAGGCGGCGGCGCAGGAAATCCTCGACCTTGCCGTCGGCGACGGTCAGCCAGTCCTGTGCGCCCTTCATGGTGATGCCGAGGGATTCGCGCTTCTGGAAATAGCCGAGCGCCAGATGGCTCGCCTCGGCCGCGAGGCCGAGAGCCGCGTAATAGCGCAGGTCGCGTTCGGCCGGCGTCATCACTTGGCTCCCAGATCGACGCGGACAGGCTTGCCGGTCTGCGCGGATTGCGTCGCCGCATCTGCCAGGATCTGTGCCTTCAGGCCGTCGAGCCCGGTCGGCGAGGCGGCAGCCTTGCCGTTGCAGGCCGCGATGAAGGCGTCGAGCTCGGCGCGATAAGCGGCCGCATAGCGCTCCAGGAAGAAATTCTGCACGGGGTCGGCGCGGAAGCCCTGCCCGGTCGCGATCTCCACCGACGTCTCGTGGATATTGCCGGCCCGCAGCATGCCCTTGGAGCCATGGACCTCGATGCGCTGGTCGTAGCCATAGGTGGCGCGGCGCGAATTCGAGATCTGGGCGATCCGGCCCGAGGCCGTCTTCATGATCACGGCGGCGGTGTCGACGTCGCCGGCCTCGCCGATCGCCTTGTCGACGAGGGCGGAACCCAGCGCGAAGACCTCGGCCGCCTCCTCGGCCAGCAGGAAGCGCGCCATGTCGAAATCATGGATCATCATGTCGCGGAAGAGTCCGCCCGAACGCTTGACGTAATCGACCGGCGGCGGCGACGGATCGCGCGAGATCACCGTGACGATCTCGATCGCGCCTGCCTCGCCCGCGCGCAGCCGCTTCTCCAGCGCGGCGAAATTCGGGTCGAAGCGGCGGTTGAAGCCGATCATCAGCGGCTTGCCGGACCTCTCCACCGTCGCGAGGCAGCGGCGGATGCGGGCCGCGTCGAGATCGACCGGCTTTTCGCAGAACACGGCTTTGCCGGCGGATACGGCCTGCTCGATCAGGTCAGCATGGGTGTCGGTCGGCGTGCAGATCAGCACGGCGTCGATGGCTGCGTCCGCCAGGATCGCCTCGGTGCTCGTGGCCTTAGCGCCAGAGGCGGCGGCGAGCGAGGCCGCAGCCTCCGGCATCGCGTCGGTGACGGCGACGAGTTCGGCGTCGCCGCGCGCGGCGACGTTCAGCCCATGGATGCGCCCGATACGGCCGGCGCCCAGCAATCCGATCTTCATGGTCTTGGTCATTCCCGTCGTCGCGTCTCGTCAAGCAATCATCTGGTCGAACGGCCTTGCGGCGCGGCTAGTCGTGCGCGCCCAGAATGGTCTGGTCGAAATCGATATTCGAACCGGTCATCAGGCCGGACTCGGCCGAAGCGAGATAGGCGACCGCCTTGGCGACCTCGCGCGGATCGATCAGGCGACCGAAGGGCTGGGAGGCATTCGCCTCCTCCAGCCAGCCGTCCCTGGCATCATGGCGCAGCTTCATGATCGCGTCCTCGCCCGGCGTCGCCATCCAGCCGATATTGAGGCCGTTGACGCGGATGCGATGCTTCAGCAGTCCGTAGGCCGCGTTCTTCGTCAGCGCGGCCAAGGCGGCCTTCGAGACGCTATAGGCGGAGAGGAAGGGTTGGCCGCCATGGGCCGACATCGACTGGATGTTGACGATGGCGGCGGGAACATCCTGCCGGCGCATCAGATCGGCAGCGTCCTGGATCAGGAAGAAGGGCGCGCGCAGGTTCACCGCCATGATACGCTCGTAGAGCTCAGGCGCGGTGTCGAAGATCGTACCGCGATCAGTGTCGCCCGCGGCGTTCACGAGAATGTCGAGATGGCCGAAGGCCTTCCCGGCCGCAGGCACGACCTGCCTGACCGCATCGAGATCTGCGAGATCGACCTGATGGAAACGGGCCTCGCAGCCTGCCGCCCGCAGGCTTGCCGCCACGGCTTCACCACGCGTCGCGTTGCGGCCGGTCAGCAACAGTCCCCGCGCTCCGCGTTCCGCGAATTCGCGGGCGATCGCCTCGCCCAAACCCTGACTGCCGCCAGTGACGACGGCGACCTTGCCGTGAAGATCACGGCTGAACGAACCGGCTTGCGACAACGACCCGCCTCCCGAAGCGAAACGGCAGGAATTTTTTAAACATCCCGCCAGTTGGAATAAACATTCCATTCTTGGCATAAGCGAGTCAAGACGACGCGAGGCCCCGCCTTACCAAAAACACTTGCAGCGTCGCTGCGCAGGACAACGACATTGGCAGGAGCGAGGCCGGCCAGCTTCCCGAAGCGTCGAAGACGGCACCTTCTCAACGGAAAGAAAACTGTCGTCTTCAGAGGCCAACCGGCATAATATTGTGCTCTGTGAATAAAATTCGACACATTCATGCAATGATCGCCGCCGGGAAGCCCTGCCCTCGCGGCAAACGCGCATCTGCCCTGCGCCGCACAGTTGACGCTTTCGTTGGCACATGCCTTGCTGCGCCGATCAACGAGAACACGGCGCGAAGGCGCCGGGGATGAATTTTGTTTGAAGGTGGAGGCTATTCGATGAAAGAGCAGGAAATCCGCGGCCTGGTCGCGGATGTGAAGGAAGGCACGCTGTCGCGCCGGTCCTTCATCCAGAAGATGGCGGCCGTAGGCATTGCCGCGCCGCTCGCAACCCAGATTCTGGTCTGGAACGACGTCGCGATGGCGAATGCCACGCTGCAATACAAGCCGACGAAGGCCGGCGGCGGCGGGCCGCTGAAGATGCTGCTCTGGCAGGCCCCGACCCTGCTCAACCCGCATTTCGCCTCGGGCACCAAGGACCAGATCGCCTCGCGCATCTTCTACGAGCCGCTCGCCGGCTGGGACAAGGAAGGCAACCTCTTCCCGCAACTCGCGGCCGAGATCCCGAGCAAGGCCAATGGCGGCCTGTCCGCCGACGGCAAGACCGTGACCTGGAAGCTGAAGCAGGGCGTGAAATGGCATGACGGCAAGCCGCTGACCGCCGACGACGCCGTCTTCACCTGGGAATACGCCGCCGACCCGGCGACGGCCGCCTACACCACCGGTGCCTACAAGGAC
>JAEWKP010000385.1 GCA_023393655.1 Pseudomonadota bacterium | reverse complement strand
CCTCCCGAAGCCCGCCTCCATCATCCGGATAACCGCCACCTTGATCACCCCCGAGGAACTGCGCGCCATCGCCTCCTGGTCCCGTGACCTGTCGGAGCCCGAGTTCGAGGAGGCGCGGCGTGGCGTCTCCTTCAAGACTTATGGCAAGAATGCCTCGATCTGCCATGTCGGCGCCCGGGTGGAATCCTGGACCGGCGTAGCCGAAGGGCTGGTCAAAATGACGACGACCACGAAATCCGGCAAAACCGCAACGCTCGCCGGCATGCGATCCGGCGCCTGGTTCGGCGAAGGCACGGTGATCAAGGCCGAACCACGTCGCTATGAACTGGTGGCATTGCGCGAGACCCGGCTCGCCTTCGTGCGGCGCTCGACCTTCCTGTGGCTGTTCGAGCATTCGGCCGCCTTCAACCGCTTCCTCGTCCACCAGTTCAACGAGCGCCTCGCCCAGTTCATCTCGCTTACCGAAACCGAGCGCACCCTCGATTCCACCGGGCGCCTCGCCCGCAATCTCGCCTGGCTGTTCAACCCGATCCTCTATCCCGATCTCGGCCGCACGCTGGCGATCTCGCAGGAGGAGCTCGGCATGCTCGCCGGCATCTCGCGCCAGATGGCCAATCAGGGATTGGCGAAGCTCGCCGATCTTGGCCTGATCGAGCTCGGCCATGGCAGCGTCACCATCCGCGACCTCGACCGGCTCGCCCGCTACGAAGGTTGAAAATTGCTGCAGGGCACCAAATCGCGTTTCGCGCGTTGCTTATCCCGAACAGCCGATGGCTGAGAAAGGAACCGCTGCGATGTTTGGCCTCCTCGACCTGTTCTCGAAACGGGTCACCGACCAGTTCACCGAATATGCCGCCACCCAGTCCGCGATCGCGCGCCGCCTCTGGGGCAATTGGCTCGATCCGTTCCAGGCATGCCAGCCGGTAAAAATCCGCAATGACCGGCGCATCACAGATCCGCGAACTGGTGGGCGCCGCTAGTTTCGGGTGACCGCCATCGCATCTCGAACAGCCCATCATTCCCCGAATGGCGGGCCTTCGCCATGACGATTCTCGCCGTCAGGACGAGTTACGCGGGCTCGTTGAACACAGCCTCGATCGCGTGGCCGTCAGGATCGATCACGAAGGCTGCGTAGTAGTGCGGCCCGTAATGCGAACGCAGCCCCGGCGCGCCGTTGTCGCGCCCGCCACTTTGAAGGGCTGCCTCATGAAACCGGGCAACTGCCGCCCGATCTGGCGCGGCGAAGGCGAGATGGAAGCCCGGCCCCGGCGGCCTCTGTCCTTCCGGCCTGTGCTTCAGCGCGAGCTTGTCGCCGCTCCCCGGCAGGCCATAGCCGACCGCCTGCCCGGCTTCGCCCGGCCGCAGGTCCTGCCAGACCCTGGCATAGCCGAGCGGTGCCAGCACCGCGTCATAGAAGGCGCAGGCGCGTTCGATATCGGAAACGCCGAAAGACAGATGATGAAGCATAAGTCGGTCCGCCGCCGTCGCAGGCACGGTTCCGCCCGCCGATTCAATCTGCCGAATTCGTGAGGAAAATCAGGGCCGATGCAAAAATCCGCGCAACACATCTGCGTGAAAAGCAGACTTCGGCGGGACAATAGTCACCAAAAGGCGAATTGTCTGTCAAGCGGGTCCTTGCAAGGATGATGGCCGCCTGCAAGTCTTGCATGAGAACGAGGCCGGAAACCGGCCCGCGGAAGCCGCCACGACGCATGGCGGCTCGACAGGGAGAACGCAATCGTGGCAAGCGGCACCGCCGGCGAGGCGGATACCTTTCCGAAATTGCTGTTGCGCAATGCAAGGGAGCGCGCCTCGCGCGTCGCCTTCCGCCACAAGGATCTCGGCATCTGGCAGTCCTGGAACTGGGCTGAGGTCGCGACCCATGTCCGCGATTTCGCCGAGGGCTTGCGGCAGCTCGGCCTGAAGCGCGGCGAGAAGGTCGCGATCATCGGCCAGAACCGGCCGAAGCTCTACTGGTCGATGTGCGCGGCGCAGTGGCTCGGCGCGATTCCCGTCCCGGTCTATGCCGACGGCGTCGCCGAGGAGATGGCCTATGTCCTCGACCATGCCGAGGCGGTCGTGGCCGTGGTGCAGGACCAGGAGCAGGTCGACAAGCTGCTCTCGATCACCGAGCGCCTGCCGCATCTGCGGCACATGCTCTACGACGAGCCCCGGGGCCTGCGCGACTACGACCACAGCAAGCTCCACGCCATCGAGACCGTGATCGAGGCCGGCGCGAAAGCGCTGAAGGACCCGCAGATCGAGGCCGCGCTGGCCCGCGAGATGGAACAGGGGCAGGGCTCCGATCTCGGCATCATCCTCTACACCTCCGGCACGACCGGACGGCCCAAGGGCGTGATGCTCAGCCATTTCAACGTCCTCATCGCCGCCGAGATCGGCTGCGGCTTCGACGGGCTGAACGAGACCGACGAGGTCATCGCCTATCTGCCGATCGCCTGGGTCGGCGACCACGTCTTCTCCTATGCGCAGGCGATGCTGGCGGGCTTCTGCGTCAATTGCCCGGAAAGCCCGGACACGGTGATCGACGATCGCCGCGAGGTCGGCACGACCTATGCCTTCGCCCCGCCGCGCGTCTTCGAGAACATGCTGACCGTGACCATGGTGCGGATGGAGGATGCAGGCGCGCTCAAGCGCCGGATGTTCCACTATTTCCTGGATGTCGCGAAGCGCTATGGCGAGCAGATCCTGAACGGCGAGAGCGTGCCGCTGAAGGGCCGCCTGCTCTACAGGCTCGGCGACATGCTGGTCTACGGCCCCTTACGCAACCGCTTCGGCCTGACCAATATCAAGGTCGGCTACACCGCCGGCGAGGCCATCGGCCCCGAGCTCTTCCGCTTCTACCGCTCGATCGGCATCAACCTGAAGCAGCTCTACGGCCAGACCGAGGCCGGGGTCTACATCACCATGCAGCCCAATGGCGAGATCAAGGCCGACACCGTCGGCAAGCCCGCGCCGATGGTCGATATCCGCATCGACGACAATGGCGAGGTGCTCTACCGCTCGCCCTCGATTTTCGGCGGCTATTACAAGGACCCCGACAAGACCGCGGAGACGATGACCGCCGACGGCTATGTCCGCTCCGGCGATGCCGGCTTCTTCGACGACGGCGGCCATCTCAAGATCATCGACCGCGCCAAGGATGTCGGAAAGCTCAACAGCGGCGATCTCTTCCCGCCGAAATACATCGAGAACAAGCTGAAATTCTATCCCAACATCAAGGAGGTCGTGGCTTTCGGCCAGGGCCGCGACTACGCGACCGTCGCGCTCAATATCGACCTCATCGCCGTCGGCAACTGGGCCGAGCGCAACAATGTGGTCTATGCCTCCTATCAGGAGCTCGCCGGCCACGATCTCGTCTATGACATGATCGCCAAGCATGTCGACGAGGTGAACCGCTCACTCGCTTCCGAGCCGATGATGGGCGGTGCCCAGATCAAGCGCTTCCTGATCCTGCACAAGGAGCTCGATGCCGACGATGGCGAGCTCACCCGTACCCAGAAGGTCCGCCGCGGCTTCATCGCCGAGCGCTACGCCCCGCTGGTCACCGCCCTCTATGACGGCTCGGACGCCGCCGACATCTCCACCGAAGTCACTTTCGAGGACGGCCGCAAGGGCGTGATCTCGGCCCGCGTCAAGGTGCGCGATGCCAAGCTCTATCCCGTCACGATCGAGGGAGCGCCGTCCACGGCGAAGGCGGCATGAACGCGGAACCGATCAACGTGACCGGCGTGCCCGTCCGCGACAAGGGCGAGGTCCTGCTCTCGGTCGAGAACATCTCGCTCCGCTTCGGCGGCGTGAAGGCGATCAGCGACGTCTCCTTCGACATTCGCAAGGGCGAGATCCGCGCCATCATCGGCCCCAACGGCGCCGGCAAGACCTCGATGCTGAACTGCATCAACTGCTTCTACCAGCCGCAGGAAGGCCAGATCGTCTTCAAGGGCGAGCGCCGTGCCAAGATGCGCCCGCATCGCGCGGCTGCCGGCGGCATCGCCCGCACCTTCCAGAACGTCGCATTGTTCAAAGGCAT
>JAEWKP010000361.1 GCA_023393655.1 Pseudomonadota bacterium | reverse complement strand
CAGCCGATCTGATGAAACGCCTGAAGCTCTACAAGCTGCGCGCCAAGGTGTCGCTGGAAGACCTCACCGAGAAGAGCGCCGTGCTCGCCTCGACGGATGGCGCTCCCCTGCCCGCCGATGCCGGCTTTGTTTATGACGACCCGCGCGTGGCTGAACTCGGCCAACGCGCCATCACCGATGTCGAGGGCGTCGAGGCGCTCGTCACCGCCGAGCCGGAAGCCTATCACGCCCGCCGCATCGCGCTCGGCATTCCCGCAGGCGGGCGCGACTTCGCCTATGGCGACACCTTCCCGCACGAGGCGCTGCTCGACCAGCTCGGCGGCGTCTCCTTCAGGAAGGGCTGCTATATCGGGCAGGAGGTCGTCTCCCGCATGCAGCATCGCGGCACCGCCCGCACCCGCGTGGTCCCGATCGTCTTTGACGAGGGCATCGCGGCTGAAACCGGCGCGGACGCATCCGCCGGTGGCAAGCCGCTCGGCAGCATCGGCTCCGGCGCAAACGGTCGAGCCCTCGCCCTGCTCCGTCTCGATCGGCTAGCCGATGCCCTTGCCGCCGGCACGCCGCCGCTGGGCGGCGGGATGGCTTTCCACCTCGCGGAGAAGCCGGACTTCATCCGCTTCCCCTTCCCCGGCGAAGCCGGCTTCGGAGCCGCCGCAGGAGCTGCCCTATGAGCGACGCCGTCATCGTCGGCGAAGAGCGCATCGCGATCGAGGGCGCGGACGGCAAGTTCCGCTGCCGCTGGCCGGGCATCGATCCGCTCTACATCGCCTATCACGACACCGAATGGGGCGTGCCGGAATATGATTCCCGCGCGCTATGGGAGAAGCTGATCCTCGATGGCTTCCAGGCCGGCCTCTCCTGGATCACGATCCTGAGGAAGCGCGACGCCTTCCGGGCCGGCTTCGCCGGGTTCGAGCCGGAGGCGGTCGCCCGCTTCACCGAGGCCGATGTCCAGCGCCTGCTCGCCGATCCCGGCATCATCCGCCATCGCGGCAAGATCGAGGGCACGATCAGGAGCGCGCAGGCCTATCTCCGGATCAGCGAGCGCGAGCCCTTCGCCGATTTCCTCTGGAAGCATCTCGACGGCCGCGTGCTGCAGAACAGCTTCCGCGCCCAGAACGACGTGCCGACCCAGACCAAGCTGTCGGAGACCGTCTCGAAGGAGCTGAAGAAGGCCGGCTTCACCTTCTGCGGCCCGACCATCGTCTACGCCTTCATGGAGGCCTGCGGGCTGGTCAACGACCACCTGACCGGCTGCTTCCGCTGGAGCGAATGTGCCGCGCTGGCGCGCGACAGCCGTCCCGCCGCCTGATGGCCCGCAGCGCCGCCCCGCCGCGCGCCTGGCAGCGCATGCTCTCGGGCCGCAGGCTCGATCTGCTCGATCCCTCGCCGCTCGACATCGAGATCGAGGACATCGCCCATGGTCTCGCCCGCGTCGCCCGCTGGAATGGGCAGACGCACGGCGCCCACTCCTTCTCGGTCGCGCAGCATTCGCTGCTGGTCGAGGCGATCGCAGCCCATCTCAATCCGGACTGGGAGCGTGGCTGGCGCCTGATGGCGCTGCTGCATGACGCACCGGAATACGTCATCGGCGACATGATCTCGCCGTTCAAGGTGGTGATGGGCGACGCCTACAAGGGCGTGGAACTGCGCCTGCTGGCGGCGATCCACCTGCGCTTCGGCCTGCCGGCCGCGGCGCCGGCCATCCTCAAGCGGAAGATCAAGGAGGCCGACACCATCGCCGCCTTCTTCGAGGCGACGCGGCTGGCCGGCTTCGGCCGCGAGGAGGCCTTGAAATTCTTCGGCCGGCCGCAGGCGCTGCCGGCCGAAGTCCTGTCCTGGCTCGATCCGCTCGACACCGAGGCGGCGCAGGCACGCTTCCTGGCGCGCTTCGCCGCCCTCGGGCTTACTGTGTCAGGCGCACCGCGCTGATCTCGCTGGCGATCGCCTTGAAGATCGGGCTGAGCTGCGAGGCGTTCTGCACGTCGTAATACATGTCCGGCCGCGTCGCGCAGTTCTTCAGCAGGGTCGCGTCGCCATTGATGACCCGGATCGTGTAGAGGTTGATTCCCGCCGCCTTGACCCCGGTGCAGGCGAGCGTCGTACGGGCATCGATCTGCGAGCCATTGGTGGTGAACCGGTTCTCGGTGTTGTCGCCGTCGGTCAGCAGGATCATGTATTTCTTCAGCAGCGGCTCGGTCGAAGGCTTCGCCTGCGTGAACGGGGCCGCCGTCGACAGCGTAGCCCAGCCCCAGACGGCACCGATGGTGACGTTGGTATTGCCGACCGGCGTCATCGTGTCGACGCGGCTATTCAGCGCCGCCCAATCCGACGTCAGCGGCAGGACCTCCGCAAGCGAGGTCTGGCTGCACCAGGTCGCCGGATATTGCTGGGCGCTGGCCGAATAGGTGCCCGCATCGCTGACGTCGTAGCTCTGGTCGCGGTCGGCGATGCAGCCATGGCTCTGCGCCCATGTGTTCTTGGTCAGCGTCTCCGTCGTGCAGTTGCCCCACCAATCGCAATTGACCTTCCGGGTCATGCCGTAGCGGATCCAGTTTTCGTTCTTCAGACCCCGATCGATCCGGACCTGGGTATTGAACGGCACGATCGAGATCTTGATCTGCTCGGGATCGATCGATGCGTCCTTCATGATCTGGATCAGATCCTTGGAGGCCTGCTTCAGCGCCGTCATCTTGCCCGACGAAGACATCGAGCCGGTATTGTCGAGCACCAGCGCCAGTTCGATCTTGTTGGTTCCCCAGGTCGACTCGCTGTTCGTGCCCACGGGAAGCTGGGTGGTGCCGAGCAGGCGCGAGATCGTCGTCGGCACAATGGCCTTGGCCTCGATCCTGATCGTCCGCGCCGTGCGATCGATCGTCACGGCCGCGCTTTCGAACTCGCCTTTCACATCGGGGGGCAGGTTGTCACGGATCCAGGCGTCGATACGCGTCCTGAGCTGCCCGTCCGTCAGCTTCTGGGCATCGCGTGCCGCCATCAGCGCCGCGGAATCGATCGCCGCATTGAGCGCCTGGCGGGTATTGCTGGCGCGGGAATAGTCGATCGCCACGCCGACGACGCCCATCAGCGGAACGAGCACCAGCCCGAACAGCATCATCACGTTGCCGCGTTGATCCCGGCGGAAGCGCCTGAACATCTCAGGCAGGGAGCCGATCTTCATCATTGGTTTCATCCAGGGCCGGATTGCCGCATTCGACCCTGGAAGCGTTGGCGGCCGGAACTTACGAATTGCTGAAATCGATTTGCGGAAGTCGGGCCTATCTGCACATTTTGAATCGAAACGCGCTGCCGTTACGTCATTATGCGTTCACTGCACTCGCAATACAACTTTAACGAGCATTTTGGCGACTCCTACCCGCGAACGGAAATTCATTCCGGATTTGAACAAGTGATCGTCAATTTTTCCGGATTTTGCAAAGCGCGCTTTCGCGGAATGATGGTCCCAACCTATCGGAGGACCATCCATGTCGGACACCCCCACACTCACCCTGCCGGCCGGCGTCGTCGTCAAGGGCGCCCTGCAGCCGGGCTTCGAGCAGATTCTCAGCACCGAGGCGCTCGGCTTCGTCGCCGACCTGCATCGCCGCTTCAACGAGACCCGCAAGCGCCTGCTGGCCCTGCGTGCGGAGCGTCAGAAGCGCTTCGACGCCGGCGAGACGCCCGATTTCCTGGCCGAGACCAAGCATATCCGCGAAGGCGACTGGACCGTCGCGCCGATCCCGGCCGACCTCCTCGACCGCCGCGTCGAGATCACCGGCCCGGTCGATCGAAAGATGATCGTCAATGCGCTGAATTCCGGCGCGAAGGTCTTCATGGCCGATTTCGAGGACGCGTCCTCCCCGGTCTGGGCCAACATGATCGAAGGCCAGGTCAATCTCCGCGACCGCTGGGCCAACAGGATCGACTTCACCGATCCCACCAACGGCAAGGACTACAAGCTCAAGGCCAAACCTGCCGTCCTGATCATCCGCCCGCGCGGCTGGCACCTGCCGGAGCGGCACATCGAAATCGACGGTGAGGAAGCCTCCGGGTCCCTGGTCGATTTCGGCCTCTATGTCTTCCACAACGCCAAGGCGGCGCTGGCCGCAGGCTCCGGCCCCTATTTCTACCTGCCGAAGCTGGAGAGCCATCTTGAGGCAAGGCTCTGGAACGACGTCTTCGTCGCCGCGCAATCTGCGCTCGGCCTGAAGAACGGCACGATCAAGGCCACCGTCCTGATCGAGACCCTGCCCGCCGCCTTCGAGATGGACGAGATCCTCTACGAACTGCGCGAGCACATGGCCGGCCTCAATTGCGGCCGCTGGGACTACATCTTCTCCTTCATCAAGAAGCTCGCCCGCAACAAGGCCTATGTCCTGCCGGATCGCTCGCAGGTCGTGATGTCGAAGGCCTTCCTGCGCGCCTATTCGCTGCTGCTGATCAAGACCTGCCACAGGCGCGGCGCCTTCGCGATGGGCGGCATGGCGGCGCAGATTCCGGTCAAGAACAACCCCGAGGCCAACGCTGCGGCCTTCGCCAAGGTCAAGGCCGACAAGGAGCGCGAGGCCAGTGACGGCCATGACGGCACCTGGGTCGCTCACCCGGATCTCGTCCCGGTCGCGATGGAAGTCTTCGACCGGCTGATGCCGCAGGCCAACCAGCTCGGCAAGAAGCGCGACGATGTGAGCATCGGCGCGAAGGACCTGCTTGAGGTCCATCAGGGCACCCGCACCGAGGAAGGCTTCCGCGAGAACATCCGCGTCGGCGTCCAGTATATCGAGGCCTGGCTGCGCGGCCGTGGCGCAGTTCCGATCTACAACATGATGGAGGACGCCGCGACCGCCGAGATCAGCCGCGCCCAGATCTGGCAGTTCGTCCAGTACGGCGTCGCGCTCGAAGGCGGCATCACGGCCGATGCCGCGCTGTTCAAGCGCTGCCTGCCCGAGGAGATGGAGCGCGTGAAGGGCGAGCTCGGCGCGGAGACCTATGCCAAGGGTCGCTTCCCCGAGGCGATCGCGCTGTTCGAGACCCTGTCGCTCGCGCCGAACTTCGAGGACTTCCTCACCGTTCCGGCCTACGCCAAGCTCGCCTGAGGCCTGCACCGATGCAGGGGGGCCGGGGGTGGGGGGGGCCCGTGGATTTTTTGGGGGGG
>JAEWKP010000341.1 GCA_023393655.1 Pseudomonadota bacterium | reverse complement strand
CCCCCGCCCGCCACACCGGGCCGCCCGGCCCCACGACCTTGATGACGAGGCGAAGCGACAGGGCCTCCTCGGCCTCCATCGGCTCGCCGGTCAGCAGCATCCACATTGCGACCGTGTGCGGGAGTTGCAGGCCGAGCCGCGAGGTGCCGCCGGCGCCGCCCATGCCATAGGCCACCTCGGGGAAGCCGAATTTCGCATTGGTCGAGGCGATCCGGATATCGGTCAGCGAGAGCAGGTAGATCATGCCCTGCCCAAGGCACCAGCCATTGACCGCACCGATGATCGGCTTGAAGCGCTCAAGTGCCAGCACATCACGCGACCAGGAGAAGTCATGCGGCGTCTCACCCTCGCCATTATGCGGCCAGAGATGGTCGGCGAGTTCGTCGCGCGAGGTCGTACCGCGCTTGTAGCTGGTCTTGATGTCGTCGCCGGCGCAGAAGCCGCGCTCGCCCGCCCCGGTCAGGATGCCGCAGCGGATCGATGTGTCCGCCAGGAAGTCCTTGAGCGCGAGGAAGAGCTCCTTGTGGATGGCGGGATTGGTCGGATTCACCGACCCGTTCTCGATGGTGAAGACGGCGATGTCGCCATCCTTCTCGTAGCGAAGCGGCAAGGCGGTTCTCCTTCGGCGCGGATATCTCGAAACGGAAGCGGTTCAGCCGGCGAGCCAGCCGCGGGACAGGCGGTCATAGGCGCCGGCCCGCAAATCCTCGCGCTCGGCGACGATGACGTGCTTGGCGACCTTCTCGGACGGGGTTTTCGGCAGGCTGGCGCGGAATTCGAGGAAGCGCGGCACCTTGAACGGCGCGAGATGCGCGCTGCAATGCGCGAAGAAGCCGTCGACATCGAAGGCATCGGCCGCAACGCCCGGCTTGAGCACGATGCAGGCCTTCACCTCCTGCCCGCGATCGATATCGGGGACGGGAATGGCGGCGGCTTCCAGAATATCCTGCCAGCCGAGCATCACGGCCTCGACCTCGCGCGCCGCGATATTCTCGCCCGAGCGGCGGATCATGTCCTTGATCCGCCCGACGATATAGTGGAAGCCGCTCTCGTCGCGCCGGAAGAGGTCGCCGGTGCGGAACCAGCCGCCCTCGCGGAAGCTGTCGGCATTGGCTTCCGGCTTGTTCCAGTAGCCCTGCAGGATGCCGGGACCACGGATCCACAATTCGCCGATCTCGCCGGGCGGAACCTCGTTGCCGTCCTCGTCGCGGACGGACGCTTCGCGGAAGGGCGAGGCGATGCCGCAGGTGCCGGAACCGACCATCGAGGTCGCGCCATAGGGCGTGAACAGGGCCGAGCCGACCTCGGTCATGCCGAAGCTCTCGCGCGCCACCACGTTGAAGCGCTGCTCAAGCTCGGCATGCATGTTCTTCCGCAGGCCGAAGACCGAGACCATCTTCAGGGGGATGTCCCGATCATCCGGCCGCGGCGCCTGCTTCAGCACGATCTGCGGGAAGATGCAGTATTCGATGCCGTAGCGCCGGACCCAGTCGAGGAAATTCGTGCCCGAGGCCTTGGCCGCGACGAAGAGCGTGCCCTTCAGGCGCATCGCCATCAGCAGCAGCCATTGCGGATCCATGTAGTAGAAGGGCTGGGCCGCGATGACATGCTTGACGATGCCGTTGGCGCGCATCGCCGCGACCCGGCCCAGCGTCAGCCAGTAGCGGTGACTGAGCATGCAGCCCTTGGGAAAGCCGGTCGTGCCCGAGGTGTACTGGATGTTGATGAGGTCATCGAGCTCCGGTTCGCGCGCCGGAGCGAAGCCATCGGCTGGCGTCGCGGCCAGCGCTTCCCAATCACCCTCGCCGCCAACGGTGATCGGCTTGGCGAAGGCGGTCAGGTCCTTGACCTCGGATGCCGCCCCAATCTCGGCCAGCACGCCGGCTTCGATCACGATCGTCTCGGCGCCGCTGTCGGTCATGACATAGGCGACCTCGCGCGGGGTATAGCGGACATTGACCGGCACCATGATCGCGCCGATCCGCGCCAGCGCCAGCCAGGTCAGCGGAAAGGCCGGAATGTTCGGCAGCATCACGCCGACGCGGTCGCCGAAGCCGATGCCGCGCGCCGCCAACCCCGCCGCGAGCGAGCGCGTCTTCTCGGCAAGGTCGCGATAGCTGAGGACGATGCCGGCCTCGAAGAAATTCGCGGCCGGGGCATCGCCCATCTCCGCCGCGCAAGCCTCGATGAACGCCGCGAGATTGCGCGGGAACGGCTCGGCCTCGATCAGCGCGCGCAAATCCGCGGCTTCCTGCAATTCCCTATCCATCGGCCTGTTCCGTCCTGAGCCGGCGCAAGCCGGCGCTGCGTGCGATTTCCGCGATGCCGAGCCCGATCATCGACATCGCCACCATCACGCAGGCGGCGGCGGTCGGATCGAGCCTGAGATTGAGGTCGTTCCAGATCCGGAGCGGCAGGGTCTCGATCGCCCCGGAGACGAAGAGCGTGATGATCAGGTCGTCGAAGGAAGCGAAGAAAGCGAACATCGCCCCGGCGAGGATCGCAGGGCGCAGCGCCGGCAGCGTCACCAGCAGGAAGCTCCGCCACGGCCCGGCGCCGAGCACGCGCGCCGCGCGCTCGATCGTCTCGTCGAGATTGCGGAGCGCAGCGCTCACCACGACGATGACATAGGGCACCGCCACGACCGTATGGGCGAGGACCAGGGTGGTCAGGCTCTCCAGCCATTTCAGCCGCGCGAACAGCATGAACATGCCGAGCGCGATGACGATGCCCGGCACGATCAAGGGCGCGATCGCAAGCCCGTAAAGCAATCCGGAGCCTGGCAAACGATGCCGCACGATCGCCAGCGCGCTCGCCGTGCCGATGGCGATCGACAGGATCGTCACCAGCACGCCGATCTTGACGCTGAGCCAGAGCGCACCGCTCCAGGACGCGTCGGTGAAGAGCACACGGTACCAGCGCAGCGACCACGCGCTCGGCGGAAAGCTCAGGATCTCCGACTCTTTGAAGGAGAGCGGGATCAGGAAGACCAGCGGAAACAGCAGGAAGAAGACGACCGCGCAGAACCAGAGGGCGAGCGCGATGCGGACGATACGGGGGCTCATCGGGCACCTCCGTAGAGATTGCGCTCCGGCACCAGCCAGCGCAGCAGCGCGACCGCGGCGATCGTCGTCGCCAGCAATACGAGCGCCATGGCCGAGGCCGCCGTCCAGTCGTTCATCTGGTGGACCTGCAGGTCGATCAGGTTGGCGATGGTGCGGTGGCGCGGCCCGCCGAGCAGTGCCGGCGTGATGTAGAAGCCGAGCGAGAGGATGAAGAGCTGCATCGCGGCGGCGACGATGCCGGGCTTCGTCATCGGCAGGTAGACATGCCAGAAGGCGCGCCAGGGCGAGGCGCCAAGCACGCGCGCAGCCCGGACCAGCCCCGTGTCGAGCTCGGTCATGACGCCGACGAGAGTGAGGATGGCGACCGGCAGCAGGATCTGCACCATGCCGAGATGCACGGCGAGCGGCGTGAACATGAAACGTTGCGGCTCGTCGGTGATCCCGAGCCAGATCAGCGAGGCGTTGAGCAAACCCTCGCGGCCGAGCACCAGCGACCATGTGTATGTGCGCACGAGCACGCTGGTCCAGAACGGCAGGAGCACCAGCGCGAGATAGATACCGCGCCGCGAGGCCGGCTGGCCGGCGATGAAGCAGGCAGCGGGATAGCCGAGGACAAGGCAGATCAGCGTCACGCTCAGCGCGAGCTTCAGCGTGCTCAGGAAGACCACCGCGAAGACCGGCGAGGACATCAGCCATGTCGCGCCGGCCCATGCCCCGCCCTTGCCCGAAAACGAAATCCGCATGATCTCGACGAACGGGACCACGAAGAAGATCGCGAAGAGCAGCAGGAGCGGCGCGGCCAGCAGCGGCGCCACCATCGACTTCCTGAGCACGTTACCTGTCCTCGGCCAGCAGGTTGCTTCAGCTCAGCAGCCAGGCGGCCCAGCGCTCGGTCAGCTTCGGCCGGTGTTCGCTCCAGTATTCCGGATTGAACGAATATTGGACCGCGACATTGTCCGGATGGATCGGCAGGATCTTGGCCAGATCGGGCGAGACCTTCTCGATCAGGCCGGGCGCGAAGCCGGGATAGGGCGAATCCTGCAGGAGCTGGACGCCCTTGTCGGGATCGAGGCGCGACTTCATGTAGCGCATCGCTTCCTTCGGGTGCTTGGCGCCCTTCGGCACCGCCCAGTAGGAGAGCTGGAGCGCCCCGCCGTTCCAGATGATGTCGACCGGCTTGCCCTCTTTCTTGAGTGGCGGCACGCGCCCGTTCCAGACCGTGCCCATCACCGCCTCGCCATCGACGAGGAGCTGGACCTGCTGGGCACCGGTCGTCCACCAGGCCGCGACGTTCCGCTTGATCTGGTCGAGCTTCTTGAAGGCGCGCTCGACATCGAGCGGATAGAGCTTGTCGGCCGGCACGCCGTCGGCGAGCAGCGCGAATTCGAGGTTCTGCACCGGCGAGTCCTGCAGCGCGCGCGGCCCCGGGAAGCTCTTCACATCCCAGAAATCGGCCCAGGATGTCGGCGCCTTGCCGCCGAACTTGTCGGTGCGATAGGCGATCACGGTCGAGAAGGTCGAGGTGACCATGCCGTATTTCTGGCGGGCGATCGGCGGCAGCTTGTTGTCGGGATCGACGATCGACCAGTCGATTTCGGTCAGCCAGTTGTTCTTCACGGCCTCGATCATGTCGGCCCCGCCCATCTCGGTCAGGTCCCATTCCATGTTGCCGGTCTCGACCATCGCCTTGAGCTTGGCGAGCGAGACGGGCGCCGTGGCGCGAACCCCGATGCCGGTCTCGGCCGTGAACGGCTTCTCGTAGATCCGCTCCAGCGACTTGGCGAGGCTGCCGCCGGAGCCGTTGACGGTGATCGTCACGGTCTGCGCGCGGGCGCTCGTGCCCAAGGCGGTGAGCGCCGCGCCACCCAGCGCCAGGCGGCCCATGTCACGTCTCGTCACTGCGGTCATCGTTCGTTTCCTCCCCTTGTTGTCGTTGTGGAATCGATCGTCAGCCGTCGAGGAACGCGGCCCTTTCCAGGCTGAACCCGAGTGTCACGGGCGCGCCGACCACCGGTCCGTCGCCGCCATGCCGGCGCTGCTCCTGCACGATCACGCGCCCGGCCTGCTCCGTCTCGACGACATAGCGATAGCTGCCGCCATGGAAGGCGACGTCGCCGATACGCCCGGCGAGCGCGGGCGTAACCCCGGCCTCCGCAACCCGCGTGAAATGCTCCGGCCGTAGCGCCACCCGCCCGCGCCAACCTTCAGGCAAGCGCGCCGGTGCCGCCGTATCGGCTCCCGCGAAGGAAAGCCGCCCGCCGGCCAGCTCGGCGGGCAGGAAATTGGTCTCGCCGACGAATTGCGCGACGAAGGCGTTGCTGGGGCTGTCATAGACGGCAGCCGGCGTACCGATCTGCTCGATCCGCCCCTCGCTCATCACCACGATCCGGTCGGACATCGCGAGCGCCTCGCCCTGGTCATGCGTGACATAGATCACCGTGCAGCCGATGCGGCGCTGCACCTCCTTGATCTCGTCCTGCATCGCCTCGCGCAGCTTCAGGTCGAGCGCGCCGAGCGGCTCGTCCATCAGCAGCACGCGCGGCTCGAACACGATGGCGCGGGCGCAGGCGACGCGCTGGCGCTGGCCGCCGGACAATTCATGCGGCTTGCGTCCGCCGAAGCCTGCGAGCCGGACCATTGCCAGGGCCTGCTCGGCCCGCGCATGCCGCTCGGCCTTCGGCATGCCGCGCATCCGTAGCGGAAACGCGACATTGTCGCGGACATCCATGTGCGGGAACAGCGAATAGCTCTGGAAGACCATGCCGACATTGCGCTTCTCGGTCGGCAGGCGGGTGATCGAGACGCCGTCGATCAGCACGTCGCCGGCAGTAGGCTCGATGAAGCCGGCGAGGATGTTGAGCGCCGTCGTCTTGCCGGAGCCCGACGGGCCGAGGAAGGTGACGAACTCGCCGCCGGCGACATCCAGCGAGAATTCCCGGAGCGCTTCGACCGGCCCATAACGCTTCGTGATCCCGGCAAAGGAGATCGGCGCCCCGCCTGCGGAGGCCTGCAACCCTTTCGCGCCGCGATGTGCTAGAGATGGGTGCATCACGATCCTGAAACTGATATCAATGTCAGTATGCGAATCGGAGACGAGACGTGTCAAGCGGCCATCCACCCGCAAAGCAGGCTGACGAAGCTGTAGATGCGGCCAAACCGGGAATGAGCGCAGCCGCTGGTTCAGGCGGGGCGGGAACCTCAACCTCCGGCTTCAGCCTGCCGGAAGCCATGCGGGCTGAGCTTGAAGCCGCGCCGAAACTGTCGCGCTCGGAGATGACCCGCCGAAAGCTGATGATCGCGGCAGCCGAGCTGATCCAGGATTCAGGTTTCGGCGGCCTCAAGGTCGCCGATATCTGCAAGCGCGCCGATTTCGCCCACGGCACCTTCTACCTGCACTGGAAGGACAAGCGCGGCGTCGCCCATGACGTGCTTACCGCCTTCATGGAGGCGATCCGTGCCAACCGGCCCCAGCGCCAGCCCGGCCAGAGCTTTTATCAGCGCCTCGTCGTCGGCCATCTCTACTATATCGATCTCTATCGCCGGAATATCGGCCTCATGCGCTGCCAGGGGCAGCTCGCCGACGAACTCGACGAGTTCGCCGCTATTGGACTCAAGGCCAATCTTGCTCTTGCCCATCGCATTGTCCGAGCGACCGAACGCGAGCAGGCCTCGCTCGCGGCCGAACCGACCGCACAGCGGCTCGCGACGGCGCTGGGCTGCATTGCGATGGTCGACAAGCTCCTGCACGAGGTCTTCGCGCGCGGCCTCGATATCGGGCTCACTGATGAGGCATTCGCGCGGACGCTTTCGCTCAGCTGGCACAGGTCGCTCATTGGTCGTGACCCGACAGCCTGAGTCCGCTTGCGTCGAGATCGTCGCGCCGTGACATGTACGCTCAGGTCGATCGCGGGCCAGACCGGAGCATTGACGCATATCGGGAACGATCATCCGGATCGTTCGTTGCTCCCTGACGTCCCACATGCGCGCAATCCCCGGGGAACATTCATGGCGCCGCGAGCAATCTGGAAGGGAATCCTCAAGGTCGCTGAAGTCACCTGCCCGGTGGCGCTCTACACCGCTGCGTCGACCAGCGAGCGCATCTCCTTCCACACGCTGAACCGCAAGACCGGCCATCGCGTCCATCGCCAGTTCATCGACGCTGTCACGGGCAAGCCGGTCGAGAAGGAAGACCAGGTCAAGGGCTACGATCGCGGTGACGGCGACTACATCATGCTGGAGCCGGAGGAGATCGCCGAGGCCGTTCCCGAAAGCGACAAGACACTCGACGTCGCGACCTTCCTGCCTTGCGACGAGATCGACGACCTGTTCTTCGACCGGCCATACTATGTGACGCCGAGCACACCGGTCGCGACCGAGGCCTTCGCCCTGATCCGCGACGTCATGGCGAGCCGCGAGACCGCCGCCCTGGCGCGCACCGTGATCTTCCGGCGGATGCGCTCGATCCTGATCCGGCCGCACGATGCCGGGATGATCGCGACGACCCTCAATTTCGACTACGAGGTGCGTCCCGTGGGGAGCGCCTTCGACGATATCCCGAAGCTGAAGATCGAAGACGAGATGCTCGAACTCGCCGAGCACATTATTCGGACCAAGGCCGGTCGCTTCGACCCCAAGGTCTTCGAGGATCGCTACGAGACCGCACTGGCCGAACTGGTCAAGGCGAAGATCGAAGGCCGCAAGATCAAGCCGGTGAAGCGGCGCGAGCCCGCGAAGGTGGTCAACCTGCTCGACGCTCTCCGGCAAAGTGCCAAGGCGGGCCAAAGCGGCAAATCGACCGAGAAGCCGGCGGCGAAGCGCAAATCCGCCCGCAAGACGGCGGCCAAGGCCGAGCCGCGGCGCAAGGCGGGCTGATCATTTCCGCGGTTCGAGGCTGCGCTTGAGCGCATCCATGATGCTGATGACATTGCTTTCGCTGGCGGCCGGCGCAGCTTTTCGGGCCGGTTTGCGGCCCTTCTGCTTGGCCTTGATGATATCCAGCAACTCGTCCTGAACCGGGTCCTGCACGAGCTCCGGCGACCAGTCCTTCGTGCGTGACGTAATCAGCTTCTCCATGAGGGCGCGCATATCGGGCTCCGGCTTGGCCTTCTTGATGCCGGTGAAATAGTCCGTCTCGTCGCGGACCTCGTCGCCATAACGCAGTGTCCACAGCACGATGCCCTTGTCGCGTGGCTGCAGCAGCACTGCCCGTTCGCGCCGGTAGAGCACGAGACGGGATATGCCGACCGTCCTGGTCGCTTTCATCGCCTCGCGGATGACCGAGAAAGCCTCGTCGCCGATCTTGCCGTCCGGCGCGAGGTAGTGCGGCGTGTCGTACCAGATCCAGCCGACGGAGGAGCGCGGCGCGAAGAGCTCGATGTCGATGGTCCGCGTGCTCTCCAGCGCGACGGCGTCGAGCTCGTCATCATCCAGCATGACGTAGTCGTCGTCGCCCTTGGGATAGCCCCTGACCTCGTCGGCATCGCTGACCGGTTTGCCGGTGACCGCATCGACGAAACGGCTCTGGATGCGATGCCCTGTCTTGCGGTTCAGCGTGTGGAAACGGACTTTCTCGCTCTCGGAGCGTGCCGGCATCATCGCCACCGGGCAGGTCACGAGCGAGAGCTTGAGGTAGCCTTTCCAGAATGTCCGCTGTGCCATGGAAGCCTCCGATCGGACGCGAAACGCATCGGCTGCCGATCCGTTCCGGTGCCGCCGCGCGCAGGTCAGGAACGACCGAGCTTCCTGATCGCCTCCGCGAGTGGCCGCTCGGCTTCGTCATAGTCCGCCCAGGCCTTGCTCGTCGTCATCAGCTTCGGAACCGTGCGGATGGTGTAGCGGGTCGGGTCGAGCCCCAACTTCACCTGCGGCCAGGTCAGCGGCATCGAGGCATGCGCGCCCGGTCTCGCGCGCGGCGATAATGGGGCCACCGCCGTTGCCATCCGGTCGTTGCGGAGATAATCGAGGAAGATGCGCCCCTTTCGGAGGCGCTTGGCCATGTTCACGACATAGCGCTCGGGTTCGTCCGCGGCGATCGCCGTACAGACGCGGCGGGCGAAATCCTTGGCTTGGGGCCAGTCCGGGCCGCCACGACGAGGTTTCGCCAGCGGCGTCACGACATGCAATCCCTTGCCGCCGGTGGTCTTGCAGAAACTGACGAGGCCGAGCGCATCGAGCCGATCCTTCATCGTCCTGGCTGCCACGATCACGGCATCGAAGGGAACATCCGGCCCCGGATCGAGATCGAAGACCAGGCGCCCCGGAACCTCCGGCTCGCCCGGCCGGCAGTTCCAGGGATGCAATTCGATCCCGCCGATCTGGGCGGTGGCGATCAGGGCCTCGATCCGTTCGATCTGGAGATAGGGCTTCCTGTCGCCGGAAATCTTCACCAGCTCGAACAGGTTCGACGTCCCCAAACCGGCATGGCGCTGGAAGAAGATTTCGCCCTCGATCCCGTCGGGCGCCCTGAGCAGCGAGCAGGGCCGGCCCTGGATATGCGGCAGCAGCCATTCGCCGACGGTTTCGAAGTAGCGGGCGAGATCGAGCTTTCTGGCGGGTTCGCCGTCCTCGGCATCGGGCCAGAGCGGCTTGTCGGGCTTGGACAGCGGCACGCCGAGCACATCGACCCGGCCGCCGCGCGCTGGCGCGGGCTTCGGCGGGGCCGTTTTTGCTGCTGGCGCCGGCAGCTCGGTCTCGACCTCCGACGCCGGCTTGTCCTCGCGCAAGCCCTTGAAGGCGGCCTGGCGGACCATGCCGTCGCCGGTCCAGCCTGCGAACTCGATCTCGGCGACAAGCGCGGGCTCGACCCAATGCACACCCGGCGCTCGCCGGGGTGCGCCCTTGCCGGTAAAGGGCGAGGCTTTGGCTTCATGTTCTTTCAGGTGCGGCAGCAGCTTGGCGACCTTGGCCGCGCCATAGCCGGTGCCGACCCGGCCGATATAGATGAAATGCGGACCGCGATGGACGCCGACGAGAAGCGAACGGAACTTGCCCGCCGTGGTCGCCCAGCCGCCGATGACGACCTCATGGCCGGCGCGGCATTTCGCCTTCGTCCATGTGTCGCTGCGACCAGAGATGTAGGGCGCATCGCCCTGCTTCGAGACGATGCCCTCAAGCGACAGGCGGCAAGCGGATTTCAGCACCGCATCGCCGCCGGTCTCGAAATGTTCGACATAGCGGAGCGTGACGCCGTCGGCCGCGTCCCGGATCAGCCCAGCCAGCCTTTCCTTGCGGGCAAGAAGTGGCTGTTCGCGCCAATCCTCGCCGTCGAGAAAGAGCAGGTCGAAGGCGAAGAAGACGAGGTTCCCGGTCCTCTCCTCCGACAAGGCGGCCTGAAGGGCAGCGAAATCCGGCGCGCCCTGGTCATCGAGGGCGACGATCTCACCATCGATGACACCGTCCGGCAGACCCTTGAAGGCCTTGGCCACGGCCCCGAACCGCCTCGTCCAGTCCAGGCCCTTGCGTGTCTTCAGCGTGACTTTGCCTGCGACGACGCGCGCCTGGATGCGGTAGCCGTCGAACTTGATCTCGTGGACCCAGTCCTTGCCGGACGGCGGCCGCTCCACGCTCCGGCAGAGCTGCGGCGGAACGAAACCGGGAATAGCGACCGCCGCGGCCCTGCGCACTTTCGGGCGGGCGGTCCCGGCTTTGCTTCGCACCGGCTTGGCGGCGCGCTCCTCGGCCGCCAAGCCCTGCTTGCTGTCCCAGACCGCATCTGCGTCGACCGCCTGCTCGGCCAGAAGGAAGGGCTGGGGCGAGCGCCCGCGCCCGGCGGCGATCGCCTTCATCGTCCGGCCCGAGGCCACCGAAGCGTCGCCCTTCAGGATCGCGTCGCCATCTGAATCGACGGCATAGTCGTCGCGGTGCTTGATCAACAGCCAGTTGGTGCGCTTGCCGCCGTCACGGTCGTGCTTCATCCGCACCAGCACGAAGCTGCCTTGCAGCCTCTTGCCGTCGACCGTGAACTTGAGGTCGCCCTTCTCGAGCTGGCGCTGCGGGCTGAGCTTGCCCTCAGGCTCCCAATAGCCGCGATCCCAAAGCTGCACCGTGCCGCCGCCATACTGGCCTTTCGGGATCGTCCCCTCGAAATCGCCATAGGCGAGTGGATGGTCCTCGACCTCGACCGCGAGGCGCTTGTCGGCGGGATCGAGCGAGGGGCCGCGCGTCACCGCCCAGGACTTGAACACGCCGTCGAGCTCCAGGCGCAGGTCGTAGTGGAGGCGCGTCGCGTCGTGCTTCTGAATGACGAAACGCAGGCGATTGGAACGGGCGACCGCGATCGCGTCGCTCGGTTCCTTGGTCTTCTCGAAATCACGCTTGGCGCGATAGATCTTCAGCTTTTCCACGAAACACCTTCCGATGCGGACCCGTGGAGGGAAGTGAATGAAGATCAGCCGGTGCCGGGCTCGACAAGACGAGCCGGCCTGGTCGACGGGAGAGCGCCGGAACCCGGCGTCGCCTCCTTGTTCGTCTGCGACTCCTTCGCATGGGGTCCGGCGGGGGGCGTATGCCGGTCCTGCGCGCGCTGCTTCCGATTACCCTCGGAGATGATCTTCGGGCCCTTCATCGCATCGTTGGCAGCGTCTTCGCGCTTTTCGGGCGGCCGCTGGTTCGGCTCGGTCGGGCCGTTGGTGCTGCCATTTCGCTCGTGGTGACGGTCGATCATCGCATGCCCTTTCTGAAATGCTGCGGGAGCAACGCTCCCGCGACCCGATCGTTTCCAGGAACAGCAAAAATGCCCGGCTCCAGGCGGAGCCGGGCTAGGCAACCGCGATCGATCAGAGCGCCGGATCGCTGCGCAGGTTCTCGTCGCGATGCTCGCCGCCGAGCATGGCCGCCCAGGCCGCTGCCGCTGCACCGACCAGCAGCGCAGCCGCAGTCAGGAAGGCGGTCAGAACAGCGATCTTGCGCGCACGCTCCGCTGCCTGCTTGGCGGTTTCCTTGGCCTGCGAGATCCGGGCATAGGCATCGTCGATGCGCTTCTGCGCATCCTGCTCGCTGATGCCGGAACGCGCGGCGAGCCGCGAAGCGAGATAGTCCCGGTCAGCTTGCTCGATCTTGCCGCTCTTCAGCGCGTTGATGAAGATCCTTGAGGCTTCGTCGCGCTCCTCTGCGGACGGCGGTTGCTGACCGTTGGCGCGCATGACGTTGTCGAGCGCCATCGCGAGCGGATCGATATTCTGCGAGACCAGTGATGCCGCGCCCGAACCGGCACTGGCGGCGCCGCTGGCCGCCGTCTTCGCCGCACCGAACAGCGACGAGGTCGCGACAACTGTGATCAGCAGTGCGCCGGTTGCCCAGACGAGCAAGCCATGGGTGGCATCCCGCACCTTGCGTTCCTCGCCGTTGGCATCGAAGCTCGGCTGGCGCATCCGTCCTGCGAGGTAGCCGCCGGCCATGGTCGCCGAGGCCATGACCCAGAGCGCCCATAGAGCTCCTGCAACCGCCAGCGCCGTGGCGCTGGAGCTCTTCTCGAAATCGGCGGAGACCATCGACAGGCCGATCGCCGAACCGAAGACCGTCATGATGGTCGAGATGGCGGTCGCGATCACCGCGCCGCCGATGATCGGCCCCCACTGCACATAGGAGCGGCTCTCCTTGTTGACGGTCACGGGAGCGACGACGACGTCCGTTCCAGACATGGACATGGCGAATTCCTATCGAAGACCGAGGAATGACAGGATGGCCATGATGACCACTACGAGACCGACGAGGTAGATGATGCTGTCCATGAGCCCCTCCTGCTGACGAGCGAAAGTGAGGGCGAAACGACCGGCGCGGCGGATTGGTTCCTGAAGCTCTCGCGGTGCGGTCGGCGGGAGGTATCGCGATCCATGTGAAGGCCAATCATGACGAGCGCCCGCGGCTGGCGGCGGGCATCGTCATTCAGCGTTCCCAAGCGGAAAAGCGGCTCGCTGCTGCCGAGCGAACCCATTCGCCTATCGCGGCCAAATCGATGGGATCATTGACGAGAAGGAACTGGCCGGCGAGTTGCCGCGGCTGCGCGCCGGGCAGAAGCCCCCCGGGATGAGCGCGCGGCGGAGGACGAGCAGCCGAAGCCGGTCATGCTGAGCCCGGCCGCGGCGAAGCATTATCCCGCGGCGATCGAGAGACTGGCGGCGAGCGTCAAGGTCGGGGGGAATTCGGCGCGGAAACTAAAAGAGCCGCCCCTCCGCGACCTGATCGCTACGGTGACGGTTCACCCGGCCGAGGCCGGAACAGATTCAGAGGCTGCGATCGAAGGACACCTGACGAAGATGATCGGTGGCGATCATTTCCCCACCCGCAGAGCTTGGGGGAAGTGGTAGCGGGAGAGGGACTTGAACCCCCGACACGCGGATTATGATTCCGCTGCTCTAACCAGCTGAGCTACCCCGCCACAGGGTCGGAACCGGCAGAGCCGGCTCGTCGTCGAGGCGCGATATAGGCGTCGTGAGCGGGGTGCGTCAAGCCTTGGATTGCGGGTTATCGGCAGAAGCCAGCTTGCGCAGCCGGACGACCTTGAAATAGCCGCGCCCGACATGGGCCGTCTCGTAGCGGCCCGTCGCCTGCGCCCAGTCGGTCAGCCGGCTGACCTTGAAGTCGGAACTCCAGCCGACCGCCTTCGACAAAGGCGCGACCGCGCTCCAGAACGGCGCGAGCAGGCCGCCATCGTCGACGAGGCGGCTCGATATGATGATCTCGCCGCCGGGCTTGAGGACGCGATCCATCTCGGCCAGCGCCTGCTCCGGATCGGGAACGAGCGTGATCACGAACTGCGCGGTGACCGCATCGAAGCACTCCTTCCCGAAACCGAGCCGGCAGGCATCCATCACCATCAGTCCGTGGACATGGTCGAGCTTCTGGCTCTCGACCTTGCGATGGGCGACCTTGAGCATGTCGAGCGACAGGTCGGCGCCGAAGACGCGGGAGCCGGGTGTGAAATAGGGCAGGGTGAGCCCGGTGCCGACGCCGATCTCGAGGATGTCCGGTCCGCAGGCGCAGGCCGCTTCGACCGCCTCGCGCTGCGGGCGCGCCAGCATGCGCTGATAGATCCGGTCGTAGAACTTGGCCCAGGTCGCATAGACGCGCTTCTGGCCGTCGAGATCGTAGGTCACCGGCATGGCTTGAAGGGTCCGAACGGAAGAGCTTGAGCCTGAATGATCAGGACAGGGCGAGCGTGGCCGGCGAGGACACGGCCGGCAGGGGGAGCGGTCGGCGCAGGATGGTGCCGCCGCCCAGGACGCGCGAGCCGGGCCCGGCATCGGCGTAGATCACGCAGGCCTGGCCGGGCGAAACGCCCTCCTCGTCGCTGGCGAGTTCGATGCGCAGGCCGTCCTCATCGCGGAAGAGGCGGGCTTCGCGCGGGGCGCGGGTCGAACGGACGCGCACGGCGACGTCTAGCCCTTCCCGCGGCAGGGCGTCGAGCGAGATCTCGCCGAGCCAGTTGAGATCGCGCAGGCGGATCTCGCCGACGCTCAGCGCCTCGCGCGGGCCGACGATGACGCGGGCATCGTCGGCGTCGAGGCGCAGGACATAGAGCGGCTCGCTCGCGCTGATGCCCAGCCCCTTGCGCTGGCCGACGGTATAGTGGAGCACGCCGTCGTGATGGCCGAGGATGCGGCCGTCGAGATGGACGATGTCGCCGGGACGGGCGGCGCCAGGCTTCAGCCTCTCGATGACGTCGGCATAGCGGCCGTTCGGCACGAAGCAGATATCCTGGCTGTCGGGCTTGTCGGCGATGGCGAGGCCGAGCTCGGCGGCGAGCGCACGGGTCTGCGCCTTGTCGATATGGCCGAGCGGGAAGCGCAGCAGGTCGAGCTGCTCCTGCGTCGTCGCGTAAAGGAAATAGCTCTGGTCGCGGCTGGCATCCGCCGCACGGAACAGGCCGCGATGGCCGTCGCCGAGATCGCGGCTGAGCACGTAGTGCCCGGTCGCCAGCGCATCGGCGCCGAGTTCCTTCGCCAGGTCGAGCAGGTCGCGGAACTTCACGGTGCGGTTGCACTCGACGCAGGGGATCGGCGTCTCGCCGGCGAGATAGCTTTCGGCGAAGCGCTCGATCACCGCGTCGCGGAAACGGCTTTCGTAATCGAGCACGTAATGCGGGATGCCGATGGTCTCGGCGACGCGGCGGGCGTCATGGATGTCCTGCCCGGCACTGCAGGCGCCGGCGCGATGGACCGCGGCGCCGTGATCGTAGAGCTGGAGCGTGACGCCGACGACGTCGTAGCCCTCGCGCTTGAGCAGGGCCGCGACCACGGAGGAATCGACGCCGCCGGACATCGCCGCGACGACGCGTGTCGCCGCGGGCGGCTTGGCGATGTCGAGGGAATTGCGGAAAGCGGTCATTCTCGGCTGGGTCGTCGCTGGCTCGGGGGCTGGCGCGGGCATTCGGCGCATCTGCGGGCTCTATACCGGCTTTGGCCGGGCGCCGCCAGCAGGATCGGCAAATCCTGCCGGCCTGGGCCGGGAAACCGGGCTCATCTTGCCCGCCTGCCGCGGGAGATCGGCGCTAAGGCCTTGATTCAGAAAGGGTCGTCTCTGGCTTGCAACTTGCTGGGCAGGGTCGGGCGCGTTGTTGCCCGCGTCACGGAACCGTTCATGCCGATCCAGTCTGTGTTCACCCATCAGGCCTCCGCCGAAGCGCCGGCTGCCCGGTCGCGCGCCGGTCAGGCGGAGCCGCACGAGGCTGGCGAGATCTTCGTTCTGCCGGAGGCGGAGGCGACTGTCGCGGGGACGGTGAAGACCGGCACGGCCGGGAAGGCCGCTGCCACGGTGGAACCGGCTGCGACCAGCGAGATCAGCGGCGCCGACCAGATCGTCGACCCCGCAAAGGTGAGCGCGCAACTGAGCGCGCAACTGGATGGGCTCCAGCCGGCTGCCGTGCCGGTGGTGCCGGCCGCGGCGCCTGCTCCGCCCGGCAAGCCCGTGCCGCAGGCGGCGAAGGCCGATGCGGGCGGGATCGCGCTGCTGATCGCGATGGCGACCGCCCAGGCGGGTGCCCGGACCGAAGCGGCCGGCGAGGAACCGACGGCGGAGCCCGGGGAGGTTGCGGGCGAGGTCCGCGCGGGCGCGACCAGGAAAGACGGCAAGGCGGCCGTCGAGGACAAGGGCGAGGTCGCGTCGGCGGCTGTCGCTCCGGTAGCCGAAAACCCGGTCGCAGCGACGCCGGCGGTGGTCGTGATCGCGCCGGCTCTGCTTCCGCAGGGGCCCTTGATCGCCATCGATGCGGCTGCGGGCGATGCTGCGGAAGCGGTGCCGAGCGAGAACGCAACGAAAACCGGCGCGGCGAAGCCGGCGCTTGCCGCAGCGGCTGCGGGACTGCCGCTGATCGCGGCCGCGGCACTGGAACAGCCGCAGGCGGGGATCGCGGTGGCGGCCGAGGGCAAGGCCGCGGCAGGTGGCGTGCGGGCTGTCGAGACGGCCGGGCAGGGTGCGCGGGAATTTGCGGAGGTCCTCGCCAGCGACGCCCAGCCGGCTGCCGTCAAGGGCGCGCAGGCTCCCGCCGACGCGAAGGTACCGGATGCGCTCCAGCAGCAGCCGGCAGCCCCGTTCGACCTCTCGACCCTGCTGCAGCAGATGCCCGGCAAGCCCGGGCATGACCGCCTGGTCCAGCCGTTCGATCCCAATGCTGCGCCGGGCGCAGCTCCCGGCGCTCCGGCGCCGAGCGCGGCGAATGGCCAGCCGACGCCGATCCATGTCGTGCCGATCGAGATCGGCCTGCGCGCGATGTCGGGCTCGCGGCAATTCGATATCCGGCTCGATCCCGACGAACTCGGCCGTGTCGACGTCAACCTGTCGATTTCCGACGCGGGCGAGGTCAGCGCAAGGCTGGTCGTCGACCGCGTCGAGACGCTGCACCTCCTGCAGCGCGATGCGCGCACGCTGGAGCGCGCCTTCGAGCAGGCCGGGTTGAAGCCGTCCGATGGCGGCGTCGACATCACCCTGCGCGACCCGTCCGACCAATCGGCCTTCCGCCAGAACCGTCAGCAGGACGAGGCGCCGCAGCGCCCGCGCCAGCCTGGTGGCATAGAGCTGGCCGAGGACGCCCCCCTTTCGATCGATCCCGCCCCGCAGCGCCGTCTCATCCGGCTCGGCGGTGTCGATCTCAGCATCTGAACGAGGACAAGCGCCATGGCGGTTTCCGGCACATCAGGCACTTCCGGCACATCGGGCACGAGCAATAGCGGCGTGACCGGGACCACGAGCGGCATCGCCAACAATTTCGACCAGTTCCTGACGCTGCTGACGACGCAGCTCAAGAACCAGTCGCCGCTGGACCCGCTCGACACCAACCAGTTCACGGCCCAGCTCGTGCAATTCGCCGGCGTCGAGCAGCAGCTCCGGACCAACGAGACGCTCGGCTCCCTGCTCAGCCTCAGCGCCGCCGGCACGGCGACGAACGCGGTCGGCTTCATCGGCGCCAAGGTCACCGCCGACGGCACCACGACCCGGCTGATCGACGGCAAGGCCGACTGGAACGTGAACATGGCCTCGGCCGGCACCGCCACGATCACCATCAAGGATTCGAAGGGCAGCGTCGTCCAGACCCTGACCAAGACGCTGACCGCCGGCGACCAGACCTATAGCTGGGACGGCTCGACCTCGGTCGGCACCACGGCGCCGGACGGCGAGTACAGCATCACGATCGATGCCAAGAACGTCGCCGGCGAGAGCGTCACGGCGAAGACGCAGATCAGCGGCGTGGTCGACGGCGTCGACTTCACCTCGTCGATCCCGATGCTCAAGATCGGCTCGATCAGCATCCCGATCGACAAGGTCAAGAGCGTGGTCCGCAGCGAGTGACCGGCTGCGAATCAGTCGTGGACATCCGGAGCGATCGTTTTAGCCAATTCTTAAAGCCGCCCGCCTATGATGCCCTCAGTAGCTCTGTTGAGTTGTGTGAGAGTACCATGACCGAGCCATTGCGACCGCGGGTGAAATACGTGATCGGACCGGACGGAAGTCCGCTGACGATCGCGGACTTGCCCCCGATGAATACCCGGCGCTGGGTCATCCGGCGGAAGGCCGAGGTGGTGGCAGCCGTGCGCGGCGGGCTGCTCAGCCTCGAGGAGGCGTGCCAGCGCTATACGCTGACCGTCGACGAGTTCCTGAGCTGGCAGATGTCGATCGACCAGCATGGCCTCGCCGGCCTGCGGACGACCCGGATTCAGCACTACCGCCAGTAAGAAGCAGATATTCACGTTTTCTTTCAAAGGCGTCGGCCCGAGCAGGGCCGGCGCCTTTCGCGTGTGCACGAACCTCGTTCCGGAAAGTTTAACGAACCGCATCCAAAAATTAACCGCCCGCTAACCATGCACTGGGAAAAACTTGCCTAGTGGGTCGGAGCAGGTGCGCCGCCCCTGCGATTCTGTGGGACGGATGACGGCGTGAGCGGCCTGATCGAGCAGTTTGCCAAATTCGGCGCGGCGCGCCTGGCGGCCATGCTGGCCGTCACGCTGGTGCTCGTTGGCTTCTTCGGCTTCGTCATGCTCAAGATGTCCCAACCGGCGATGAGCGTGCTGTTCTCGGATCTCGGGAGCCAGGACGTCAGCGCCATCCTCAAGGATCTCGATGCGCGCGGCATCAAGTACGAATTGCGCGGCGACGGCCAGACCGTGCTGGTGCCGAAGGCCGATGTGCCGCGCCTGCGCCTCGACCTCGCCAGCAAGGGCATCCCGGCCGGCGGCGGCGTCGGCTACGAGATCTTCGACAAGGGCGACGCCTTCTCCTCGACCAGCTTCGTCCAGAACATCAACCACCTCCGGGCGCTGGAAGGCGAGTTGTCGCGCACCATCCGCTCGATCGGGCGGGTGCAGGCCGCACGCGTCCATCTCGTCATTCCCGAGCGGCGGCTGTTCGAGCGCGATCGCGAGGCACCGCGCGCCTCGATCGCGCTCAAGCTTGCGGGCGATCTCGACGCCGCGCAGGTCAGGGCTGTGCGCCATCTCGTCGCCTCGGCCGTCGATGGGCTGAAGCCGGAGCGGGTGTCGATCGTCGACGAGCGCGGCAGGCTTCTGGCGGACGGCGCCCAGAGCGACCAGGGCCTGATCGGGCTCGGCATCGAAGAGCGGCAGACCGCGATCGAGAAGCGCCTCAAGGCGCAGGTCGAGGATATCGTCGCCAGCGTCGTCGGCTACGGCCGGGCGCGGGTGCAGGTCTCGGCCGCGCTCGACACCAACCGCGTCGAGAGTCGCTCCGAGAGCTTCGACCCCGAAAGCCGGGTCCTGCGTTCCAGCCAGAACCGGACCGAGGCCTCGACGACGAACGAGGGCGGCAACGGCACGGTCACCGTCGGCAACGAATTGCCGGGCGCGCAACAGGCCCAAGGGGCGCAGCAGAACCAGCGCGAGAATTCCTCGAAGAACGAGGAGGTCGCCAATTACGAGATCTCGCGCACGACCCGCACCGAGGTGCTGGAGGGCGGGCGGGTCAAGAAGCTCTCGGTCGCCGTGCTCGTCGACGGCAACTACAGCCGCAGCCCGGCCGGCGAATTGTCCTACCAGCCCCGCAACAACGAAGAGCTGGAGCGGATCGGCGAGCTGGTGCGCACCGCGGTTGGCTTCGACCAGGCGCGCGGCGACAAGGTCGAGGTCGTCAACCTGCGCTTCGCCGAGGCGCCGCCACCTCCGGCCGAACTCGCCGAGCAGACGCTGATGCAGCAGCTCACCTCCTTCACCCGGGAGGATCTCGTCCGTTTCGCCGAGCTCGGCGTGATCTCGCTGCTGACCCTGATCGTGCTGATGACCGTGGTGCGTCCGCTGCTGAAGCAGGTGCTGGCCTCCGACAACGGCAACAATGTCCGCCCGATTCCCTCGTTCATGCGCAATGGCACCGTCATCGCAGGCCCGCCGGGCGCGACGGGAGACCCGGCCGACAGCGGGCGGGCGGTCGCCACGGCCGGTTCCGACGGCGAGGCACTGACCGTGGAAATGGACCCGGCCCCCTCCGAGCGGATGCTGGCGATCGCCCAGGTCAAGGGGCAGCTCAAGGCGCAGTCCGTGGAAAAGATCGGGGCTCTGGTCTCGCAGAATCCGGCCGACTCGGTCGCGGTGCTGCGGAGCTGGATCCACGAGAAGTCCGCGGCGTGACGGGGCGCTGAAACATGGCTGACACCCGATCCGTCGCAACGCGCAACACCGGTTTCCAGGACGCCATCGAGGGCGGCGGCTTCGGCGTGACCACCGTCGCCGAGATGACCGGCCCGCAGCGCGCCGCCGTCATCCTGCTGGTGCTGGGCGAAGAGCACGGCCGCTCGATCTGGCAGGAGTTCGACGACGACGAGATCCGGATCATCACCCGCGCCATGGCCGAGCTCGGCACCGTCGATGCCGACGAGGTCGAACGCCTGATGCTGGATTTCGTCGGCAAGCTCTCCAGCGCCGGTGCCGTCACGGGCTCCTTCGACCGGACGATCTCGCTGCTCGAGAAAATCCTGCCGACCGATCAGGTGGCGCTGATCATGGAGGAAATCCGCGGGCCGGCCGGTCGCAACATGTGGCAGAAGCTCGGTAATATCGACGCGGTCGTGCTGGCGAACTTCCTCAAGAACGAATATCCCCAGACCATCGCGGTGATCCTCTCGAAAATCCGGCCGGACCATGCCGCGAACGTGCTGCGCAACCTGCCGAACGATATCTCGATCGAGGTCGTGGGGCGGATGCTGCGGCTGGAATCGATCCAGAAGGAAGCGCTCGACCATATCGAGAATACGCTGCGCACCGAATTCGTCTCGACCCTGACGCAAACCCGCCGCCGCGATCCGCACGAGATGATGGCTGAGATCTTCAACGGCTTCGACCGGCAGACCGAGATGCGCTTCCTCTCGGCGCTCGACGCCTCGAACCAGGAATCGGCGGAGCGCATCCGCGCCCTGATGTTCACCTTCGATGACCTCGCCAAGCTCGACCCCGCCGGATTGCAGACGCTGGTGAGCCAAGCCGACAAGAGCACGCTTGCGCGCGCACTCAAGGGCGCCAGCCAGTCGATGCGCGACTTCTTCCTCGGGGCGATGTCGCAGCGCGCCGCCAAAGTCATGCAGGACGACATCGCGGGCATGGGTCCCTTGCGTCTCAAGGAGGTCGACGAGGCGCAGACGGCACTCGTCCAGATGACCAAGGAACTCGCCGAAAAGGGCGAGATCGTGCTGTCCAAGGGCGGTGCCGACGACGAGCTGGTGTACTGAGATGGCACCCGTCAAGAAATTCATGTTCGGCACGGATTTCCGCGAAGGGGGCCGCAAGGCTGCCGGGGAGGCCGATCTCGCCGCCGCCCGCGCGGAGGGCTTCCATGCCGGGCAGGAACACGCGCATCGCGAGGCGCAGTCGCAGCTCACCGGCCTGACGGGGCAGCTCGCACGTTCGGCCGAGCGGCTTTTCGCGCAGGAAGCGGCCCGTACCGCTGCGATCGAGGAACATGCGGCGCAGGTCGCGATCGTGACGGCGAAGGCGCTGGCCGGCGCCGCGCTGGCGGAAAAGCCGCTGGCGGTGCTGTCGGGGGCCATCCGGGAGTGCCTGAGCCATGCCCGTAGCGCGCCGCATCTGGTCCTGCGCGTCCATGAGAGCGTGGTCGAGGCTGCCGAGGAGCTGGTCCGCAAGCTGGCGCTGGAACACGGCTTCTCCGGCAAGCTGATGGTGCTCGGGCAATCCGACATTGCGCCGGGCGACGGGCGCATCGAATGGGCGGAAGGCGGTTTCGTCCTCGACAGCCAGAAACTCACGGCCCTGGTCGAGCAGGCGGTCGCCCGCGTGTTCGGCCACGGTCATGCGGAACCATGAAGGTCTGAGCCATGAGCCAGCAGAACGATCTCAACCTGCCGCCGCTGAACCAGGCCGACCTCTCCTTCGACCAGGGCGACACGTCGGTCGCGCGCTCGGGTCCGGTGCCGGTGAAGACGGCCGAGGACCTGGAACAGGTCTTCGACGTGCCGGTCACGGTCTCGGCTGTGCTGGGCTCCTCGAAGGTCGCGGTCGGCGACCTGCTCCAGATCGTGCCGGGCGCCGTGCTCGAGCTCGACCGGCGCGTCGGCGAAGCCATCGACATCTTCGTCAACGAGCGCCTGGTCGCGCGCGGGGAGGTCGTCGTCGTCGAGGATCGCCTGGGCGTGACCATGACGGAAATCATCAAGGCGGACCGGTGAGAGCCGGTCCCGCCACAGTGACAAAGAACAGAAGGACCTGAGCCATGCGCCTCATCATCGCCGGCGGTCTCAAGGGACAGATCATCGCAGCCGCCAAGATCGCCATGTCGCATGGCGCGGCCGTGACGCATACCGAGAGCCTCGACCAGACGCTCGCCGTGCTGCGCGCCAAGGGCGCCGATCTGCTGATGATCGACGTCGTGCAGCCGATCGCGAATTATGTCGCGGCGCTGGAGGCCGAGCGCATCCGCACGCCGATCGTCGCCTGCGGCACCTCGACCGATACGCGCGCCGCCGTCGCGGCGATCCAGGCCGGCGCGCGGGAATATGTGCCGCTGCCGCCCGATCCGGAATTGATCGCGGCGGTGCTGGAGGCGGTCGCGGCCGACCAGTCCAGCCTGATCTGGCGCGATCCGGCGATGGAGCGCGTCGTGCAGCTCGCCTCGCAGATCGCCCGCTCGGAAGCGCCGGTGCTCGTCACCGGCGAGAGCGGCACCGGCAAGGAGGTGATCGCCCGCCACCTGCACCAGAAATCGGGGCGCAAGGACCGGCCTTTCGTCGCGGTGAACTGTGCGGCGATTCCCGACAACCTGCTCGAATCCGAACTGTTCGGCCATGAGAAAGGTGCCTTCACCGGCGCCGTCGCGCGGCGCATCGGCAAGTTCGAAGAGGCCAATGGCGGCACGCTGCTGCTCGACGAAATCTCGGAGATGGATGTCCGCCTGCAGGCCAAGCTCTTGCGCGCGCTGCAGGAGCGCATGATCGACCGGGTCGGCGGCACGCAACCGGTCAAGGTCGACATCCGGATCATCGCGACCTCGAACCGCAACCTCGCGGACGCGGTGCGCGAGGGCTCGTTCCGCGAGGACCTGCTCTACAGGCTCAACGTCGTGCATCTGCGCCTGCCGGCGCTGCGCGAGCGGCCGGCCGACATCCTGGTGCTGGCCGATCACTTCGCCAAGAAGTATGCGGATTTGAACGGGCTGCCGGCGCGGCCGATCGCGACTGACGCGCGCAAGCTCCTGCTGGCCAGCGCCTGGCGCGGCAATGTCCGCGAGCTGGAGAACACGATGCACCGGGCGGTGCTGCTGGCGAGCGGCCCGGAGATCGCAGCCTCCGCCGTGCTTAGTCCGGAAGGGGAGGCGTTGGCGCCGGCTCCGTCGCGTGATCCGGCGGCTCGGGCGGCCCAAACGGCCGAGGCGATGACGCGTTCGCTGGTCGGGCACACTGTCGCCGATGTAGAGCGCGAGCTGATCCTCGACACGCTCGACCACTGCCTGGGCAACCGGACGCATGCGGCCAAGATCCTGGGAATCTCGATTCGCACGCTGCGTAACAAGCTCAGCGAGTATACCTCGGCCGGAATCACTGTCGCCGAGCCGGGTCAGACGCGCATCAGTGCGGCCTGACCCGGAAAAGGCTTACCAGTAGCGCCTGCGGTAATAGCGCGGGCGATAGTAGTATCGCGGGCGATAGTAATATCGCGGCCGGCGATAATAATAGCGCGGTCGACGATAATAGCGCGGCCGGCGATAGTAGTAGTACTGGCTGAATTCGGCGTCGGTCTTATCGAGCGCCTCCTTCATCTCGGCGGTAACGGCCTCGTCGCCCTGCTTGGGCTCGGCATCCGGCAGTGGTGCCAACTTGGGCTGGGCTGCTTCGGCGGCTGCGATGCCGCCCATGCCGGCAGCGGCAAAGCCACCGACCAGTGTCATCAGGAATGAGCGTCTGTCCACGACGGCCTCCAGGCTGTTGTCACCACATCTCCCACGGCATTCTTAGACAGGGAATGCCAGTATGGAATAATGCATTTAAATGATGCTTTGTTCCATCGGGCCGGCTTTCGCGCGATATGGTTACAGGCAAGCCATGGTCAGTCGACCGCATTGAGCGGCCGCGCCACGCTTTCGAGCGGCTGGCGCTCCGCACGGATCGCGAAACGCGCGGCGATGGCCGCCGCCGCCAGCATCAGCGCCGCCCCCAGCAGATAACCGCCGAAGACGCTGCCGCGCGAGCCGGTGTCGATCAGGATGCCGAAGAGCCAGGGCCCCGCGACGCCGCCCATGCCGGTGCCGACCGCATAGAAGGCGGCGATCGCCAGCGCCCGCATCTCGATCGGGAAGGTCTCGCCGACCGTCAGATAGGCCGAACTCGCCGCGGCCGAGGCGAAGAAGAAGACCACGCTCCAGCAGGCTGTGAGCTGCGTGGCGGTGAGCATGTCCTGCCAGAACAAATAGCCCGTGGCGGTGAGCAGCAGCCCTGACATCGCATAGGTGAAGGCGATCATGGTGCGCCGGCCGAGCGTGTCGAAGAAGCGGCCGAGGATCAGCGGGCCCAAGAAATTGCCCGCCGCGAAGGGCAGGATGAACCAGCCGATGTTCTGCGAGGGGATCTGGTAGAAATCGGTGAGGATCAGCGCATAGGTGAAGAAGATAGCGTTGTAGAAGAAGGCCTGCGCGCTCATCAGCATGAGCCCGACCAGCGCGCGCTGGCGGTGGCGCACGAACAGCGTGTGGAAGACCTCGCGCAACGGAGTGACCGCGCGCGGATGCAGCCGGGTCACGGCGAGGTCTTCTTCCGGGGAATAGGTCACCCCGGCGCGGGCCTTGATATCCGCGACGATCGCATCTGCATCGCCGGCGCGGCCATGGCTGATCAGCCAGCGCGGGCTCTCGGGTATCCATTGGCGCAAGACCAGGATGATCAGGCCCAGCACCGAGCCGATGAAGAAGGCCAGGCGCCAGCCGACATCCGGGGGCAGCAGGCCGGGCTCCAGCAGCACGATCGCACCCACCGCGCCCAGCGCGGCGCCGACCCAGAACGAGCCATTGATGACGAGATCGACCCAGCCGCGCACGCGCGCCGGCACCAGTTCCTGGATGGTCGAATTG